>NZ_JBIBEB010000012.1:0-182316 GCF_042902325.1 Pseudomonas sp. NPDC012596 | reverse complement strand
CTATGGCCTATCAGGCCATGGCACGTTGCAACAAATGTGGGAGCGGGCTTGCCCCGCGAAGCGCCGCGCGGGCGGCGCTCGATCTCAAAGGCGCTGAAGATTCCAAGGCATGCGCTTCGCGAAGCGCCGCGCGGGCGGCGCTCGATCTCAAGGGCGCTGAAGATTCCGAGGCAAGCGCGTGGCACCAACCTGTCAGCCCTGTCAGCCAGCGGTCACGCTGCCGACCCGGTACGGGGGCTATAAGTTTGAGTACCGACAAACGTTTCCCATCCCCTTGGCCAAGGTGCCCGCACCGATGCGACGTCCTTCCCGCTCTCTCCTTCTCGCCGGCTTGGCACTACTGGCCCTGGTAGCACTGGCCATCTGGTACGGCCAGCGCCACGAGGCGCCAGCCCCCCGCGCGCAAGCCGCCATCCCGGTGCGCGTGGTCAGTGTCGCCGAGCAGGACGTCCCGCGCTTCGCCAGCGCCATCGGCTCGGTGCTGTCGCTGCACAGCGTCGAGGTTCGCCCGCAGGTCGAGGGAATACTGACCCAGGTATTGGTCAAGGAAGGTCAGTGGGTCAAGCAGGGTGACCTGCTCGCCACCCTCGACGACCGCAGCATCCGTGCCAGCCTCGACCAGGCCCGTGCCCAGCTCGGCCAAAGCCAGGCTCAGATCCAGGTGGCCGGCGTCGACCTCAAGCGCTACCGCCTGCTCAGCACCGATGACGGCATATCCAAGCAGACCCTCGACCAGCAGCAGGCGCTGGTGAACCAATTGCAGGCCACGGTCAAAGGCAACCAGGCCGCCATCGCCAATGCCGAAGTGCAGCTTTCCTACACGCAGATCCGCTCACCGGTCACCGGGCGTGTCGGCATCCGCAATATCGACCCCGGTAACCTGGTACGCATCAGCGATACCCAAGGCCTGTTCAGCGTGACCCAGATCGACCCGATTGCGGTCGAGTTCTCGCTGCCGCAGCAGATGCTGCCCACCCTGCAAACCCTGCTCAAGGCACCCACACCGGCACTGGTGCAGGCCTACATGGACGCCGATGGCGAACGCAACCTGCTCGGTGAGGGCCACCTGGCGCTGATCGACAACCAGATTTCGGCCAACACCGGCACGGTACGGGTCAAGGCCGAGTTCGCCAACAAGGACGGTCGCCTGTGGCCAGGGCAACTGGTGACCCTGCGCTTGCGCACGGCAATTGATGAAAACGCCCTGGTGGTGCCCCCCACGGTGGTGCAGCGCAGCATCGATGGCCACTTCGTCTACCGCGTGGACGGCGACAAGGTGACCAGCGTGCCGGTCAAGGTGCTGTACCAGGACAGCACGCTGAACATCGTCGCCGGGGTCAAGGCCGGTGATCAGTTGGTACTCGATGGCCAGTCGCGGCTCAAGCCCGGCGCCACGATCGAGATCACCCCGGACGCGCCCGCCCCAGCCGAAATGGCCGACCGCAGGAGCCAGCCATGAACACCCGCAACGGCGTTTCGGCCTGGTGCATCGACCACCCCATCGCCACCCTGCTGCTGACCTTCGCCCTGGTGCTGCTGGGCGCCATTGCGTTCCCGCGCCTGCCGGTGGCCCCCCTGCCCGAGGCCGACTTCCCAACCATCCAGGTGACCGCCCAACTGCCTGGTGCCAGCCCCGAGACCATGGCCTCATCGGTGGCCACACCGCTTGAGGTGCAGTTCAGCGCCATCCCCGGCATGACCCAGATGACCAGCAGCAGCGCGCTGGGCTCGACCACGCTGATCCTGCAGTTCACCCTCGACAAGAACATCGACACCGCGGCCCAGGAAGTCCAGGCGGCGATCAACACTGCCACCGCCCGCCTGCCCCAGGACTTGCCCAGCCCGCCCACCTGGCGCAAGGTCAATCCGGCCGACAGCCCGGTGGTGATCCTGACCGTCAGCTCTGCGCAGATGCCCGGCAACGAGCTCAGCGACTACGCCGAAACCCTGCTGGCGCGACAGCTCAGCCAGATCGACGGGGTCGGCCTGGTCAACATCACCGGGCAACTGCGCCCGGCGATACGGGTGCAGGCACAGCCCGAGAAGCTCGCAGCCATCGGCCTGACCTTGGCCGACGTGCGCCAGGCCATCCAGCAGACCAGCCTGAACCTGGCCAAAGGCGCGTTTTATGGCGAGCACAGCGTGTCGACCATCGCCGCCAACGACCAGTTGTTTCACCCCGACGACTACGCACAGCTGATCGTCAGTTACCGCAATGGCGCGCCGGTGCACCTCAAGGACGTGGCCAAGGTGATCAACGGCGCCGAGAATGCCTACGTCAAAGCCTGGTCCGGCGACCAGCCGGGGCTCAACCTGGTGATCTTCCGCCAGCCTGGGGCCAATATCGTCGACACCGTGGACCGGGTGCTCGACGCCCTGCCGCGCCTGCAAGAGATGCTGCCAGCTTCGGTTGAAGTGTCAGTGCTGCAGGACCGCACCCAGACCATCCGCAGCTCCCTGCACGAGGTAGAACTGACCCTGATGATCGCCGTTGCGCTGGTGATTGGGGTAATGGCGCTGTTCCTGCGCCAATGGTCGGCCACCTTCATCGTGTCGAGCGTGCTGGGTGTGTCGTTGATCGCCACCTGCGCACTGATGTACGTGATGGGCTTCAGCCTCAACAACCTGACGCTGGTGGCCATCGTCATCGCAGTAGGCTTCGTGGTGGATGACGCGATTGTGGTGGTCGAGAACATCCACCGCCACCTGGAGGCCGGCGACGACAGCCGCACGGCAGCACTGAAGGGCGCCGGCGAAATCGGCTTCACGGTAGTGTCGATCAGCTTCTCGCTGATCGCCGCGTTCATTCCGCTGCTGTTCATGGGCGGCGTGGTCGGCCGGCTGTTCAAGGAGTTCGCCCTGACGGCCACGGCGACCATCCTGATTTCGGTGGTGGTGTCGTTGACGCTGGCGCCTACCCTTTCGGCACTGCTCATGCGCCGCCCGCCTGGCGAACACGAGGGGGGCTTCGGCCCGCGCCTGCTGGGTTGGTACGAAAAAGGCCTGGACCGCGCACTGGCCCACCGGCGCATGACCCTCGGCGTGTTCGGCATCACTCTGGCGCTGGCAGTCGCCGGCTACGTCGGCATTCCCAAAGGCTTCTTCCCGCTGCAGGACACCGGCTTCATCCTCGGCACCAGCGAAGCTGCCGCGGACGTTTCATACCCGTCGATGATCGAGAAGCACCAGGCGTTGGCCAAGATCATCGGCAACGACCCTGCCGTGCGCGCCTATTCGCACTCGGTCGGGGTCACCGGCAGCAACCAGACCATCGCCAACGGCCGCTTCTGGATCTCGCTGAAACCACGCGGCGAGCGGGATGTGTCGGCAAGCGAATGGATTGACCGCATTCGCCCGCAGCTCGCCCAGGTGCCGGGTATCGTCCTTTACATGCGCGCCGGCCAGGACATCAACCTCAGCTCCGGCCCCTCGCGCACCCAGTACCAGTACGTGCTCAAGAGCAACGACGGCGTCGCGCTCAACCTGTGGACACAGCGCCTGACCGACCGCCTGCGCGAAAACCCGGCGTTGCGCGACCTGTCCAACGACCTGCAACTGGGCGCCAGCGTCACCCGCATCGACATCGACCGCCAGGCTGCGGCGCGTTTCGGCCTGACCACCACCGACGTCGACCAGGCGCTGTACGACGCCTTCGGCCAGCGGCAGATCAGCGAATTCCAGACCGAGACCAACCAGTACAAGGTCATCCTCGAACTGGACGCCCAGCAACGCGGCAAGGCCGAAAGCCTGAACTTCTTCTACCTGCGCTCGCCACTGACCAACGAGATGGTGCCGCTGTCGGCCTTGGCGCATGTCGCGGCGCCCAGCACCGGGCCGCTTTCGATCAGCCATGATGGCTTGTTCCCGGCCGCCAACCTGTCGTTCAACCTGGCCCCCGGCGTAGCCCTGGGCGATGCGGTGCAGATACTCGAGCGCACCCAGCGCGAGCTGGGCATGCCCGACTCCATCGCCGGCAACTTCCAAGGCGCCGCACAAGCGTTTCAGAGCTCGCTGTCGAGCCAGCCGTACCTGATCCTCGCCGCATTGGTTGCGGTCTACATCATCCTCGGCGTGCTCTACGAGAGCTTCGTCCACCCGCTGACCATCATTTCCACCCTGCCCTCCGCCGGCCTGGGCGCGATCATTCTGCTCTGGGCCAGCGGGCAAGACTTCAGCATCATGGGGCTGATCGGCGTGGTGCTGCTGATCGGCATCGTCAAGAAAAACGGCATCCTGCTGATCGACTTCGCCCTCGAAGCCCAGCGCCACCACGGCATGACGCCCGAGCAGGCGATCCGCCAGGCATGCCTGGTGCGCTTCCGCCCGATCATCATGACCACCCTGGCGGCACTGCTGGGCGCGGTGCCGCTGATGTTCGGCTTCGGCACCGGCTCTGAGCTGCGCCAGCCGTTGGGCATCGCGGTGGTCGGCGGGCTGCTGGTGAGCCAGGCCCTGACGCTGTTCACCACCCCGGTCATATACTTGGCCCTGGAGCGCCTGTTCCACCGCCGCCAGGCCGCACCGGCGGCAGCGCCAAGTACCCACTGAGACAAGACCATGCGCGTGCTGATCATCGAAGATGAAGAGAAAACCGCCGACTATCTGCATCGCGGCCTGAGCGAGCAGGGCTTTACCGTTGACCTCGCGCGCGACGGCATCGACGGCCTGCATCTGGCGCTGGAAGGCGACTATGCGGTGATCGTGCTCGATGTGATGCTGCCGGGGCTGGATGGCTATGGCGTGCTGCGCGCGCTGCGGGCCCGCAAGCAGACGCCGGTGATCATGCTCACCGCCCGCGAGCGCGTCGAAGACCGCATCCACGGCCTGCGCGAAGGCGCCGACGACTACCTGGGCAAGCCGTTCTCCTTCCTCGAACTGGTCGCCCGGCTGCAGGCCCTGACCCGCCGCAGCAGCAGCCATGAGCCGCTGCAGGTGCAGGTGGGCGACCTGTGGATCGACCTTATGGCGCGCAAGGCCAGCCGTGCCGGCCAGCGCCTGGAGCTGACCGCCAAGGAGTTCTCGCTGCTCAGCGTGCTGGCCCGGCGCCAGGGCGAAATCCTTTCGAAGACGGCCATCGCCGAGCTGGTCTGGGACATCAATTTCGACAGCGACGCCAATGTCGTCGAAGTGGCGATCAAGCGCCTGCGCGCCAAGCTCGACGGGCCGTTCGACAACAAGCTGCTGCATACCATCCGAGGCATGGGCTATGTCCTGGAAAACCGTGCCGGTTAACTCCATCGCACTGCGCCTGTCGGCGCTGTTCATCCTGGTAGCGCTGGGCGTGTTCCTGCTGATCGGCTCGGCGCTGTACCGCCAGGTCGACCGCAGCCTCGACCTGCTGCCGGCGGCCGAGCTGGATGCGCGCTACAGCGTGCTCGAATCCACCCTCAACCGCTTTGGCACGGCCGAACACTGGGCGAAGGTCAGCAACAAGCTCAACCTGCTCAGCGAAGAAGACAAGCGCATCCGCTTCTGGGTGGTCGGCAGCAACCCGGCCTTCGAATATGGCCACACCAGCGAACGGGTGCGCGCCTTTGCCGAAGGCCCGACGGGCATGCGCGACCTGCACCTGCCCGACCACCTGTACCCCTACAAAGTGCTGGTCAGCGAGCTACCGGCCCTGGGCGAGCGCCCGGCCGTGCGGTTTCTGATCGCCATCGACACCGAAACTTTCTGGCAGGCCCAACACAGCCTGCTGGTGGCCATCGTCGGCTTGGCAGTGCTCGGCGTCCTGCTGGCCTCGATCCTTGGCTACTGGGTAGCCCGCATCGGCCTGCGCCCGCTGCTGGCGCTGTCCAATGAAGCCCAGGCCCTGGCCCCGCCACGCCTGAACGGCCGCTTGCAGACCGTCGACCTGGCACCGGAACTGGCGCAGTTTGCCGGCGCCTTCAATGCCGCGCTGGACCGGGTCAGCCACGCCTATTCGCGTTTGGAGGCCTTCAACGCCGATGTCGCCCACGAACTGCGCTCGCCGCTGACCAACCTGATCGGCCAGACCCAGGTCGCCCTCACCCGTGGCCGCAGCGCCGAACACTATTTCGAAGTGCTGCAGTCGAACCTGGAAGAACTGGAACGCCTGCGCAGCATCATCAACGACATGCTGTTCCTCGCCAGCGCCGACCAAGGCAGCAAGGCCACCGCCCTGACCCAGGCATCACTGGCCGAAGAAGTGGCAACCACCCTCGACTACCTCGACTACATCCTCGAAGACGCCCAGGTCAGCGTCAGCGTCAGCGGCGACGCCCAGGCCCCCATCGAGAAAGCCCAGCTGCGCCGTGCGCTGATCAACTTGCTGAACAACGCCGTGCAGCACACGGCGCCGAACCAGGTGATCCGGGTGCATATCGACAACGGACCGGAGCAGGTGAGCATTGCCGTGAGCAACCCAGGGCCGGCGATCGATGACCAGCACCTGCCGCTGCTGTTCGAGCGGTTCTATCGGGTGGATGCCGCGCGCAGCAACAGTGGTGGCAGCAACCATGGGTTGGGCTTGGCGATCGTCAAGGCGATTGCATTGATGCATGGCGGGGAGGTGTTTGTGCGTAGCGAGGCGGGTGCCAACACGTTCGGTATTCGCCTGCCGAACGCTCAAGCACGCAGGTTAGCGGCAAAAGCCTGAGTATTTCCCCCACAATCGTTACCTTTTGCGCAACAGTGCTTATCGCGCCGGGTGCTGTTTCCCAGGCGCTGAAGAGACTAACTTTAGCCCTGTCCTCATTAGCACTTGCCCGCGCAAGAAGGTAGTTTCAAATGTCCAACAGTATGGGTATTGCCAGCGTTTTCGTTCTGTCTTCCCTGTTGTTGTCGCCCCTGGCCATGGCCGAAGAATCCCCGGCTTTCGTTGCCCGTAATGCAGAACTTGCAGCTGTTCACCAAGAAGCCCGCGAGGCCGTCGCACACCAGGCTGACGCAGGCAAAGACGCAGAACAGACAGCTTCGAAAGTCTCCAGCGACGTTAATGCCGACAGCTGATCGCGCGCCGCTACCGCTCCCGTTTTCCCTCGGCTATGCCATGGGCACCACCGGTGCCGATATGTTAGCCTTTTAAAGCCGCTGCCAATCAGCGGCTTTTTTTATGTGCTTTAACGATCAGCCCGGCCGTTACGTCTCTAACAAGAAAGTTGCACATTCAAAAATAAAAACTGCCACACCGTCAGACCAAAGGAGCTAGTACCGGTGCCTTCCGCGTTCCGTTTTACCCCGTTGTTCATTGCATTGACTGCAACGATGCCCTTCGCCGCCCAGGCAGATGAAGACAAGGCTGATGGCTTCATCGAAGGCTCATCCTTCAACCTGCATTTTCGCAATGCCTACTTCAACCGCAACAACCTCAATGCTGGCGTGCGCGACAAGCGCGAGTGGGGCCAGGGTGCGGTTGCGCGTTTCGAGTCCGGCTACACGCCAGGCGTGGTCGGCTTCGGGCTCGATGCCCACGCTATGCTGGGCCTGAAGCTCGACGGCGGTGGTGGCTATGCCGGCACCAGCATTCTGCCCGAGCACGTGAAAGATGACGGTGAACTGGGCGCGGCCCCGCACTCGTTCTCCACTGCCGGCGCAGCGGTCAAGCTCAAGGCGTTCGACACCGAGCTCAAGGCCGGCGACCTGTTCCTCACCAACCCGGTGATCGCCGGCGGTGAAACCCGCATGCTGCCGCAAACCTTCCGCGGCGTAAGCCTGACCAACACCAGCGTCGATGGCCTACTGCTCGAAGGCGGCCAGGTGAGTTTCACCAAGCCGTACAACCAGAGTGGCCACCGCCGTATCGACACCTATTACGGGTCGCTGGACGAACACGACAAGAGCAAGCACCTGAACTGGGCGGGCGCGTCGTGGAGCGGTACCGAGAACATCACCACCAACCTGTACGCCGCCGAGCTGAAGGACATCTGGAACCAGTATTACGCTGACTTCGACTACACCTACGTGGTCAACGACATGGTCAGCCTGAACCCGGGCGTGCACTTCTACCATACCCAGGACACCGGCCAGGCGCTGCTGGGCAAGATCGACAACAACACCTACAGCCTGCACTTCACCGTCAACGCCGGTTATCACAGCATCACCGCCGCCTACCAGCGCGTCAACGGCGACACGCCGTTCGATTACATCAACCTTGGCGACAGCGTGTACCTGGACAACTCGCGCATGTACTCGGACTTCAACGCACCCAACGAACGTTCGTGGAAGCTGCAATACGAGTACAACTTCGCCGGTGTCGGCGTACCGGGCCTGAGCACCACCGTGTCGTACTCGCGCGGCGAGGCGGACCTGACCAAGGCCGATCAGAACAACACCCACTACGACTACTACCGCGCCGATGGCAAGAACGCCACACACTGGGAGCGTGACCTGGACGTGAAGTACGTGTTCCAGGAAGGCGACTTCAAGGACCTGTCGGTGCTGGTGCGCTACGCCGCCCACCGTGGCAGCCAGGGCTATGCATCGATCGACAGCAACAGCGACAACGACGAACTGCGGGTGATCGTCGATTACCCGCTGAACGTGTTCTGATCTGAGATCGCAGGCGGGGGCTTTGCCCCCGTTTCGCCGGCAAGCCAGCGCCCACCGGGCCAGCGGCGGCCTGCGATCAGCGCGATTCCGTCGGACAAATCTTGTCCGACAATCACCACTTCCCTAGAATGTCGCCCGCCGCAAATGGCCCTGCCTCAGCAGTAGCGCGCATGCCCACTCGATTACCGCGTCTCGCACTCTACAGGTCGCACCCCGAGCTGATCCTCAACCTGGGCAGTTGCCTCGCCGTGCTCGCTATCGTGGCCATCGTCAGCTACCTGCTGGCACGCGAGCGCGACAGTGTCGAGCAGTCGGCCATCCGCGCTTCGAACAACATTGTCCAGCTGATCGAAAGCGATATCTTGCGCAATGCCGAGCTTTACGATCAGTCCTTGCAGGGTTTGATCTGGGCGGTCGGGCGCAAGGAACTGCCGGAAATACCCGGCCCATTGCGCCAGCGCCTTTTGTTCAATGAAGCCTTCGTGGACAAGAAGCGCGGCGACGTGCTGTGGCTCGACAAGCAAGGCGACGTGGTGGGCGACTCCACCAGCAGCGTGCCGCGCAAGGCCAACTTCGCCGACACCGGGGTGTTCCAGGCGCACCTGCACAACCCCAACCTCGGCCTGCTGGTCGGCCCGCCGTTCAGGGCCAGGCTTGGCGACCTGGACTGGTGCATCAGCTTCAGCCGGCGTATCTCCGGTGCCAACGGCGAATTCGCCGGGCTGGCCGCAGGCGCATTGCGGTTGTCCTATTTCAGCGAGCTGTTTCAACGCCTGGACATCGGCCAGGAGAGCAGCATCAACCTGTTCAACACCAGCGGCCAGTTGCTCGCCCGCCAACCCTCGCGCGCACAAGACCCGATGATCGGCAGCAACTACAGCGAGCGGCCGAATTTCAAGCGCGTGCTCAACGAACACAGCGGCAGCTTCACCGCGCGTTCGAGCAACAGCAGAACCCAGCGCGTCTATACGTTTTCCCGCGTTGCCGACCTGCCGCTGATCGTGATGGTGGTTCACTCCGCCGATGAGGTGTTCGAATCCTGGCGGCGCACGGCGATTCTGGTCAGCGTAGCCACAGGCGTGCTGTGCATTGGCATTCTCTGGCTGAGCCTACTGCTGGGCCGCGAGCTGCGCCGCCGCCATGAAGCGGAACAGGGCCTCGCTACCCTGGCCGCCACCGACAGCCTGACCGGCTTGGCCAACCGCCGTCGGCTCGACCATGTACTGCGCCTGGAATGGGCGCGCGCGCAACGCAACCGCAAGCCCTTGGCGGTGCTGATGGTGGATATCGATCATTTCAAGGCGTTCAACCAGCGCCATGGCCACGCTGGTGGTGACCACGCGTTGCGCGAAGTGGCCAAGGCAATCGAACACTGCATACGGCGCCCGGCGGACCTGGCAGCACGCTACGGTGGGGAGGAGTTTCAGGTGATATTGCCGGAGACTGAAGCGGCCGGCGCGCTACTGCTGGCGGAGCGTATTCGTGCCAGCGTGGAGGACTTGGCGCCGTTTGCCGATGATGCCCGTTCGGTCACCGTGAGTATCGGCATTGGCGTCTACATCCCTGGCACTCAACACGACCTGGCCAGGGTGTTGAGTGCCGCGGACGAAGCCCTCTACCGGGCCAAGGCCAATGGCCGCAACCGGGTAGAGGGCCCTGCTGATTAGGAGCGGGCGCGTGCGGCGTTGCGCAGTGCCTTCACCTGGTCATGGTTGCGTTGTACGCCTTGCAGCTGTTTCTCTACCACCGCATAGCTTGGGTCAGACACCGAGCGGCCCAGCTTGACCAGTTTCTCGCGGGCTTCCTTGTAGGCTTTGAGGGCATGGTCCTCACCGCGCTCAACTTCGTTGAGCACCGCTTCTTCGTCCTTGCCGGTAACCATCGACTTGAGGTTGACCCAGCCACGGTGCAGATCACCGCTGATGCTGGTGGAGGTTTCCGGGTCACCGCCCAGGCGACGCACTTCACTCTGCAGTTCGCCTGCAGCATTGGCGCATTCGCCGGCACGCTGCACGAAGAACGCTTTCAGCTCGGGGTTTTTCACGTCATCGGCCGAAGCCTTGAAACCCTTCTCGCCGTCCTTGCTGTACTCGATCAGGTCGTTGAGTACGTCGATCACGTCTTTGTTGGGATTGCTCATGGCGAAACTCCTTGGCAGGTGATAGTCATGTAAACAGGAGCAGCCTTCGTGCCAAATTCTTAAATTAAAAATAACCTTTATAAATCAATGGCTTGCAGGTAAAAGCCCAAGGTCGGAAAACGGTGTTCTGCATGATTGCCGCTTGGGCGCTCGTGCAGATTGCAGTATGGTCGGCGCACTTCCATTGCCAGGCGCTGCCGATGAAACCGGAAACACTCGAACTCTTGGTCATCCGCACCATGCCCTTCGGCAAGTATCAGGGGCGGATCATTGCCGACCTGCCGGGTGACTACCTGGCATGGTTCGCCCGCAAGGGATTCCCGGCGGGTGAGCTAGGTGGGTTGTTGGCCTTGATGCACGAAGTGGATCACAACGGGCTGGGGGATTTGCTGGTGCCGTTGCGGCACAAGCATAGGCGGTAGCGGGCACCTGTTTCGGCCCTATCGCCGGCAAGCCGACTCCCACAGATACGCCACCTGCCTAAAGAACAGTGGGTAACTGTGTGGGAGCCGGCTTGCCGGCGATGAGGCCAGTGGTACCCCTAGACTGCTTCAGCCCTTGACCGGCGCCACCGCCAGCTCAACCTGCTCACTTTTCTTGATAACCGCATACACCACAGCCGTCACCAGGCTGCCCGCGACGATCGCCAGCAGGTACAGCAACGCATGGTTGATGGCGTTGGGGATCAACAGCACGAACAAGCCGCCATGCGGCGCCATCAGCTTGCAGCCGAAATACATCGACAGTGCGCCGGTCAACGCGCCACCGGCGATGCTCGCCGGGATCACCCGCAACGGGTCTTTTGCGGCGAAGGGGATTGCCCCTTCCGAGATAAAGCACAGCCCCAGCGCCAATGCCGCCTTGCCTGCCTCGCGCTCGCTCTGGGCGAACTTGCGGCGGGCCAGGAAGGTGGCGATACCCAGGCCGATTGGCGGCACCATACCCGCAGCCATGGTCGCCGCCATCGGCGCGTAGCTCGATGATGCCAGCAGCCCGACCGAAAACGCATAGGCTGCCTTGTTGATCGGCCCGCCCAGGTCAACGCACATCATGCCGCCCAACAGCAGCCCGAGAAGGATGGCGTTGGTCGTGCCCATGCTGTCGAGAAACTGGGTGAGGCCTACGAGCATGGCCGCCACCGGCTGGCCAACCACGTAGATCATCACAAGGCCCGTGAACAGGCTGGCCAGCAGCGGAATGATCAGGATCGGCTTGAGTGCCTCGAGGCTGCTCGGCAAGCGCGCCCAGCGGGCGATCGCCTTGGCGCTGTAGCCGGCCAGAAAGCCCGCGACGATACCGCCGATGAAGCCAGCCCCCAAGGTGCTGGCCAGCAGGCCACCGATCATGCCCGGGGCCAGGCCCGGGCGGTCGGCGATGGACCAGGCGATGTAACCTGCCAGCAGCGGCACCATCAGCTTGAATGCCGCCTCCCCGCCGATCTGCATCAGCGCGGCCGGCAAGGTGCCCGGCTCCTTGTAGGCTTCGATACCGAATACGAACGACAAGGCGATCAGCAAGCCGCCCGCCACCACCATCGGCAACATGAACGAAACGCCGGTCAGCAAGTGTTTGTACACACCGGTCTTCTCAGGCTTGCCAGCGCTGTTAGCGGCCGCGCTATCACCTGCGCTTTCCACCTTGGCCTCGGCCAGGGCCTTGTCCAGCGTGGCACGCGCCTGCTTGAGGGCGATGCCGGTGCCGCAGCGGTAGATGCGTTTACCGGTAAAACGGGCAGTGGGCACTTCGATATCGGCCGCCAGCAGCACCACGTCGGCTTCAGCGATGGCCTGCGCCGACAGCGGGTTGCGTGCGCCGACCGAGCCTTGGGTCTCGACAGTGAGCTGGTAGCCCAGCTGTTGCGCAGCCTGCTGCAAGGCCTCGGCGGCCATGAACGTGTGCGCGACGCCGGTCGGGCATGCGGTGACCGCGACGACCTTGACCCCAGCCGTGGCCAGCGGCGGCTCGGCGAGATCGGTATCTGCCTGTACCTGGGCCTTGGCAGCTGCCTCGTCGAGGAAGCCTTCACGGTCGGCCAGCGCTTGCGACGGAGTGCTCTGGTACAGGCGCTTGCCGGTAAAACGGACCAGGTCCACCGGGCCGGTGCTGATTACCAGCACCCAGTCGGCATCGGCGATCTGCGCGGGCGTCAGCTGCCGTTCGGGATGCTCGGCATCCTGCACTTCCACGCTCGTGCTCCAGCCACGGCGCTGGGCCGCAGCCGCCAGCAGGCGGGCACTCAGCACGCTGGACACCTGGCCGTTGGGGCAGGCGGTGACAATGGCAATGTTCATCGGCAACCCTCTTGTTGTTCTGTCAGTTGCACGGCGGCTTCCAGCCGCGCCAATTGTTCGCGGTCGCGGATGCCGAAGCCGACCTGGGTCACGGCCTGGGCGGCGATGGCGGTGGCGCGGCGCAGGGTTTGTGCAGGCGCTTCGGCCAGCAACAGGCCGTGGACCATACCCGCCACCAGCGAGTCGCCCGCCCCCACGGTACTGGCGACCCGCACCTGCGGCGGCTGGGCGTGCAGCGCCTGGGCAGCGGCGAACCAGCTGACGCCCTGCTCGCCGGCAGACACCACCACGTGCTCGACCCCGGTGGCCAGCAGTTGCTGTGCGGCTGCCAGTTGTTC
Organism: Pseudomonas sp. NPDC012596; assembly: GCF_042902325.1. Classification (NCBI taxonomy): domain Bacteria; kingdom Pseudomonadati; phylum Pseudomonadota; class Gammaproteobacteria; order Pseudomonadales; family Pseudomonadaceae; genus Pseudomonas; species Pseudomonas sp. NPDC012596. The sequence continues at coordinate 169,036 of NZ_JBIBEB010000012.1, read as the reverse complement.
GGCTGGGCTGGCGACAGCGACGCCCAGCACCTCGCCCAACTCTTCGGTATTCGGCTTGACCAGCCAAGGGGCGCTCTGCAGGCCGGCACGCAGGGCCTCCCCACTGCTGTCGAGGGCAACCTTGAGGCCTTGGGCCTTCAACTGCCCGAGCAACTGACGAAACCACTCGGGGCTCACCCCGCGCGGCAGGCTGCCGGCCACCACCACCGCATCATGCCCGGGGGCTACCTGCGCCAGCAGGCGTGCCAGGGCGGCGCGGCCAGCTTCATCAACGTCTGGGCCTTGCCCGTTTATATCGGTCACGCGGCCATCCGCCTCGACCAGTTTGAGGTTGCTGCGGGTTTCGCCCGGCACCCGGACGAAACAGTCGGCAAAGCCGCGCCATGCGATGAGCGCTTCGAACGGCTGCAGGTTGTCCTGGCCAAGGAAGCCGGCGACGGTCACTTCATGCCCCAGGTCGGCCAGCACCTGGGCGACATTCAAGCCCTTGCCTGCGGCATGGCTGTGCTGCTCCTGGGCACGGTTGACGTGCCCAGGGCGCAGGGCGTCGAGGCTGACGGTGATGTCCAGCGCCGGGTTCAGGGTAAGGGTAAGGATCTTGGCCATTCAGTAACGCTCCACCAGCGCGCGAACCGCCGCGGCACTGTCCTGTTGCAGGGCCTCGCGCGCCAGAGCGCGGGCCGTCTGATATTCCGCCTGGCGCACCAAGGCTTTGACTTCGGCAATGCTGCGGGCAGCCACGCTGAGCTCATCGACATCCAGGCCCAGCAGCACCGCCACCGCCTGCGGGTCGGCGGCCAGTTCACCGCACACGCCCACCCACTTGCCCTCGGCATGGGCGGCGCGCACGGTCATGTCGATCAGGTTCAGCACCGCAGGGTGCAGGCCGTCGGCCTGGGCCGACAGGCTCGGGTGGCCGCGGTCGATGGCCAGGGTGTACTGGGTCAGGTCGTTGGTGCCGATGCTGAAGAAGTCCACTTCGCGTGCCAGCTGCGGCGCCAGCAAGGCGGCGGACGGCACTTCGACCATGATGCCGAGTTGCAGGTCGGCGACCGGGATTTCCTCGCGCAGGCGCTCGACCATTGCCCGCGCCTCACGCCATTCATGCACTTGGCCGACCATGGGGAACATGATCCGCAATGGCCGTTGATCGGCGGCGCGCAGCAGGGCGCGCAACTGGTCTTCCATGATCTGCGGGCGCTGCAGGGTCAGGCGCACGCCACGCACACCGAGGAAGGGGTTTTCCTCGGCGGCGATCGGCCAGTAAGGCAACGGCTTGTCGCCACCCACATCGAGGGTACGCACCACCAACGGCCGGCCGCCCAGGCCGTCGAGCACCCGCCGGTACTCGGCTTCCTGGGTGGCAACGTCGGGCGCCTGTGGGTGGGCCATGAAGATCAGCTCGGTGCGCAGCAGGCCGACGCCTTCGGCTCCCTGCTCCACCACCTTGTCGATGCCGCTGCTCTCGCCGATGTTGGCGAACACCTCGATGGCATGGCCATCGCGGCTGACCGCCGGTTCGTGGCGTTGGGCCCAGGCGGCCTGCAGGCGCTGTTCGCGCTGGTCGCGCTCGGCCAGGGCACGTTGCAACTCGTCCGCCGCTGGCGCAACGCTGACCGCACCACGCTGGCCGTCGAGCAGCAGTGGCGTGCCCGGCTCCAGCAGCAAGATCCCGGCGCCAGCGCCGACCACTGCGGGGATGCCCAGGGCCCGCGCGACGATCGCGCTGTGCGCCGTGGCGCCGCCATAAGCGGTGACGATACCGGCGACCCGCGCCGGATCCAGCCGGGCGACATCGGAAGGCCCGACCTCGCCCATCACCAGCACGTAAGGTTGCTCGGGCTCGGCCTGAGCCTGCACACCGCACAGCTGCGCCAGCACCCGGCGGCCGATGTCGCGCAGGTCGGCAGCACGCTCGGCAAGCAGCGCATCGTGCAGCGCTTCCTGCTGGCGCGCTGCCGCCTCGATGACGGCCATCCACGCAGCCGCAGCGCTCTCGCCCTGGGCCAGGCGCGGCTCGACGTCGTCGGCCAGCGCCGGGTCGGCGAGCATTTCCTGATGAGTGACGAAAATCTCGCCGATGGCCTTGTCGCTGCGCTGTACCAAGGCCTGCAGCTCGGCATTCACCGCCTCCAGCGCATGGCGCAGCTTGAGCCGCTCCTGGGTCGGCGATTCGCCTCGCAACGGGTAGTCGATGTCACGCTCGACACTGACATGCGCCGGCCCACTGGCAATCCCCGGGGCGGCAGCCACGGCCTGGATACGGCTGCCTGCGGCAGGCGCCTGAAGCACCTCGACAGGCATGGCGGCAACCGGCGCAGCGGTTTTCGGCAAGGGTTCGACTTCCTCGCCCAGGCCTTGCTCGATGGCTGCCAGCAAGGCCGGCAGGGCATCGCTGGCAATAGCAGGCTCGGCGAGCAGTTCCAGTTCCTGGCCACGGCGTGCACCCAGGCTCAGCAGCTTGCTGAGGCTCTTGACCGAGACTGCCGGCTGCGCGCTGTCCAGCACGCGTATGCGGATATCGCCCTCAAAACCTTTGGCGAGCTGCGCAAGGATCTTCGCCGGGCGGGCATGCAGGCCATGCGGGTTGGCCAGTACGATGCGCACGCTGGGCCAGTCGGGAGCAGCCTCACCACCCAGCACTTCAAGGACCGCACGGCTGCTGGTGGCCTGGTAGAGCGTCTGCCCGCGCCCTTCTATCAGCACTTCGCACAGGCGCTCCAACAGCGCCTGGTGAGCGGCACCTAGGCTGGCCAGGCAGAACAGGCCGTTGAGGGGCTGGTCGCGATAACGCAGCGGCTGCTGCGGGGTGATGAAAGCCAGGCCAGGCTGACGGACCTGGCGCTCACTGTGCAGCCACCACAGGCCTTCGCCCAGAGGCAGTGGCTCGGCCTGTTGCAGCACGGCAGCAAAACCACTGTCGACGCAACCCGCGCGCTGCAACAGCCGGGCACCGCGCCAGGCGAGCTCGTCGAAATCTTCGGCGGGCAGGTTCAGGCCTACCAGCTGGGCATCGAGCGCCAGCGCCTGTGGCGCGCCTTGAAGCAGTTTGAGCAGCGCTTCGGCGGAGCTAGCGCGGCGCAGGGCCTCGGCCAGGTCGGTCTCGCCGAGGGCGCGGGTCAGCAACTGCAGCAGGCGCAAGTGTTCGTCGGAGCGTGCGGCAATACCGATGGCCAGGTAGACGACCTGGCCATCGCCCCAGTCCACACCGTCGGGGAACTGCAACAAGCGCACGCCCGTCGCATAGACCAAGTCGCGGGTCTGTGGGGTGCCGTGGGGGATGGCGATGCCCTGGCCAAGGAACGTCGAGCCTTGCGCCTCGCGCGCCTGCAAACCTTGCAAATACCCCTCGGCAACCAGGCCGTCGGCAACCAGTCGGTCGGCCAGCAGGCGCAATGCCTCGGCCTTGTCGGCGGCCGTCTGGCCCATGGCTATCTGCTCATTGGCGAGCTCGAGCATGACCTTCTCCTTTTGCAGCCCCGGTGTGCGCTTTTGCGCCGGGTACTGAGGTATTGTTGTGAAATTCACGTAGTCAGCCAGTTCAACGGCCTTGCACAAACGGCCATCGAGGCAGAAAAATTACTAGCTGAAACGTTTAATCTGACCAAGCGGCCACGTTACTCGATAATCTTCCGGGGAAAAAGCCCCATCCTGTCGGACAATTGCGACAATGGTCGTCTGCGCGTGGCGGCCAGCCCGGGTCAAACTACGTGGTCTGGTTGTACAGCCAGCCCCGGTAATAACAAGGAAAATTCGGTGAAACTCAGTGATATCGCCCGTCTGGCCGGTGTGTCCGTGACCACTGCCAGTTACGTCATCAATGGCAAGGCCGAGCAGCAGCGCATCAGCAACAGCACCGTCGAGCGCGTGCGTGCGGTGGTCGAGGCCCATGGCTTCACGCCCAACCCGCAAGCGGCGGGCCTGCGCAGCCGGCACACGCGCACATTGGGCTTCATTCTCCCGGATCTGGAGAACCCCAGCTACGCACGCATCGCCAAGCAGCTGGAACAAGGCGCCCGCGCCCGTGGCTATCAGCTGCTGATCGCCAGCAGCGATGACCAGCCCGACAGCGAGCGCAAGTTGCAGCAGCTGTTCCGTGCCCGCCGTTGCGATGCCCTGTTCGTCGCCAGCTGCCTGCCACCAGAGGATGACAGCTACCGTGAGCTGCAGGACAACGGCTTGCCGGTGATCGCCATCGACCGGCGCCTAAACCCGGCCCATTTCTGTTCGGTCATCAGCGACGACCGCGATGCCAGCCGCCAGTTGGCCGACAGCCTGCTGGCCACCGCACCACATAGCATCGCCCTGATCGGTGCACGCCCCGAACTGTCGGTCAGCCAGGCCCGCGCCGGTGGTTTTGAAGAAGCGGTGCAAGGCTTCGCGGGCGATGTCCGTCGTTATCAAGGCGAGGCGTTCAGCCGCGAGTGCGGCCAGCGCCTGATGCAGCAACTGATCGACGAACTGGGCGGCCTGCCGGATGCCCTGGTGACCACGTCCTATGTGCTGCTGCAGGGCGTGTTCGACACACTGCAAGCGCGCCCGGCCGATTCCCGCCAGCTGCAGTTGGGCACCTTCGGTGACAACCAGTTGCTGGACTTCTTGCCGCTGCCGGTCAACGCCATGGCCCAGCAACACGGCCTGATCGCCGCTACCGCCCTGGAACTGGCCCTGGCCGCGATCGAAGACAAGCGCTACGAACCCGGCGTGCATGCCATCGGTCGCACTTTCAAGCAACGCATTCCGGCGGCCTGAACATGCGCCTGATCGACACCCACACCCACCTGGACTTCCCCGACTTCGACGCCGACCGCCCGCGCCTCATGGCCAACGCGGCGGCGCGCGGGGTGGAGCGTATGGTGGTGTTGGGTGTGTATCAGGCGAATTTCCAGCGGGTCTGGGACCTGGCCTGCAGCGATGCGCGCATTCATGCCGCGCTGGGGCTGCACCCGATCTACCTGGACCAGCATCGCCCCGAGCACCTGGTGCAATTGCGCGAGTGGCTCGAACGCCTGCGCGGTGACCCGCGGTTGTGCGCCGTGGGCGAGTTCGGCCTGGACTACTACGTCGAAACGCTGGACCAGCAGCGCCAGCAGGTGCTGTTCGAAGCACAGTTGCAGATGGCCTGTGATTTCGAACTGCCCGCCCTGCTGCACGTGCGCCGCAGCCATGCCCAGGTGATTGCCACGCTCAAGCGCTACAAGCCGGCAAGGGCGGGGATCATTCACGCCTTCGCCGGCAGTTATGAAGAAGCGCGCGAGTACATCAAGCTCGGTTTTCGCCTTGGCCTTGGCGGCGCAGGGACATGGCCGCAAGCCTTGCGCTTGCGCAAGACCCTGCCGCGCTTGCCGCTGGAAAGCATCGTGCTGGAGACCGATTCACCGGACATGGCGCCGGTGATGTTTGCCGGCGAGCGCAACAGCCCCGAGCATCTGCCCGAGATCGCCCAGGCATTGGCCGAGGTGATCGGCATCGAGGTGGAACTGTTGGCTGAGGCCACTAGCAAGAATGCCTGTGAGTTGTTTGGTTGGTAGTGCGGGCCTATTCACGGAACAAGCCCGCCCCCACATTACTCAATGTCTGACTAAACCCTGAACGCCCCGATCAACCGCTTCAACTCCATCACCTGCCCCGACAATGCCCGGCTGGCATCCTCGGTCTGGCAAGCCCCTTGGGTAGTGTCCTGCGCCGCCCGGTTGATCGCGACGATGTTCTGGTCGATGTCATGCGCCACCGCCGTCTGCTGCTCGACCGCTGCAGCGATCTGCTGGTTCTGCTCGACGATGCCTTCGACCGCACCCAGGATGTTGCCCAGCGCCTGCTGCACCTGCCGCGCTTCATCGACCGTACCTGCAGCCATCTGATGGCTACTGCCCATGGCCCGTACCGCCGCGCCGACGCCGTCCTGCAAACGTTGGATCATCAGCGCGATCTGCGCGGTGGAATCCTGGGTGCGCCTGGCCAGGGTACGCACTTCGTCGGCGACCACGGCAAACCCACGCCCTTGCTCACCGGCCCGCGCCGCCTCGATGGCGGCGTTGAGCGCCAGCAGGTTGGTCTGCTCGGCGATGCTGCGGATCACCTCCAGTACCTGGCCAATCGCCCGGCTGTCATCTGCCAGCTGATTGATCGCCAGCACAGTCTGGTCGATTTCTGCGGCCAGGCGGCCGATGCTGCCTTGCTGGCTTTCCACCAGCGTGCGGCCATTGGCGCTCTCGCGATTGACCTGCTGCGCGCCATCGGCGGCCAAGGCAGCGCTGCGTGCCACTTCCTGCGCGGTGGCGCTCATCTGGTTCATCGCCGTGGCGACCTGTTCGATTTGTTCGCGCTGGCCGCTGACGGCCTGATTGCTGCGCGCCGACACCGCCAGCACTTGACCGGCCTGCTCCTCGACTGCCACCACGGTGTGGCCGACCTGGTCAATCAGGCTGCGGATACGGCGTACGGTTTCGCTGAAGCCTTGGGCCAATTCACCGAGTTCGTCGCGGCTGTGGGCCTGGAAGCTGATGGTCATGTCACCCGCCGCCACCTTGTCCATCGCGCCACTCAGCCTGCGTAAAGTCGTCCGGGTTGATACGTAGAAGCCGCCATACAGGTAGAGAATCAGCGCGAATACGCCGGCCAGCACTGCACCCAAGGCGAGCATGCGCAGGTGCTCCTGGGCCAGGCGCGCCTGCAACTGCTCCTGCAGATACCCAACAATCGCCTCATTCAATCGATAGGTGCCGGCGATCAACGCGCTGGCCTGTTGATAAAATTCAGGCCAAGGCGCATCCAGGGTTTGCGCTACCACCACCTGCTCTTCAAATAACGCAGCCGCTTGCTTGACCGAAACCCTGCTCGCCTCTGCCACATCCGCCAGGCTTTTTCTGAGCTCTGAATCACTGGCCAGGGCGTCATCCACACGTAGCCCATAGTCGGCTGCCAACCGCTCCAGCCGTTGCAGCAGGTCTTCGAAGCGGGCGCTACCGGACGAGTCAATGAAGCCTCTGCCGAGCGCAATGGCGCCCATCGCCCGGCCCTCGCCCAAGGCCTGGGTGACCTGGGCTGTGGCAGTGCCCAGCAACTCGCTCAGCTGGCGCAGCGAAGCCTGGCTGTCCTGGCTCAAACCGGATTGGCTCGCGATCAGCTTGTTAAGCACCTGGGCTTGAGTCAGCAACCGCTCGACCAGGGCGACCTTGTTCTGCAAGGACGATTCGGCCGCGGCGATGGCGAAGGCTCCCGCCAGCTCTTCGAGCTTGGCCTGGGGAACGGAGTCATGGCCGTGCAATGCCTGCAACTGCGCCTGGGCCTTGGCCTGCAGCGTGGCAATGCGAGCTTCCAGGTCACCGGCCTGGCTCGACTGGCCGAGCACGGCGTTGATCTGCAGGAGATTGCCGAGGGTTTCCAGGTCTGCCCGCAATGCCAGGCTGGCCCTGAGCGGGTCAATGGCCTGCAATTCGGCACAGGTGGCCTGGTACTGCTGATACGCGTCGCGCATCAGGTAGCTGCTGGTGACCAGCATCGGCAGGAAAAACAGGGCGCTGATGAGGCTGAACTTCTGGCCGAAGCTCAGCCGGTTCATCAGTGCGATAGCCGGGTAGAGCAAACGCTTCACTGGCACCTCCGTGGATTCTTTTTGTTCTGCGAGGGGTAGCACTAGGCCACCTGTATAGCGCAGAACGAATCGGAGGTTTGTAACTTAAGGTTAACCAGAAGCCGCAAGGTGTGGGAGCGGCCTCGTGTCGCGAAAGGGCCGCAAAGCGGCCCCAGGATTTCAGCAATGCAGCAAAACTGCGGGCCTTTCCGACCCTTCCGGCGCCCCGGCAAGGCCGCCCCTACACAAGCACCGTCCACAGCGCAAACCCGGCATACCACAGCACCGCGCAGCGCAGCAGCAGTTCCCACAGGCTGTCCAGCCGGCCCAGCCCACGCAGGCTATCCTCTTCGTCGGGGATGTCGTCGGCAATCCGCCCGACCCTGGCCACCAAATGCGCGGCACTGATGTGCCAGTTGAGCAGTTCGTGCAGCATCACACGGGTTACCGCGACAAAATTGCCGACCAAGGCAAAGCTCACGGCCAGCACCCGCACCGGCAGCCAGTCCATGATGTGCCGCAACTGTTCGGCACGCGCCTTGAGCGCAGGTTGGTGGCTGTTATCGGCGGTCAACGCCAGCAAGCGATAAGCAAGCGCCGCCCCCGGGCCGAGCACGAAGTACCAGAAGATCACCGCGAAGAAGCTTTGATACGCCTGCCACAGCAGGTAGCCCTGCACCCGCACCAACAAGCCATGGGGCTCTTCGGCCACCAGCCCCAGGTCACGCTCGGCCACATGCAGCGCCCCCTGGTCGTCACCACGCCGCCAGGCATCGCGGAACGGCCCGAGAGCGGCCTTGGCATCCCCGCGGCCCAGGCTGTAGATCAGCACCAGCAGGTGCACCGGCAGGGCAAGCAAGCCATAAGCCACCGGGTCGAGCACATACAGCAGTAGCACCAGCACCGCCACGGGGGCCAGCACCAGAATGGCCAGGCTCCACCAGGGGTGCACCTTGCCGCTGCGCTCCAGGCGCACCAGTTCACCGAGGAAGAAACCATCGCGTTGCACCTGATGGCGCAGGGCGGAGAATTTCTCGAACCACAGCGCCAGTATCAACACCAGAAAACTCATGCCTTGTCCTCGTTGGCTTGCACGGCGGCGCGGTATCGCGGCCAGTCGAATGCAGGGCCCGGGTCGGTCTTGCGCACCGGGGCAATGTCGCTATGGCCCTGGATGCGGCCCATGTCGATGGCCGGCCAGGCCGCCTGGATCTGCCGGGTCAGTTGCTCAAGCACGCTGTACTGGGCATCGCTGTAGGGCAGGTCATCGGTGCCCTCCAGCTCGATACCGATGGAAAAGTCGTTGCAGCCCTCACGCCCGTCGAAGCATGACACGCCCGCATGCCAGGCACGGTCGAGCAACGACACGAACTGGGTCACCGCGCCGTCGCGCTCGACGAACAGATGCGCCGACACGGTCAGGTGGCTGATGCTGGCAAAGTAGGGATGCTCGTTGGGGTCCAGGCAATTCTGAAAGAATTGCTGGACTTTGCCGCTGCCAAAGCAGGCCGGCGGCAGGCTGATGTTGTGAATCACCAGCAGCGAAATCGATTCGCCTTCGGGGCGCGAGTTGAAGTTCGGCGAAGGGCAGTGGGTGATTCCGTTTCCGTGGAACCAGCCGGTGGCACGGTCCAATTGCATGGGGCAGATCCTGTAAAGCGCCGGGTACACGAGCGCAGTATGCCCTGCGAGTGCAGCGCTGTGCATGTGAATCCTGCAGCCGTGGGTCAATGCACCTGCTTTTGCCGCAAGCCTTGAAGCACGGCATCCAGAGCCCGTTCGAACAGCAGGCGATCATCCAGCACCCGCGCTTCGCCGCGACGCAGCGCTTGGGCGAGGCCCGCCACGGTCCACTGGCTTACCTGCAGCCCGTTGCGCTTGGCGAACACCAGGCGGTCGCTGCTTTCCATGCGCGCCACCAGCTTGCAGCGCAGCGGCTCATCCTCGTCGAGCACTTCCACCCAGCTACCGATGCGCAGCCGCTGCACCGCACGCAAGTGGGCAACGTAGTCCCCGGGTGGGTGCAGCGGAGCGCAAGCGGCCTCGTCAGCGATGGCCAGCACGATGTCTTCGGCCACCAGCACCTCGGCCACCTCTGCAGGCGGCTGCCGGGGCCCCGCGCATGCGCGCAGGTGCAGTTGCTCGAGCTGCTGGAAAAAGTCGCGCGTCGCCACCGAATCCAATGCCACGCTGGCAAGGCCTTCACGCAGGGCCTTGAGCAGCCCCGGTACCTGCTGCAAGAGTGCCTGTGGGTCACGGTGGGGAGTGATGCTGGCAAGCAACGTATCCATGGTGGCCAACGCCTTGACCCACGCCGGGGAACGCTCACCCTCCTTCAGCCAGGCCAGCAACAATACCTGGCTCCAGGCCTGCACCAGCATCTGCACCACCACCTTGGGCAGCACACGCCCGCGCAACCGCTGGTTGAGTGCCTGCTGCACCTGCTGGCGGGCCTGCAAGGCACGCACCCGCCCCTCTTCGGCGTCGCGGGTGCGTTGTTCGAGCAACTCGTTGCGCCGGCGTTCGTCCTGGCTGTAGGCGAGGAAGTCTTCCAACAGTTCGGCGAACAGCGCGCAGTCGTCGGTGAAGTCATTGAGCAGGCGCTGGACGATGTGTTCCACGCGCAGGTGCAGGCCGTCACGCAAGCCTTCGTTGCCGCTCTCCCAGCCAATCGCCGCGTCGCCGATCTCGTTGAGCAGGCGACGGGCCGGGTGGCTGGCGCGGCTGAACAGCCCCTTGTCGAGCAGCGCCACCTTGAGCAGGGGGATGTGCAGACGAACGATCAGTACGCGCAGGCTGGCCGGCAGGTTGTCGTCGCCCTGGATGTGGTCGAACAACAGGCCAATCAGGTTGATTGTGTCTTCGTCGGCCGGGGCAATACGCCGACGGGTGCCACTGCGCACACTGACCCGCAGCAACAGTTGTTCGAGCTGCTGGCCGAGATCGAAACCGTCCTCATCGAGGGTGGCCGGCACATAGTGCTGCAGGTGCGAAAGCAGGCGCAGCAGGTCGGCGTTGCTGATCGGCTGGGCCGTAGCGACCCGCTGCAAGCGTGGTGCGATGCGCCCGCGCGACGGTGCAAGCAAGCCCTGTAGCGAGGCGAAGAAGGCCTGCCCGGCATCGTCCGCGCCGAGGGTATCGCCCGGCGCCTCGCCTGGGGGCACCCGCCGTGCGCCCAGGCGGCGGTCCGCAACTCGTCGACGTGGCGCCGGGGGCAGTTCTGCCAGCACGCCGGCGGTAGCCAGCAACTGGTTGGCATCGCCATAAAGCACGTCGATGTCACGCAGCACATAGCGTTCGAACAGCTTCAGCAGGATCAGTTTGACCCGTAGGCCCACCCCCAGGTTGCGCCCGGCTTCGAGGAAGTACCCGCACAGCGCAGCAGGGCCGAGCGGGTTGCGCTGCGGGTCCACGGGGCACTCGAGCAGGGCCTGCAAGCGCAGGCTCAGCTGGCCGAGGGCAACACCGTCACGCGCCAGCACGCGTGCAACCATGCCGTCGATGGTCGCTGCACGCTCGCGTTGCGCCGTGTTGCGCAGGCTATCGGTCGCGGCAATGAAACCCGGAGGGGCGGCCTGGCAGATGCGCGCAAAGCTGTCGTGAAAGCTGTCGAGAAAGCCGCGCTCGATACTTTTGCGCTTGAGGCGCAAGTCGCGCATGGCTTCGAAATACAGGTTCTGGTTGGCGCGCTCGGTGGCTTTGTCGGCCATCTCGAACAAGGTATTGTCGGCGTTGTTGAACAACGCCAGCAGGCCCTGACGCAATTGCAGGGCGGCCTTGTCGCGCACCTGCAAAAGCAGCACCGGGAGGCAAGGCAAGGGCGTACGCGCGCCACGATCGATGGCGGCCACCAGGGACACCACCTTGCCTTCTTCATGCATCCCGAACTCCTTGCAGGGTGACGTGTTTGATGGGGCAACGGATCGTCAAAGCTATGACGCCAAATAGTGGGCGCCATTATCGGTAAAATTGCCGACGCCCGCCAGCAACACTTGGCTTGCGGGTAAATGACTGTAATTTTTGGAAAATGCTCACGCGACCTGACCAAAGGTGTGCTGCAAGGCGGCTGTACACCACGCCCCCCTGCCCTATAATCGGCGGCACCTAGCTTGTGGAGCCGACCATGCCGAACCTACGCCTTGCCGACCTGACCGCCGAGATCGAAGCCAACGTGCGCCGCGCGCTGCTGGAAGACATAGGCAGTGGCGACATCACCGCACAGCTGATCCCGGCCGAGCGCCTGGCCAAGGCCACCATCATCACCCGCGAGGAATGCGTGATTGCCGGCACCGCCTGGGTCGATGCCGTGTTCCGCCAGTTGGACCCGCGCGTGGCGGTACACTGGCAGGCGGTCGATGGTGAACGCGCCACGGCCAATCAGGTGCTGTTCCACCTTGAAGGGCCGGCCCGTTCGCTGCTCAGCGGCGAGCGCAGCGCGCTGAACTTCCTGCAGATGCTGTCGGGTGTGGCCACACGAGCGCGCTCGCTCGCAGACTTGGTCGAGGGCACCCAAGTGCACTTGCTCGACACCCGCAAGACCCTGCCCGGCCTGCGCCTGGCGCAAAAGTACGCGGTCACCTGCGGCGGGTGCCACAACCACCGCATCGGCCTGTACGACGCCTTCCTGATCAAGGAAAACCACATCGCTGCCAGCGGCGGCGTGCCCGAAGCCGTGGCCGCGGCGCACCGCATCGCCCCGGGCAAGCCGGTGGAAATCGAGGTGGAGAGCCTGGACGAGCTGCGCCAGGCGCTGGACGCCGGTGCCGACATCATCATGCTCGATGAGCTGAGCCTGGACGAAATGCGCAAAGCGGTACGCATCACCGCCGGCAAGGCCAAGCTCGAGGCCAGTGGCGGGGTCAACGAAAGCACCCTGCGGGTGATTGCCGAGACGGGTGTGGACTACATCTCGATTGGCGCCATGACCAAGGATGTGAAAGCGGTCGACCTGTCGATGCGCCTGAGCCTGTAGGAGCGGGCTTGCCCGCGATGAGGCCGGTACAGCCGCAGCACATCGCATCAAAGGCATAAAAAAACCGGCCAGATGGCCGGTTTTTTTTCATGCGTGAATCAGAACGAGGCGTTGGCCAGGCCGTCCAGATAACGCTCGACGTCCAGCGCCGCCATGCAGCCCGCACCCGCCGAGGTAATGGCCTGACGGTAGACATGGTCAGCCACGTCGCCTGCGGCGAACACGCCTTCGACGTTGGTGGCAGTGGCGTTGCCTTCACGACCGCCATGGACCACCAGGTAGCCGTCCTTCAGGGTCAGCTGGCCTTCGAACAACGAAGTGTTCGGGGTGTGGCCAATGGCGATGAACACACCGTCGACCTTGATTTCGTCGCTGCTGCCGTCGTTGTTCTTCAGGCGCGCGCCGGTCACACCCATGTTGTCACCCAGCACTTCGTCCAAGGTGGCGTTGAGCTTGAGCTCGATCTTGCCTTCGGCAACACGGGCGTTGAGCTTGTCGACCAGGATCTTCTCGGCACGGAAGGTCTCGCGGCGGTGTACCAAGGTCACCTTGCTGGCGATGTTGGCCAGGTACAGCGCCTCTTCAACGGCAGTGTTGCCGCCACCGACTACGGCGACCGGCTTGTTGCGGTAGAAGAAACCGTCGCAGGTGGCACAGGCCGAAACGCCCTTGCCCATGAAGGTTTCTTCCGAAGGCAGGCCCAGGTAACGCGCGCTTGCACCGGTGGCGATGATCAGTGCATCGCAGGTGTACTTGCCGCTGTCACCTTGCAGGGTGAACGGTTTGTTGGCCAGGTCGACAGCGTTGATGTGGTCGAAGACGATCTCGGTCTCGAAACGCTCGGCGTGTTCCTGCATGCGCTGCATCAGCGCCGGGCCAGTCAGGCCATGGGGGTCGCCCGGCCAGTTGTCGACTTCGGTGGTGGTGGTCAGCTGGCCACCGGCCTGCATGCCGGTGATCAGCAGCGGCTTGAGGTTGGCGCGGGCGGCATACACCGCGGCGCTGTAACCGGCAGGGCCGGAACCGAGGATGATGACGCGCGAATGACGTACTTCAGACATGTCGAACTCCTGTCGAGCGGGCCGCAGGGGCCGGCATCGGTAGACCGGCTGCGCCAGCTGGAAATTAAAAAGGACCCACGCAGCACTTGGGGAAGGCTACAACGCGCAGGTCCAGAAACCGTAAAGTTGAGCGCACTGTAGCGAGGTGGCAAAGATTAAGGAAATATCCTTCGACAATCCACCTCATAGGCATCCTCTATATGTGAATTTCACCTCCGACAGGGGCTCAAAGGCTTTTGTTACAGCCGGTTTCCCACCCCTTGCTCACCTTTCGTCGGCGCGGCAAAGCCGGTAAGGTCAGCGCGTTTTCCCTTCTCTGCGGAGTATCTCGATGCAAGCCCCCGTCCTCTCTGGCCCACAATACCTGCGCGAAGGCCTGAAACTGGTGCTGAGCCCCAATTTGCGGTTGTTCGTGCTGCTGCCCCTGGCGATCAACCTGCTGCTGTTCGGCGGCATGATCTACTTCGCCGGCCACCAGTTCGGCCTGTGGCTCGATACCCTCATGCCGACCCTGCCTAACTGGCTGAGCTTCCTCAGCTATATCCTCTGGCCGCTGTTCGTCGCCTTACTGGTATTGATGGTGTTCTTCACCTTCACCCTGGTGGCCAACATCCTCGCTGCGCCATTCAATGGCTTTCTGGCCGAAAAGGTCGAAGTGGTGGTGCGTGGCGAAGACCACTTCCCGGCGTTCAGCTGGGGTGAGCTGGTCGCCATGGTGCCCCGTACCTTCGGCCGCGAGATGCGCAAGCTTGGCTACTTCCTGCCACGGGCCATCGCGCTGTTCATCCTGTCGTTCATCCCCGTGGTGAACGTGATTGCCGCGCCGCTGTGGCTGATGTTCGGTGTGTGGATGATGGCCATCCAGTACATCGACTACCCGGCAGACAACAACAAGATGAGCTGGCAGGACATGCTGGCCTGGCTGCGCAGCAAGCGCTGGCAGTCGCTGGGGTTTGGCGGCATCACCTACCTGGCGTTGATGATTCCAGGTGTGAACGTGCTGATGATGCCAGCGGCGGTGGCCGGGGCCACGTTGTTCTGGGTCAAGGAAGGAAAAGCCGTCGAACGCACCAGGGGATAATTATTTACACCACCCCCGTTATCTTCGACAGGCTAAATCATCGCCGAACACCATTTGGTGTTTCTCTCTACAGGAGTAAACCAATGATTGACGACGATGACATCAAAAAGAAAATTCAGGATGAAGCTGAGACTCTTGATCGTCCAGAAGAGCCTGAAGAGCCCGATGAGGTAGTACCGGAGCCAGAAGAAGAACCGGCCCCAGAAGAGCCTGAAGAGCCTGAAGAGCCTGAAGCAACGGGCCCAATAGATCCGAAAGGCCCACTAGGCCTGCGCGGCCCCGTAGGCCTGGAAGGGCCGGCGCTCACGCATGAAGAAAACGAAGCATTCGAAAAGATCCAGGGGCGCGTTTACCAAGTCCTCAAGGAAACGCTTCCAAAACATGATTTGGAACCTGCAACCAACTGGTTCATCTACGGCAGCGATGAGTTTGCCGAACGACGCTATGCCATCAACTTCCTGACGTGGGCATTGATCAGCGGAGCACTCCCCAAGCCAGAAAGCGTTGAGTACTCGGATGACAGCGGCGGCGAGCGCACGCTGGACAGCGACGGTAACTTCTGGGCCGCCTTGCAGGAAACGTTCGACAGGATGATGGAAATGCCACCCATTGCCTGACGCGTCAAATGTGAGTGTGCATGGGTTTTCACACATGCGTTGAACGCAGACCCATGCATCAAAAACTGCCCGCTCGGATGAGTACTTGCAAAAGGCACTTGAACATGAATGAAGATAGAGATTATCTGGACCTTACTGACATACCGGAACATTTACAGGGGTTCGAAATCCTCAAGCACAAGGCAACCTGGAGACTCGATGAAGCACTGCAGGGGCAAGGCATCGACATACCTGCCAATCAGCTGTTCATCAACAGCGTCAACAATCCCGTCGACAGGATTGTCACCGCCAGTACTGCATTTCCAGTCTTTATTGCCAGTGCAGTTCAAGAAAACAATCATCCTGTGATCACAGGTGAGTTCAGCGGTGTATTTGGTGTGGCGTTCTCCTTCCAGGACGAACACCGCATCGATAGCAAGTTCGCTAGCATTGAAACCTTCGCGTCCATCGCCAGCGATGTTTATCAACAGCTGCAAGGCTGAGTAGGCTCTGTAAGAAAAATCGTGTAACGCCGTCACTGTAGGAGCTGGCTTGCCTGCGATCGGCTGCGAAGCAGTCGTACAATCGGTATATGCGCAGTCCAGACTGAGTGCGGATACAGAATTTACGACTGCTACGCAGCCGATCGCAGGCAAGCCAGCTCCTACAGTTACAAACCCTAGTGGCTGAGCTGGCTTGAAAACTGCCCTACTGCGTCCACCACCCTCTTCGCCCCTTCCTGAATCTCGACGATTACACCACCGGTATCTGCGGCTAGCGCCAGCCCTTGCTCGGCCTGGCGTTTGCTGGTGTCGATGATGTCCACCGCCGCCTGGGCCAACTGCTCGTTCTGCTGCACCACTTTGGCGATTTCTTCAGTGGCGGTGCTGGTACGTGAAGCCAGCTGGCGCACTTCGTCTGCGACTACCGCAAAACCACGCCCCTGCTCACCGGCCCGGGCGGCCTCGATGGCGGCATTGAGCGCCAGCAGGTTGGTCTGGCCGGCGATGTCGCTGATGGTCTTGATAATCGCGCCAATCACCTTGGACTGCTTGTCCAGCGCTTGAATGCCTTCGGCGGCATCATGCATCGAACCTTCCAGGCCACGCATCACCTCAACCGTCTGGGTCACCACATCCGTGGCCTTGCGTGCACTGCTGTCGGTTTCCAGCGAGGTGTTATAGGCAATGTCTGCTGCCTGCGCCACGGCCTGCTCTTGATTGACCTGGTCGGTAATCACCGTGGCGAACTTGACCACCTTGTACAGCACGTCATGGGCATCGATGATCGGGTTGTAGGACGCCTCCAGCCATACTGTGCGGCCATGGGCATCGATCCGCTTGAAACGATCGGCCACGTACTCGCCGCGGCGCAGCTTGTCCCAGAACGCCTGGTAACCTGCCGAGTTGGCCTCCTCCGGTTCACAGAACATGCGGTGATGCTTGCCGCGCACCTGCTCAAGGCTATACCCGACCGTTTGCAGGAAACGGTCGTTGGCGGTCAGCACCTGCCCATCCAGGTTGAATTCGATCACGGCGGTAGAACGCATCAGCGCCTTGATCAGGCTTTCGTGTTCGCGTGAGGCTTCGATGGTGCGGGTCAGGTCACTGGAGTGCATCGTGAAGTACTTGATGCGCCCGTCGCTGCCCTTTACCGGTTGCAGGATCGAGCGCAGCCAGGCCTCTTCACCGCTACCACGCAGCAGGCGGAAGGCGCCATTGAGGTGCTCACCGCGGGTGATGGCGTTCTTCATGCGCTGATGAAAGTCGAGCTGCTTCACATGGGCCGGCACGATGTCTTCGATGTGACGCCCGATCAGTTGCTCGGGGCGGTAGCGCATCTCTTTCTCGAAGTTGCCGTTGACCATCTCGATACGCCCCTGAGGGTCGAGCTGGAGCACCAGCATTTCGCTGTCCAGGCTGTTCTTGACCTGCTCGACGGAAAACAGCTCCTCGCGCAGTTGCTGGATTTCTTGCTTGAGCTTGCTGTGGAACATCACCGCTCCCGGAGCGCATCACCTGATGGAATGCATCTCCATCGGCTGCCCAGGGTCGGTTCTTGAGTCCACGGTACGGAAATATTCACGCATACGTTTTACGCGTCATCTGCGTATCACCAGGCTGTCACATGGGCGCAACGCAGTAGGCGGAAGCTTTTTGTCATGAATACACCTGCCCTACGCATCACCCTTGTCAGCGAAACCTTCCCGCCCGAAATCAACGGCGTGGCCACTACCCTTGGACGCCTTGGCGAAGGGTTGCGCCAACGCGGCCATGAGGTCGAGGTGGTACGCCCGCGCCAGGCCGGTGAAGGGCCAGCGCACAACGACCCGAACCTGATGTTGTGCCGCGGCTGGGCCTTGCCTGGCTACCCGGGCCTGCAGTGGGGTGAGGTGTCGATGCACACGCTGTTGCGCCGCTGGCGACGGCAGCGCCCGGATGTGCTGTACATCGCCACCGAGGGGCCGCTGGGGTTCAGCGCCCTGCGCGCGGCCCGGCGCCTGGGGGTGGCGGTGGTCAGTGGCTTTCACACCAACTTCCCGAAGTATTCCGGCCAGTACGGCCTGGGCCTGCTGGCGCGCCTGCTCACGCACTACCTGCGCTGGTTCCATCGGCGCACGGCCATCACCCTGGTGCCCAGTGTCAGCCAGCGCCTGGAGCTTGAGCGCCGTGGTTTCGAGCGCCTGGAACTGCTGGCACGGGGTGTCGATGCCTGCCTGTTCAACCCGGCCCGGCGCAGCCAGGCGTTGCGCGAAAGCTGGGGGCTAGGCCCGGACGATATCGCCATGTTGCATGTCGGGCGGCTGGCTGCAGAAAAAAACCTGGGACTGCTCCGTCCCAGCCTTGAGACATTGCAGAAGGCGTATCCACAGAAGCGCATACGCCTGATCCTGGTGGGCGACGGCCCACAGCGTTCAGCCCTCCAACAGCAAGTGCCGGATGCAGTGTTCTGTGGTGCCCAGCGTGGTGAGGTGCTGGCCGAGCACTATGCCAGCGGCGACCTGTTCCTGTTCCCGAGCCTGACCGAGACCTTTGGCAACGTGGTGCTCGAAGCCATGGCCTCGGGATTGGCCGTGGTTGCATATGACGAGGCAGCCGCAGCGCACCACATACGCCACGGCCACAGCGGCGCACTAGCCATGCCTGGGGACCAGGCGGCGTTTATGGATGCAGCCTGCTGGCTGATGGAAGAAGAGGAAACGTTGCGGCGGGTACGCCTGAATGCTCGCCAACATGCCAGTCGCCAAGGTTGGCCCGCGATTGTCGAGCAGTTTGAAGGCTATCTGGACCGCGCGAACGCAAGGCAGTCGATTCTTCTATACCCCCGCAACTAGTTTTCGCGGATTTCCACCGCTATATCGCCGTTCTTACCTACCGTAAAGGTATATAGGGTTGAAGGCTCTACAATAAATTTTTTCTGGACTGTCAGATCCCTGCGAACCGCGCCGTTAAGCAGCGCCTGATTTATTACAATTCGTTCTTGTGCGAAATCCCTTTGGGCCGCATTTTGTGGCACATCAGGAAGTGTGTTGAGCGTGCGGCGGTGAGCTATCAGGTTGTTCTGAGCGTTGATAACTTGACGATCCAGCTCTTGTCTTACGTTAATCTTACTAGGGGGAATAAGATGCTTACCCTCTCTGCGAAATATTTGTTTAGCATTCCCAGCAGCAACGGCATCATGATACTTGATCATTTTCCACCATAGGCGCAGACGTTCGAACATATGTCCGGTAGGGTCAGTGCCATTGACTGGATCTCCAGCACCATAGCCATAGGCATTTATCCCTCCCTTGCCGAAAGGGCTCCAGCTGTCGGCTGAGTAGAATCGCATGAGCTTCGGGCTATACAACCGATAACCATTACCTAGCAAATACCCCTCGGTTATCACGTCTTGCACCTGCCCGGTAAACCCTGGCCCCCAGGGCTCGATAGCGTGAAGCCCATAAGGCGTGTAGCACCGTAGTGCAATCGAATGCCGTTGTTCCAACAGCACCGATGTGTTGACATCCGTTGCCAGTAAAGAAGTCTGAATTCCGTCTTGTATCACAGCCAAAGGATGGGTGCTTGCCTCGACAATACGCCGCTGTACCGCCCCAGAGTTAATAAGCGTTAGTCGCGAGCCTTGATAGAAGAACATGCACAGCCCCTCCGCAGATCAATTCCACTGCCATCAAAGGGCAGCGTCTTGAATGGGATTAAGCAATGCTGATGAGATTACCGCAACTGACAAAATTATCAGGGCTGCTTACACGCGAAAAAGGGCCGCCACGCGGCCCCCTGAATCAGGCCAACGCCTTCTCGATCGCCTGCACCACCGTCGGGTCATCCGGCGCCGTACGTGGCGAAAAACGCGCCAGCACCCGGCCGTCCTTGCCCACCAGAAACTTCTCGAAGTTCCAGGTGATTTCGCCGGGGAACTCAGCCCCCTCGCCCGCCAGCAAACGATACAACGAATGGCGCAGCGGCCCGTTGACCTCCAGCTTGCTGCCCAAGGGGAAGCTCACCCCGTAGTGAAGGCTGCAAAATTCCTGTATCTCCTTTCCGCTACCCGGCTCCTGCCCGGCAAACTGGTTGCACGGCAGGCCAAGCACGCTGAAGCCCTTGTCCTTGTAAACCTGATAGAGGTTTTCCAGGGCCTTGTATTGCGGCGTGAGACCACATTTGGAGGCAACGTTGACCACCAGTACCACTTGGCCCTTGAACGGTGCCAGGGGCAGTTCCCCACCGTTCAGAGCTTCCAGTTTCAGGTCGTGAAATGCACTCATGATGACATCCCCTCTCAGGTTCCCGGTTGCCGCGCAGGCGAATTGCGCCCACTAAAAAGGCGCTCATCCAAGCCGTTCACCTCCCGCGGGAGGCGTGTCGGCTTGTCCGAGCGCCTGGCGACTTTCTGAGCTTAGCGCAGAAAATCAGTGGTGATGGCCACCTTCACCGTGGATGTGCTTGTGAGCGACTTCTTCCTGGGTGGCGTCACGCACGTCAACAACCTTGACCTGGAAGGTCAGGCGCTGGCCGGCCAGCGGGTGGTTGCCGTCGACGGTCACGTCGTCGCCGTCCAGGTCACGGATGGTGACGATCTGCATCTGGCCGTCCGGCGCAGAGGCGTGGAACTGCATGCCCACTTCCAGTTCGTCGACGCCTTCGAACATGCTGCGGTTCAGGGTGCTGACCAGTTCGGCCAGGTATTCGCCATAGGCATCTTCAGGCTCGATGGTGACGTTCAGTTCGTCGCCAGCTTGTTTGCCTTCCAGGGCTTTTTCCAGGCCCGGGATGATGTTCTGGGCACCGTGCAGGTAGACCAGCGGCGCGCCACCGGCGGAGCTGTCGATGGTCTCCCCGGCGTCGTTGGTCAGGGTATAGTCGATGGAGACAGCCTTGTTGGCGGCGATCAGCATGGGGCAAGACCTTTTGCAAAAGTATGTAGAACGGACAAGTGTAACCAACGCATCGTCTGATTGCGAACCCAGCAAGGACGAGGGGCGCCCCATCAGTCGGATCATTGGCTTCCACCAGGACGATGAGGGCCACTGGGTGGTCGACCTGTCCTGCGGCCACACCCAGCACCTGCGCCACCAGCCACCGTGGCAAGCGCGCCCTTGGGTGCTCGACCCCGAACAGCGCGCGCAGCGCATCGGCCAGGCTTTCGCCTGTGGCTGGTGTGCACAAGGGGCCGATAGCGCTACCCTTGCCCGTTGATTCCTTGCAACGCTTTATTTCGAGAAGCACGCATGCAGACATTTTTCATAGCGCCGACCGATTTCGGTGTCGGCCTGACTTCGATCAGCCTGGGCCTGGTGCGCACCCTGGAGCGCGCCGGGCTCAAGGTCGGCTTCTTCAAGCCGATTGCCCAGCCGCACCCTGGCGACACCGGCCCGGAACGTTCCACAGAGCTGATCGCCCGCACTCACGGCATCAAGCCGCCCAAGCCACTGAGCCTGGCCCAGGTCGAGCGCATGCTCGGCGACGGCCAGCTGGACGAGCTGCTCGAGGAAATCATTCGTCTTTATCAGCAAGCCTGCATCGGCAATGACGTGGTGGTGGTCGAGGGCATGGTGCCGACCCGCCATGCCAGCTATGCGGCGCGGGTAAACCTGCACCTGGCCAAGAGCCTGGACGCCGAAGTGATTCTGGTGTCGGCGCCGGAAAACGAAGTGCTCAGCGAACTGTCCGGGCGGGTCGAACTGCAGGCCCAGTTGTTCGGTGGCCCGCGCGACCCGAAAGTGCTTGGGGTGGTCCTCAACAAGGTGCGCACCGACGAGAGCATGGCCGAGTTCGCCACGCGCCTGCGCGAGCACTCGCCGCTGCTGCGTGGCGGCGACTTCCGCCTGCTAGGTTGCATCCCCTACCAGCCCGACCTGAATGCCCCGCGCACCCGTGACGTGGCCGACCTGCTGGGCGCGCAAGTGCTCAATGCCGGCGACTACGAACAGCGGCGCATGAACAAGATCATCATCTGTGCACGCACCGTGGCCAATACCGTGCCGCTGCTCACCCCCGGCACGCTGGTGGTGACGCCGGGCGACCGCGACGACATCATCCTCGCCGTCAGCCTGGCGGCGATCAACGGTGTGCCGCTGGCCGGCCTGCTGCTGACCAGCGACAGCAAGCCCGATACACGCATCCTCGGCCTGTGCCGCGGCGCCCTGCAGGCCGGGCTGCCGATACTCTCGGTGAGCACCGGCTCCTACGACACAGCCAACCAGCTCAACTCGCTCAACCGCGAAATCCCGGTGGATGACCGCGAGCGCGCCGAGTTCATCACCGACTTCGTCGCCAGCCACCTTGACGCGGCCTGGCTGCACCAACGCTGCGGCACCCCGCGCGAGCTGCGCCTGTCGCCAGCGGTGTTCCGCTACCAGCTGATACAGCGGGCGCAGCAGGCGAATAAACGCATCGTCCTGCCGGAAGGCGCCGAGCCTTTGCTGGTGCAGGCTGCCGCCATCTGCCAGGCGCGAGGGATCGCCCGTTGCATGCTGCTGGCAAAACCGGAAGAAGTCGAAGCCGTGGCCCGCGCGCAGGGCATCACCTTGCCGGCGGACCTTGAAATTCTCGACCCCGAGCTGATTCGCGGGCGCTATGTGGAGCCGATGGTCGACCTGCGCAAGAGCAAGAACCTCAATGCGCCCATGGCCGAGCAACAGCTTGAAGACCCGGTAGTGATCGGCACCATGATGCTGGCACTGGATGAAGTCGATGGCCTGGTCTCGGGGCTGGTGCACTCCACCGCCAACACCATCCGCCCTGCCCTGCAACTGATCAAGACCGCGCCGGGCGCAAGCCTGGTGTCGTCGGTGTTCTTCATGCTGTTTCCCGAACAGGTGCTGGTGTACGGCGACTGCGTGATGAACCCGCACCCCAGTGCCAGCGAACTGGCCGAGATCGCCCGCCAGAGCGCCGAATCGGCACAAGCTTTCGGCATCGCGCCACGGGTGGCGATGATCAGCTACTCAAGCGACTCGGCAAGCGACGAAGAAGTGGAAAAAGTGCGCGAAGCCACGCGCCTGGCGCAGAGCGCGGAGCAGAACCTGCTGATTGATGGGCCGCTGCAGTACGACGCTGCCGCCAACCCTGATATTGCCCGCCAGCTCGCCCCCAACAGCCCGGTGGCCGGGCGCGCCACGGTGTTCGTGTTCCCCGACCTGAACACCGGCAACACAACCCACAAGGCGGTGCAACGCAGTACCGACGGGGTCAGCCTGGGGCCCATGCTGCAAGGCCTGCGCAAGCCGGTAAACGACCTGCCACGCGGTGCTCAGGTGGATGACATCGTGCATACCATCGCCCTTACAGCCATTCAGGCCAGCGTTGTGCGCTGAAACCTGAGGGCTGCTGTGCAGCCCAAGCGCCGGCAAGCCGGCCCCCCAGCGATGTGCAGCGTTTGCGACCCTGAGGGAGCCGGCTTGCCGACGATAGGGCCGCACAGCGGCCCCAAGAACTCACGGGTACTGCTGAACCTGCCCCTGCTGGTCGTACTGCTGACCTGGGATCGGCTTCAGGTTGACTTCTACCCGGCGGTTCTGAGCGCGGCCATTGGCATCGGCGTTGCTGGCAATCGGCTGGTCCGGGCCCATGCCACGTACGGTAACGCGCGAGGCATCCACACCTTGCGAGGTCAGGTAGGCGCTGACCGCCTGGGCGCGGCGCTGGGACAAGTCCATGTTGTGCTGGCGGCTGCCGGTGCTGTCGGTGAAGCCGACCACTTCGATGGTGTTCTGGTTGAACTGCTTGAACGAGGTCGCCAGGTTGTTCAGCGGCGAGTAGAAGCTCGGCGCAATGTTCGCCGAATCGGTGGCGAAGGTGATGTTGCCCGGCATGATCAGTTTGATCTGGTCACCCTGGCGTTGCACTTCAACGCCGGTATTGGCCATTTGCGCACGCAATTCGGCTTCCTGCTTGTCGGCGTAGTAGCCGTAACCGGCAGCGGCGGCACCGACAGCGGCGGCGCCTATCAGGGCGCCCTTGCCACGGTTGTTGTGGTCGATGGCGGCACCGGCGATGGCGCCGGCCAGCGCACCAAGGCCACCATACTTGGCGGTCTTGCTCATGCCCGTCGAGCCGCCCTGTGCCTGACCTTGGTTGTCATAAGGGTTCTGGCTGGCGCAGCCGGTCATCAGGGCTGCAGCGGTCGCGACGATAATCAGACGACGCATGGTGAACATGGACAAGCTCCTACAAAAATTCGTGTGTGCGGCAAATCGTGAATGGATCTATGCCAGCCTTGGATTACAGCGCGGCGAAATAATTCCATGAAAACCTGTTCATGCCCGCACGAACGGGTTCTCGCGCATTTCGTCGCCAAGGCGGGTATCCGGCCCGTGGCCGGTGACCACGATGGCGTCTTCATCCAGACGGTACAGCCGCTCCTTGATCGAACGAACGATAGCCCGCTGATCGCCCCCCCACAAATCGGTACGGCCAATACCACGGCGGAACAGCGTATCCCCCGCCACCAGCAGCTTGGCATCGGCGAACCAGAAGCTCATCGAGCCCGGCGTATGCCCTGGGGTGTGCAGGGCCACGCCACAGCCGCAGGCCAGCGCTTCGTCATCACCCAGCCAACGGTCCGGCGGTGGCACCGGGGTGTAGGGTACGCCGAACATCTGGCACTGCATCTCCAGGTTGTCCCACAGCGGCTGGTCGTCCTTGTGCAGGTGCAAGGTGGCGCCTGTGAGCTCCTTGAGCTTGCCCGAGGCCAGAAAATGGTCGAAGTGCGCGTGAGTGTGGATGATGCTCACCAGGGTCAGGCCGTGAGCCTGCAGGCGGGCGAGGATCTTGTCCGGGTCACCGCCCGGGTCGACGACTATGGCTTTTTTGCTGAGCGGGTCGCCGATCAGGGTGCAATTGCACTGCAGCGGGCCTACGGGGAAGGTTTCGCGGATGAGGGGGGGCTGGGAAAGCATCTGGGCTACCGGTGCGGTCGTGAGTGGGTGGAACCGGGCGCTTGTCTTTAGTTGTATGGCGCCAAGCAGATCGAGCGCGGCGCGGGCGGCGCTCGATTTCATGTGCGCAGGATAACCCAAGGCAAGCCCTGGGCCCCACGCGCTCAATCACGGCAAA
Organism: Pseudomonas sp. NPDC012596; assembly: GCF_042902325.1. Taxonomy (NCBI): domain Bacteria; kingdom Pseudomonadati; phylum Pseudomonadota; class Gammaproteobacteria; order Pseudomonadales; family Pseudomonadaceae; genus Pseudomonas; species Pseudomonas sp. NPDC012596. Next base: position 144,196 of record NZ_JBIBEB010000012.1, on the reverse strand, counting down.
TACAACCGGAACAACCCACCCCCAAGCGCCCCGCCATTGGCAATCTCTATCCGCCCTTGCACCCCATCGCGCTCGTGCAACGCCGCGATCCGTGCCGCGAAATACAGGCCAAGCCCGGTGCTGCCACTCTGCCCGTCGATCCCCAGCGCGTAGTCCTGCTGCCGCTCGAGCAGTCGCGCGGGGTAGCCGGGGCCGTCGTCGTTGACGCTGATTACCAGTTGCTCGTTTTCTTCCTCGATGCTGATCAGCAGCGCATGCCCAGCGTAACGGGTGGCATTGGTGATCACGTTGGCGATCACCGAAGCGACCAGCTCACGGTCGAAGAAGCCCAGCGGGTTGTCGCTGTCCACACGCCAGGTGGCGAGGATGTCATTGTGCTCAAGCACCTGCTGGTGGGCCGCCAGTTGCGCTTCGATGAAGTCGTCCAGCTCGTGGTAGTCCGGGCACACCGGGAGCTGGTTGACGCCCAGCTTGTACAGCCCCAGTAACTGCACCAACATGCCGTTGAGGTGACGGAACTCATGCTCCATCACGCCCTGCTCGGTGCCGCTGCGCAGCTCTTCGGGCAGGCGCGCCAGCCACTGGTCGTGGGACTGGATGAGCGCGGACAACGAGTTTTTCAGGTCGTGCACGGTGGAGGCGATCACCGTGGAAAAATCCAGCCCCTGATTATCCTGGCTCATGCGCCGAAAACCTTGATGTGCAATTTGCGGTAGCGATCATAGCGGCTGTCACTGGCAGGGATGCCTGCCACGCTGGTCAGGCAGCTGCGACACTCCTCCAGGATGGCAGGCGGGGTCACTTCGCCACCAATACGCAACAGCGCCTGGGATGTGTTGAGGGCAATGCTGATGTTCTTGGGCTGCAGCGACAAAGCCCTGCGGAACATCTGCAAGGCTTCGTTGAGTTGCCCAGCCTGGTAGCTGCGCACGCCCTGCCGGTTGAGGTCGACCGCCTCGGTGACAGCGTTGAGCACTGCCGGGTCGTCGGTCAGCGCGGCTACACTCTGCATGACCTTGGGGTCATCACCATAGGTTTCCACGCACGCCTTGAGGATGCTGTTCGCCGCCGCAGCCTGGTCGAGCCCTTGCAACTGCCTGGCCACGGTCAACGCCGCTTCAACCGAGAAGAACTGGTCCATCTTGTCCAGCCGCTGCAGGGCCTGTTCGGTGAGCTTGGCGGCGGTATCGGCATCACCGGCCTGCTGCAGGCTGGCGGCCTTCATCATGCGTGCCCGCACCTGCAGGCCTTGATCGTCGAGGTTGTCCTTGGCCACCTCGCTGAGCACGGTGTTGATCTCGACTCGGGTGCGCGCATCCAGGCCAAAACCGGCGTTCTTGCTCATCAGTGCCTGCACCAGCCCGAGGTTGCTCTCGGCATCCTTGTAGCGCGAACTCTGCCCTTGGTTCACCGCATGGCGGAAGGCCTTCGCCGCGCTCTCAAAGTCTTCGTTGCCCAGCGCCAGCTTGCCCAGTGCAGCCTGGCGCCGCACTGCCAGGGGCGACAGGCGCACCGCTTCTTCGAGCATGCCCTGGGCGCGCTTGGTGTCGCCTTGGGCCACCAGCACGTCGGCCATGCCGTCATACAGGCTCGGCATGATCGGGAACGCCTTGAGCCCCTGCTCGTAAACCCCCTGGGCCTGGGCGTTCTGGCCACGCTTGTGCATCAGGCTGCCCAATGCTGCGTATGCCCAAGGCTGCGGCCGGCTGGCAAGGATGCCCTTGAGGAACTTGTCGAGCTCTTCGAAGCGGTTGAGGCCGCGCAGGGCATCGGCGCGGTAGCGCAGGCACAGCGGCGCGAACCGCGGGTCTTTCTTGCACAGCTCGGCACACGCCGCCAGCACTTCGGCCGGGCGGCCGCGGTCCAGCGCCTGGAGGATAGGCTTGAGCAAGGTCTTGCGTTGCGTCAGTTTGTCGAGGCGCTGGGCCAGCCCAACCCGGTTGAACGGTTTGGTCAGGTAGGCATCGGGCTCGTGCTCGAGTGCGCTGAGTACGATGGCCTGGCTGCTTTCGGCGGTCACCATGATGAACACGCACTCATGGCTGATGAGCTTGTCGAGGATCAGGTCCTCCAGCACTTGCTGGCCATTCTTCTTGCCATCACCCAGGTGAAAATCCTGAAGAATGTAGTCGTAGCGCTTTTGCCCGCACATGCGCAGGGCCTGCTCACCGCTGTCGGCAGTGTCGACGTCGCGCACGCCCAGCTCACGCAGCATGGAGCGGGTCGACGTACGAAAGTCGGTGAAGTCATCGACGATCAAAAAGCTCTTTTGCCCGTACTGCAGCATCAACACGACCTGTATTGGATGATGGGAGGATGGCGCGGGGTGATGCATACCGCCGAATACTGTATCGGCCGCTGGTCGGAAAAGATTAGCCAGGCATTGCTACGCCAGGATTGCCCCCCCTCAAGCCACTGCTTTTTTATCGGACAAACGCTCGGCAGTACCGTCAGGCGAGCAAGCCCAGCGACTTGGCCCGCGCCACCGCCTGGGTTCGTCGCTCCACGCCGAGCTTGCTGTTGATGTGGCTGGCGTGGGTTTTGACGGTGTGCAGCGAGATGAACAGGCGCTCGCTGATCTGCTGGTTGGAACAGCCTTGCGCGATCAGCTCGAGTACCGCCAGCTCACGCCCGCTCAAGGCTTCGTTGGTGCCACTGCTGGGCGCCACCAGCTCGGGCAGGCGCGCCAGCAGGTCGGCTTGCACTTTGCAGGCCGGGCGGGCGAGCAACTGCTCACGCAACCATAGCGGGTGGCGCTCGATCAGCCGCTGGAACGGCTGCATCACCCCGCCCTGGGCCGCCGACAGGGTCGCAGGCAGCAACTCCGTGGCCTGCGCTTCGCGCCCTTGCTCCAGTAACAATGCGATCCATTGGCACAGCGCGCTGAGGGTCAACATCATGCCGCCGCTGCCCTGCCCACGCTCGACCAGGCCGCGCAGGCGCACCGCAGCATCTTCACTGCGCCCCTGGATGCGGTCGAGCAATGCCTGCTGCAATTCGATGTGCAAGGGCAGCAATGGGTGGAACTCCGGCGCCGCGGCCGGGTGTTCGCCACCATAGGTCTGCCCAAGCCGCAGCAACCAAGATTCGGCCAGGTCGGTACGGCCCTGGGCCAGCCACAGCTCACACTTCACCAGGGTGATCATGGCCAGGTAGAAGATCGGCGGTACATCCCAGATATGCATCAACCGCTCGGCCTCCGCCAGCTCGGCGAACGCCTCTGCGTAATGGCCTTCGCGGCCGTCGAGCGTGGCAATCACGCAATGGCCGATCAATACGCTGATATCACGGCAGGCACGCGCTTCACCCAGCCCTGCACGCAAACGCGCACGCCCTTGTGCAGGTTGCAGGCGAGTAACCAGCAAGTAGCCCTCGTACAAGGTAAGCCGTGCACGTACCGCATACAGCCGCTGGGCCGATAGATCCTGCAAGCGCTGCAACCCTTGGCGCACTTCATCCAGGGCGCGCAGTGCTTCGCCGCGGGCATGCAGCACCCGCGCACGGTCGTAGTGAGCCAAGGCTTCGAACAACGGATTGCCGACCCGCTGGGCCAGCTCAAGCGCCTCGCGGTTCCAGCCCCGCGCGCGCCAGAAATCGCCATCGGCAATAGCCAGGTTGGACAGTGTAGACAGGCACACCAGGCGCTGACCATAGCGCTTGCACGGCAGGCTCTGCAGCGCCTCACCACAGTAGGCCAGGGTGCGTTCACGGTCGCCGCGGCCACGGGCGATCACCCCGCTCAAGGCTAGCCACTGCGCCAGCATGGACTTCTGCGCGGTGGCCGAAGGCGCTGGCAGGAAGCGGCTGAGGTAGCTTGCCAGCTCCTCTGCGGCATCCAGTTGACAGGCCAGGCCCAGCGCCCAGCTGTACAGCACGATCAACCGTGGCGTGCTGATCAGCAGGCTATCGGGCAGGTCCATTTTCCAGCGCAGCAACATGCCGACATTCTGCTCGGCCAGCAGTTGCTCTTCCGACAGGCTCTGCACCAGGTCGGCGGCGACATCCAGGTGGCCGGCGCGCAACGCCTGCTCCACCGCCTCGTCGAGCAGCCCCTGGGCCTGGAACCAGCGGCAGGCACGCAGGTGCAGGCGCGCTTGCGGCTCGCTGGACTGGCGGCTGCGCAACAGGTCGGAGAACAGGTGGTGGTAACGGTACCAGTGGCCATGTTCGTCCAGTGGCACCAGGAACACCTGGTGGGCCTGCAGGTAGCGCAGGATGGCAGCGCTGTCGTCGCGCTCGCGCAGGGCATCGCACAACGCCGCACAGAAGCGCTCCTGGCAGGCGGTGTCGAACAGGAAGGCCTGTACTTCGGCCGGCAGGATATCGATGACTTCTTCGAGCAGGTAATCGCGGATCAGCCCTTCGCCGCCATGCAAGGCGTGGGGCAAGGCATGTTCATCGCCGGACTCGCTGGCCGCCAGCTGCCAGAAACGTAGCCCGGCCACCCAGCCGTCACTGCGCTGGATCAGATTGTCCAAGGCCTGGCCACGCAGGCCGGTGGGCTGCCGACCAATGACAGCCAGGGACTCGTCGGGCGTCAGGCGCAATTCCTGCTCATTGAGCTCGACCAGCTGCCGCGACAAACGCAGCCGCGCCAGGTGCCAGTCGGGCCGTTGGCGGCTGGTGACCAGCAGTACCAGGCCGCCCGGCAAGTGGTTGAGTAAAAACTGCAGGCAGCGATCGAGAACCGGGCCCTGGGCCAGGTGATAGTCGTCCAGCACCAGTAGCAGCGGCGTATCGGCTTGCAGGTACAACGCCAGTTCATCAAGCAGGCCGTCGAGCCATTCCTCGAAGGCGAAGGGTTGATGGCGCTGGCGCATCTTCAACAGGCCCATCGCCTGGCCGCCCAGGGCCGGGCAATATTGCTGCAGGCCTTCGAGCAGGCGCTCGAGGAAGCGGCCGGGGTCGGCATCGCGCTGGCTCAGGCCAAGCCAGAGGCTGCGCCAGTGGCCAGGCAGCGCCTCGCAGAATTCGATGGCCAGGGAGCTTTTACCAAAGCCTGCAGGGGCATTGACCAGCAGCAAGCGCCCGCCAAGGCCGGCTTGCAGGCGCTGGCACAGGCGTGCGCGGTGCACGTGACCGTCCGGCAGCGGTGGCCGGAAGAAACGCCCGTCCAGCAGGCCCAGGGCCTGGCTGGCGAATCCATGCGTACGGGACAAATCTGTCATGACCGGCTCGTTCTGGTTGAAAAACTACGGCGGTACGGATTGTTGCGAGACTAGCGGGTAACGCGGCGCATTTGAAGATGATGGGCGCAAATCGTCCGGAAAAGACTACGACAAAAAGCGACAACCCTGGTGGACAGTAGCTGTAATGCGGGTTTGGCAGGGTATTCAGCGGCTTTATCGCAGCGCTGGAACAGAAACGCCCCGGCAAGCCGGGGCGTTCTGGGAGATCACACGGAGGTGTGGACTAGCGGTTCAACGGATGCCCGACTGGCGCAGCGCAGCGGGCTGGAAGTCGGCCTTGCTGGCACTGAAGCCGAAGTCGTAGGATTTTTTCTCTTCGTTCTTCATCCCCAAAGCCAGGTAACGGCCCGATTGCAGGTCGTAGATGGTTTCCAGGGTGTACCACGGCACCTGCACGTTGTAGTAGTCCTGGGCATGCGCCTCGGACACGCGCCACAGCTGGTTACGGCCGTCATACTGGTCGATTACCGCTGCCTGCCAGGTATCCTCGTCGATGTAGAAATCACGCTTGGCGTAGATGTGACGCTGGCCAGGCTTGAGCGTGGCGACCACATGCCATACCCGGCGCAGCTCGTAACGGGCCAAGTCCTGGTTGATATGGCCGGCCTTGAGGATGTCGCTGTACTTGAGCTTCGGATCGTCGAGTTTGTAGGCGTTGGAGGCGATGTACATTTCCTTCTTGCCTTCAAGCTTCCAGTCGTAGCGGTCCGGCGCACCGTTGTACATGTCCAGGTTGTCCGAGGTGCGCAGGCCATCGGCTGCGGTGCCCGGCCCGTCATACGACACCTGCGGAGCCTGGCGCACGCGGCGCTGGCCGGCGTTGTAGATCCACGCCTTGCGCGGCTCCTTCACCTGGTCGAGCGTCTCGTGTACCAGCAGCACGGTCCCGGCCAGGCGCGCTGGCGCAGTCACTTCCTGCTTGAAGTAGAACAGGATGTTGCCCGGGTTGTTCGGGTCGTAGTCCTTCATCCGGTCACGGAAGACGAACTGGTCCTGGAAGTACACCAGGCTGTAGGAGCCGTTCTGCTGAGGAGTGGCCTGGGTTACCAGGCGCGTCACGCTGCCGCCACGGTAACGGGTAATGTGGTTCCAGATGACCTCGAGGCCGCTTTTGGGGATCGGGAACGGTACGGCGGTCTGGAAGTTGTTCAGCCCGTTGCCGCCCTCGACCAGCGTGGTCGCGGTGGCGTTCTTCTTGATGGCGGCAAACACCTCATCAGGCACGGTGGCGCCGCGGTGGGTCTTGTACACCGGGATCTTGAAGGTGTCCGGGTAGCGCTTGAACATTGCCACCTGGCCCGGTGACAGCTTGTCCTTGTACTGCTCGACGTTCTGCGCGGTGATGGTGAACAGCGGCTTGTCACTGCCGTACGGGTCGGAGAGGAAGCCTTTGGCATCGACGCTGCCGGCGGTCTTCGACAGCGGCTGCCACGCGCTGATGGAGCCATCAGCGTTACCGGCCTTTTCCGCGCCCATGGGTGTCAGGGTGCTGCCCAGCTTTGCCGCTTCATCGGCGGAAACCGCAGCCATGACGCTGGTCGCCAGCAGGGACAGGCCCAGTACACCGGCTTGCAGCAGACTTCTGGTCTTGTTCATGTCGTGTCGTCCTGGATCTGATTGCTTAGAAGTTCACGCCGAAGCTGAGGGCGACGAAGTCGCGATCATCCACGGTGCTGTACTTGCCGTCGAAGAAGTTGGTGTACGACAGGCTGGCGGTGTAGGTGTTCTGGTACTCGGCGTCCAGGCCAAGGCTGACCGCCTTGCGGCCTTCCTCGAAGTTGCCGCCAGGGCCTGGCGAGTAGCCGGACACGTCATGCGACCACGCCACGTTGGGCTTGAGGTTGACCCCGGCGAACACGTCGTTGTAGTCCCAGATGACCCGGGCACGGTAACCCCAGGAAGTGCTGGTGGTGTAACCGTCGTTTTCGCACTTGCGGTTCAGGTTGGTGGTCGAAGCACCGGCACCAGCGCCAGCGATAGTGCTGGTGTTGAGCGCCTGGCAGGTATCGGCGCCACCGGTGGCTGGCAGTGGGCCCGGGCCGAATACCGGGTCACGGCCGTAACGGGTTTCGTGCGCGTTCTCCAGGCCACCCACGTGGGTGACACCCACTTCGCCCACAACGGTCATGCGGCTGGCACCCATCACCTGGTCGAAGAAGTGCGTCAGGGTGGTCTGGAACTGGGTAACTTCCTTGCGGCGGTAGCCGTGCAGGTCTTCCCCTGGGGTACCGGTGAGCAGCGAGGCGTTGCTCAGTGCGCCGCCAATCGGGCGCACGCCAGCGAACAGGATGTCGGTGGTGTTCAACTGCACCGGGGCATTGGGCCGGTAGCTGATTTCACCGCTCCACGCGGTGCCGGTGGGCAGCGTGGTGGAGAAGCTCAGGCCATACAGGCGAATGTCTTCTGGGTACTCGACGAAATACTTCGAGTTGCCGGCCACGATCAATGGCGCCAATGCACGCAACTGCGCTGGCAGCTGGCTCAGGCCGGCAAACACCGACGGCGAGGCGCCTGTGGCGCTGAAGATCGGCGCACGGCTGTGGTAGTTCATGAAGTAGGCGCCGAACTCGGTGTCGAGCGGTTCGAACATGTAGCGCATGGCCACACCGAACTGGCCGCTGTCACGGGCGTCGCGGTCAGCGCCACGGGCCACCATCACACCTTCTTCGTTGATGTTCACGCCACGGGTGGCGAGGAACTGCTGGGCCGCTGCCGGCACTGTGCGGCTGCTGTTGAGCACGCGCAGGTTGTCGGTGCAGCCGTCGGCGATGATGTCGGGTTGCGAGAAGAAGGTGCCGCAGTTGTCGACGACGGTCTGGTCCCACTCGACCTGGTAGAAGGCTTCGGCCGACAGGTTGTCGGTCAGGCTCTGCGAGATGTAGAACATGTTGACCGGGATCAGGCCCTCCTTGATCTCGGCGCCAGGGCGGCGGAAGGCGGCGACGTCGATCGGGTTGATCGAGTTGATGCCACCACCGATGAAGGTGCTTTCGCCCCAGCTCACCACCTGCTTGCCGAAGCGCACCGAACCGGGCTGATCGCCGATCGAGTAGTTGTGGTACACGAAGGCATCGAGCAACTGGGCGCCGGAAGACTTGGCGCCTTCCTTGCGGCCGGAATCGCTGATGTCCTTGAACTCGCGGCTCTCATCCTTCAGTTCGAAGTCGTACCAATACTTGCCTCGCACGAAAACGCCGGTGTCGCCGTACTTCAGTTCGAGGTCATGGATGCCCTTGAAGATTTTCGAGAAGGTTTCACCCTTCTTGAAGTTGAGGTGGCCATCGTCAGAGGTTTGCGACAGGCCCTTGCCGCCGTTGTTGACCCCGATCAGGTTCTTGTTCGGGTTGGCGGTCGACCAGCTGGCGCCGACAGAGAGCGACGAGTCGAACTGGCCTTCGATTTCCCCGATGTTGAAACTGACTGCGAAAGCAGGGCTTGCGAGCGTGGAAGCAAGGCTGACGGCCAAGGGCAGCTTGGCCCGACGCCAGAACGGGTTTGCAGATGTCATCGACGCTACTCCATGTACTTTTTTGTTATGGCAGTGAGTCCTTTCAAGAACGGCCCGAGCGACCGGTATGCAGGCTTTCACCTGCAGCGACACGTGTTGCGCGTGTCGCCCTCCCCCATTCCTGAAAATCCCCTGGCCCCGACTATAGCCAGCAGGCTTGGGTGCTTGATCCCTCTAAAGTGTGATTTGCACACTAGCCGCCAATTCGCCCCCGCGTGGTCCCGGGTTGCGCGCTGGCAAGGCAGAAGCATGGCGCATTTTTTTCGTTTGGCAAGGCGCGGGCCGCTCTGGCCTGCGGGTCATGTTCCGAGGTACATGACCCGCAGCGCGGTTACAGCGTGGAAAGGAACGCGCTGTTGCTGGCCTGCCACTGCACGATGTCCTGGCGGATACGCTTTTTGTCGAGTTTTCCTACGCTGGTCTTGGGAATTTCTGTAACAACGGCAATCTGACTGGGAATCGCCCACTTGTTGATATGGCCTTCCTCGACAAAGGGCTTGAGGTGTTCCTTCAGCGCCTTGGCATCGAGGGCCTGCCCGTCACGCACCACCAGCAGGGCAAACGGGCGCTCACCCCACTGCGGGTCGGCAACGCCCACCACCGCCACTTCGCGCACGGCAGGGTGACGGCTGATCAGGTCCTCGAGGTCGAGCGACGAGATCCACTCGCCGCCAGTCTTGATCACATCCTTGATGCGGTCGCGGATATCGATGTAACCCATGCCATCAAGGGTGGCGACGTCACCGGTGTGCAACCAGCCGCCTTGCCACAGTTCCTCACTTTTTTCCGCTTCCTTGAAGTAGCCCATGGTCAGCCAGGGCGCGCGCAGCACCAGTTCGCCCTGGGTCTCGCCGTCGGCCGGGAGGAAATTGCCCTCGGCGTCGACGATCGCCGCTTCCACCAGTGGCACCGGCACCCCGGCCTTGATGCGGTAGGTAACACGCTCGTCTTCGCTGCCGGCCTGCAGTTCATCGTTGAGGTGTGCGGCAGAGATCAGCGGGCAGGTTTCGGACATGCCGTACGCCGCCGTCAGCTGAATGCCCCGCGCCAGCGCAGCCTGGTAAAGCGAGCGGTTCAGCGCGCTGCCGCCGATGATGATCTTCCAGCCGCCGAAGTCCTGGCCTTGTGAGCTTGGGCAGTTGAGCAGCATCTGCAGGATGGTCGGCACGCAGTGCGAGAAGGTGACCTTCTCTTCGCGCCACAGCTTGACCAGCATCTCCGGCTCGTAGCGCCCCGGGTACACCTGCTTCATGCCGAGCATGGTGGCCGCGTACGGGATGCCCCAGGCATGCACATGGAACATGGGCGTGATAGGCATGTACACGTCGTTGCTGCCGAGCAGGCGCACACTGTCGATGCTACCCGTAACGGAGGCCTCGGCCAGGGTGTGCAACACCAGTTGGCGATGGGTGAAGTAGACGCCCTTGGGGTTGCCGGTGGTGCCTGTGGTGTAGAAGGTCGTGGCGACCGAATTCTCGTCGAAGTCGGGGAAATCGTAGTGCGGGTTGGCCGCTGCCAGCAGTTGCTCGTACTCGCCGACCAGGTTCGGCAGCTCGGCGGTCTTGTCCGGGCCATCGGTCAGCAGCAAGGTCTTGTCGACCGTGGTCAGCTGCCCGGCAATGCCCTGATACAGGCCGACGAAGTCACTGTTGACCAGTACGAAGCGGTCATCGGCGTGGTTCATTGTGTAGAGGATCTGTTCCGGCGACAGGCGCACGTTGATGGTGTGCACCACCGCGCCGATCATCGGGATGGCGAACATGCATTCCAGGTAGCGGTGGCTGTCCCAATCCATCACTGCCACGGTGTCACCGGCCTTGACCCCGGCCTCGGTCAGCACGTTGGCCAGGCGGGCGATGCGCTCGTTGAGCTGTGGATAGGTCAGCCGCAACTGGTCGCGATAGACGATCTCGCGGGTCTTTTCATACCGGCTGCCGGACATGAGCAGGCGTTTGATCAACAGCGGGTATTCATAGGCGCCCTCGGCGGGCTTGATGATGCGGGTCTGCAACATGGGTATCCCTTATCTGGAAAGCGGGCCGAACAAGTCTGGGATCTACTGTAGTTCGCCAATGTGACGGTCAAATCAGCCGAAGGAATGATTTGGCTGCGCAAGGTATGAGTGGCATTGTTCGGGGGACGGACCATCCCTGCCCTGCCAACGGAGCCCTACTGATGCCCAGCCCGCGTCGCGCCGTGTTTCTCGATCACCAATCCCTGGACCTCGGTGACCTGGACCTTTCCCCGCTGCAAAGCCAGTTCGATGAGTTCGAACTGTTCGACGCCACCCGCCCGGACCAGGTGGCCCAGCGCCTGCAGGGCGCCGTGGCGGTGGTCAGCAACAAGGTCATGCTCGACGCCGAGGCCCTGGCGGCCAACCCGCAGCTCAAGCTGATCCTGGTGGCCGCCACCGGCACCAACAACGTCGACCTGGCAGCGGCCCGCGCCCAGGGCATCACAGTGTGCAACTGCCAGGGCTACGGCACGCCCTCGGTGGCCCAGCACACCATCGCCCTGCTGCTGGCGTTGGCCACGCGCCTGTGCGACTACAACCAGGCGGTGGCCGACGGCCAATGGGCCAAGGCCAGCCAGTTCTGCCTGCTGGACTTTCCCATCGTCGAACTGGAGGGCAAGACCCTCGGCCTGCTCGGCCATGGCGAACTGGGCGGCGCGGTGGCGAGGCTTGCCGAAGCCTTCGGCATGCGCGTGCTGAGCGGGCAGATCCCGGGGCGCCCGGCACGCGACGATCGCCTGCCGCTGGAAGACCTGCTGCCGCAGGTCGACGCCCTGACCCTGCACTGCCCGCTCAACGAGCACACCCGGCACATGATCGGCGCCCGTGAACTGGCGCTGCTCAAGCCGGGGGCACTGGTGGTCAACACCGCCCGTGGCGGCCTGATCGACGAACAAGCCTTGGCCGACACCTTGCGCAACGGCCACCTGGGCGGCGCTGCCACCGACGTGCTCAGCGTCGAACCGCCGGTCCACGGCAACCCGCTGCTGGCCGGGGATATCCCGCGCCTGATCGTCACCCCGCACAGCGCCTGGGGCGCCGTGGAGTCACGCCAGCGCATCGTCGGCCAACTCAGCGAGAACGCTCAGGCCTTCTTCGCCGGCCAGCCACGCCGCGTGGTCAGCTGAGCACACAAGCCGGCTCTGCTACACTGCGCCACTTTTTTCAGGAGGCGCCGTCCATGGACCCGCGCAGTGAAGTATTGCTCCGCCAGGCGGACCTGTTCCAGGGTCCGCTGCTGCTCGCCGGCGCGCCGGCTGACGACCTGCTCGGCCAGCTGCCAAAGGCCCATGGCTGGACTTGGCATGCCGGCGACCAGGCCATGCTCGATGGCCGTTTTGCCGGGCGTAGCCATTACGGCGTCGAAGTGCCGCCGGTAGCCTTCGAAACGGCGGTGTTGTTCCTGCCCAAGTCGCGCGAACTGGCGGCCTACCTGCTCAACGCCCTGGCCTCGCGCCTGGCCGGCCGCGAACTGTACCTGGTGGGCGAAAAACGCGGCGGCATCGAGGGTGCAGCGAAGCAGCTGCAAGCCTTCGGCAAGCCACGCAAGCTGGACAGCGCCCGGCACTGCCAGCTGTGGCAGGTCACCGTGGACAACGCGCCCGAAGCCAAGGCGCTGGAAAGCCTGGCCGAGCGCTTCGAGCTTGAGCTGGACGACGGCCCGCTGCAGGTGGTCAGCCTGCCCGGCGTGTTCAGCCATGGCCGCCTCGACCGGGGCACGGCGCTGCTGCTCAAGCACCTGGACAACCTGCCGGTGGGCCATGTGCTGGACTTCGGCTGCGGTGCCGGCGTGCTTGGCGCCACGGTCAAGCGCCGTTATCCACAGAGCCAGGTCACCCTGCTGGACGTGGACGCCTTCGCCGTGGCCGCCAGCCGTCTCACCCTGGCAGCCAACAACCTTGCAGGTGAAGTCATCAGTGGTGATGGGATTGATGCCGCGCCCGGCGACCTGAGCCTTATCCTGAGCAACCCGCCGTTCCACACCGGGGTGCACACGAACTATCAGGCATCGGAAAACCTGCTGAAAAAATCAGGGCAACATCTGCGAAAAGGCGGCGAAATGCGCTTGGTCGCCAATAGTTTCCTGCGCTACCAACCGCTGATAGAGGGCGCGTTGGGCAACTGCCAGACCTGCGCCGAAGCCGACGGTTTCCGTATCTACAGGGCAACACGCGGTTAAAAACAGGGCTTGCCGAAACCGTTTCGGCTAGGCAGAATCCGCTCCGTCCTAGGGGAGTAGTCTCCCGCAAGCGCCCTGCTTGCCCGGCACGCGTCAACATACTTGGCCCACAGGCCATGGCGCGTGCGACCCAGCTCTGATGAGCAAGATCCGCACAGACGGATCCAGGGTTTGACAAGACCTATGACACGCACACCTTACCCGGGGCGGGAAGGCTGTACGTGTCATAGCCGTGTCGACCCGCCCCCGTAGGAAACCTGATGCTGGAATCTTTGCTCGTCCCCACGGCGATCGTCGCCTTGGCCGAAATCGGCGACAAGACGCAATTGCTCGCACTCATCCTTGCTGCGCGCTTCCGCAAGCCCTGGCCGATCATCGCCGGTATCATCGCCGCCACCTTGGCCAACCATGCCGCCGCAGGTGCCGTGGGTGCCTGGGTCAGCGGGTTCTTCAGCGAAACCACGCTGCACTGGATCCTTGCCGCGAGCTTTACCGCCACCGCCCTGTGGACGCTCGTGCCGGACAAAATGGATGACGACGAGAACCCTGCCCGCCGCTTCGGCCCGTTCCTTACCACGCTGATCGCGTTCTTCCTGGCCGAGATCGGTGACAAGACCCAGGTGGCCACGGTGATGCTGGCTGCCCAGTACCCGCACCTGATCATGGTCATCATCGGCACCACATTGGGCATGCTGATTGCCAACGTGCCAGTGGTGCTGGCGGGTAACTTTGCTGCAGAGAAGCTGCCGCTGACGCTGATTCGCCGGCTGGCGGCGACCGCGTTCGTCGTGCTGGCGATCGTCGCCGTCTACTCGGCGATGAAGACCAGTGGTTGGGTGGGGTAACGTTCGAAGCTGGGGCTGCTGTGCAGCGCTATCGCGTCACAAGGCCGCGCCTACAGAACAGCGCGGACTTTGCAGGGGCGGCCCCTCGGCAGCTCGAATTACTTCTTGGCCGCTTCGTACAACGGCATCACTTTCGGAATCGCCGCCTGCAACGAAGCGATCCGGCTATCAGACGCCGGGTGAGTGCTCATGAACTCGGGCGGGGCGCCCTCCGAAGCCTTGCTCATCTTGTTCCACAAGGTGATCGCGGCATTCGGGTCGTAGCCGGCCCGTGCCGACAGCTCCAGGCCGATCAGGTCGGCTTCGTTCTCGTTGGCACGGCTGTTGGGCAGGGTCATGGCGTAGTTCACCACCTGGTCTGCAAGGGCGATGCTGTTCTGGCCAAGGCCAAACAACGCACCTGCGCCCTGCCGGGCCATTTCCACGCCATAGGCCTTGGACATGGCTTCACGGCTGTGCTCACGCAAGGCGTGGGCGATTTCGTGCCCGACCACCGCGGCGATCTCGGCATCGGTCAGCTTGAGCTGATCGATCAGGCCGGTGTAGACGATGATCTTGCCGCCCGGGCCGCAGTTGGCGTTGAGCTCATCGCTCTTGATTACGTTGACTTCCCACTGCCACTGCGCGGCATCGGGGCGGAACTTCGGCGCCTGGGCGATCAGCCGGTTGGCGATGGCCTGCACCCGTTTGGCATCGGCGCTGGACTTGTCCAGCACGCCCTTGGTCGAGGCTTCGCCAAGGGTCTGCTGGTACGACTGGGCGTACATCTGGTTGACCTCATCGGTCGAGAGCATGCTGAACATGTACTGCTTGCGCTCGACGCCTACAGCACCGCCGCTGGTGGTATTCACCGCCTGGCAGCCAGCCAGCAGGATGCCAGCACTCAACAGGCTGACGACAAAAGACTTACGCATGAAAACACTCCCTTTTTACATGCGGCGTATCCTAGGCCGAGTCGTCCACGGCTGCCATAGCCGCAGGTAAGATTTCTTCGCCTACGCGAGCCCTATCGCGGGCTTGCCCGCGAAGAGGCCGGTGAAGGCCACGATCAGGCCGGCGTCAGGCACTCCGGCGCATCCAGTTTGGGATCGTTGACGAAATTCGCCAACGCTCGTTCCCGCAGCGTGGCCGGCGGGCTGGCCAGCAGTTCATGCAAATGCGGCAGCGGTGTTTCAGGGTCCAGCCATGCGGCCTGCCCCGCCTCATCGAGAATCAACGGCCGCCGCTGGTTCATGGCCGCCTGGGTCACCACCGCGCAGCTCAACCACACCTGGTCCTGCACCGGGTAGGCCTCCCAGATCGCCGCGAAATATAGCGACGAGCCCTCTCCGGGCGTTAGCCAGTACGGCCGCTTGCGCACCGTGCCGCGCCACTCGTAAAAACCGTTGGCCGGCATCAGGCAACGCCGCAGGCGCAGCGCTTCACGAAACATGGGTTGCTCGGCCAGGGTTTCGGCACGGGCATGGGCAGGGGTGCGAGACAGGTCGGTGAGCCAGGCGGGGGTCAACCCCCAGCGTGCCTTGGCCAGTTGCAGCTGGCCGTCGACCTGGCGCTGGATGAGCACCGAAGCGGCGGGCGAGATGTTCCATTGCGCCGGCTGGCCGGCAGGAAAACCAGGCAGGCTTGCCAGCTCCTGGGGCCAGCGAAACAGGGCGTAGCGTCCACACATGGGCGAATTCAGAACCTAGCAGATCAAGGTACCGGGATAACTCTCCGGTTCGTCGCCGGCAAGCGGCTGGGCACCATTGTACGCATCGATCAGTTGCCGTGCGTAACCGGCCTGCTCATCGGGCACCGCCAGGCCGAGCAAGCCTTGCACCGGCAGCTCGCCGACAGCGCCCATCAGGTCGCGGCCGACCAGGTGCACCTCGACCCCCTCGCTGGCCAACATGCCCACCAGCATTTCGGCCTCAAGCAGGTTTTCCGGTTCGTAGATTCGTCGCATCAGTCGTTCTCACCGTAGACATCGAGCATCCATTCGTCGCCGTGAACCTGCAGCACGAAGCGAATCGGCTTGCAGCACACCTGGCAATCCTCGATGTACTCTTGATCGCCACCGGAAAGATCCACCGTGGTCTCGACTTCCTCGCCACAATAAGGGCAATCGTAGAACGCAGTTTCCAGCATCGCGGCCTCCGAAGTGACTTGTGCGTATAATTGCCGGTCTGTTTACAGGGCCTGCGTGTGTCCGAACCGTTTTTCGGACCCGTCCCTACCTATTACCCTAGCCGTTTCCAACAAGAGAGCATGATGGGCGAATTCGATGCCATCCGACCGTACGACGATGCTGAGGTCCCTGCCGTTCTGGCACGCCTGCTCAGCGACCCGGCATTCCTCGATATCCTCACCCACTTCCGCTTCCCGCGCGCCGCTGGCGCTTTCGGCTGGCTGCTCAAGCCGCTGATCGCCCGCCGCCTGCGCCAGGAGTTTGCTGGGGTCACCTGCGTTTCCACCTTGCAGGACAAGGTCGAGTACTACGTCGACCAGACCATCGAGCGCGCCACGGACGGCGTCACCTACACCGGCGTCGAACAGCTCAAGTCCGGCACTGCCTATCTGTTTCTGGCCAACCACCGTGACATCGTCATGGACCCGGCCTTCGTCAATTACGCGGTGTACCACGCCGGCCTGCCGACACCGCGCATCGCGATTGGCGACAACCTGCTGCAAAAGCCGTTCGTCAGCGACATGATGCGCCTGAACAAGAGCTTTATCGTCCACCGCTCGCTGAGCGGCCGTCGCGAAAAGCTCGCGGCCTATCAGTTGCTCTCTGCCTACATCAATCACTCCATCCGCAACGACAGCGCCTCGATCTGGATCGCCCAGGCCGAAGGCCGCGCCAAGGATGGTGACGACCGCACCGACTCGGCCATCCTCAAGATGTTCCACATGAGCCGCAAGGACGAACCGTTCGGCGCAGTGATCCAGAGCCTGAACCTGACCCCGGTGTCGATCAGCTACGAGTACGACCCCTGTGACCAGGCCAAAGCGCGCGAGCTGTATATCCGCGCCACCACTGGCACCTACCAGAAGGCGCCGGGTGAGGACGACAACAGCATTGCCAAGGGCATCACCGGCTACAAGGGCCGTGTGCACATCAACTTCGCGCCGCCGGTGACTGAGTTCTACGAGGATACCAAGCAGCTGGCGCAGGAAATCGACCGGCAGATCCTCGGTGGCTACCGGCTGTTCCCGGTGCACTACCTGGCCTATGCGATGTGGGGCGAGAAGGACGAGGCACTGCAGGTGCCGAGCGCCGAGCAGGTGTTCCCGGCCGAAGAGCTGGCCAAGGCCAAGGAAGAGTGGCAGCGCCGCCTGGACGCGTGCCCGCAAGAGCAGCGGCCGTATCTGGTCTTGCAGTACGCAACGCCAGTGCGCAACCAGTATCAGGTCAAGCTGCAGGCGCCGGTTGCCTGACCGAGGGCTGCTCTGCAGCCCTTTCGCCGGCAAGCCGGCTCCCACAGTGCCCGCGCTATCCTCGAGAGCGCCGCTGCACCTGTGAGGGCCGGCTTGCAGGCCAATGGCCGCAAAGCGGCCCTGAAGAATCAGACCCAGGTACTGAACCAGGACAGCAGCAAGGCCATGGCCAGGCAGGAAAAACCGAGGATGTAGTAGTAGCGCGGCACGCGCTGGTCGAACGCATCCACCACCCCTTCATCCATCGCCAGGCTCTCCCGGCTAATGGCCTCGCGGCGCCGTGCATTCTGGAGCAGCAGCCCGCCAGGGCAGGTCATCAGCAGCGCCAGCAGGTTGATCAGCTTGGTCGGGTGGGCGGCCAGAAACCCCCAGAACACTTGCAAGGACATTACACAACCTCGGTTTGAACGACGGCGAAGGCCGGCATTCTACCGAAGCGCAACCTTGGCGCCCGGGTTTGGCGACAAAGTGTCACTTAATTTCATCTGTCACATGCTCGTCATCATGACAGGCCACCCTGTCGGCCTTTTCCCGATCCGGAGCGAGTTCATGCTGCACGCCGAAAACCAGGACCGCCTCTATTTCGTTGCCCAGAGCGATGAGCAGCAGGCGCTGATCGATGGTTTTGCCATCAACGTCCAGGACCGACAGTGGCTGGTTTACTGCGCGCTGGGGGGGCATGTGCATGAGCACCTGCCAGAGGTGGACATGCTGACCGGCGTCAGCCTGCTGGATTTCCATATCGAAGCAGCGTAAGACCGTACAGGCCATAAAAAACCCGCTACCTGGTAACAGGCAGCGGGTTCTTTCAACCCGGCGAAAGGCTTATTCGCCCAGCACTTGCCCGATGGTCGGGTCCTTGAACAGGCGGGTCAACGCATCGCTGAGTACGTCACCCACCAGTTTGGTGTTGGTTTCCTGGTTCGGCGCCATGCCGAAGCGTTGGTCCAGGGAGGCGCCGTAGCGGCCACTGTAACGGCGGTTGGCGTTCGACACATCGGCACGAAAGGTCGCGCCGATGGTGGCTTCGGTCACGTACATGTTGTCTTTCGGCGACTGGTACTTGAGCTCTGCCAGGGTCACGGTCAACTGTGGCGCGTTGTAGGCATTGGGCGTAGGCGTGAAGCCCAGCAGGCGCACGGCGGCCTCGGCCTGGGCCTGCAGCTTGGGCACGACGTCATTGCCATTGACGCTGATGGTGCTGGTCTCGGGGTACATGCCACCGCGCGTACCGAGGGACTGCGAAGCCCGACCGTCGACGACCTTCACCACCACCGGCTGGCCATGGCCAACCGCAGCGAGCTGGGCGTTGAGCTTGGGTTGCGGGCTGAGTTGTTGCGGGCTGTGGGCACAACCGACCAGGCTGAGGCTGGCCACGGCCAGCACACCGAACAACAGACGTTGCAACATGCGCGTTTCTCCAGAAAATGCGGCAAAGGCCCACAGTATACCTAGCGGCAAGCTACTAGCGGCAAGCGACAAGTAAAAGCGGATCGCGCTGGGCCGGCTTTTATCTTGCCGCTTGCAGCTTGTAGCTTGGCCGCTGTTGTCACAATCGTTTCATGGCCGCACCGTTAAGCTTACGGCAAGCCCAAAACGCACAGGACTGACGATCATGGCCTCGCTCTGGACCCTGCTCTTCCAACGCCCGCGCCACAACACCTATGCCCGCCTCGACAGCGACGGCAACTGCCTGGCTTTCAAGCAATGCCGCCAGCGGCCAAGCGGCAGCAACTGGGTTCAGGTCGAGGAAATACAGCTCACCTGGCTGGGCCGCCCACTGCCCGCCAGCGCCCGGGTTTGCGCTGACGCAAGCCGCCATTGGCAGCGACGCACCCTGCCAGCCTGACAAACGCTGCAATAAAAAGCACGAATAACGACCTTTCTGCCCGCGACATCGCTATAATCTCCCCCCGATTATAAGGACGTCTCCTGATCGGGCCCCGCACTCGCCGTTTGACCCCGGCACCTTCACCGCTTCGCCCACAGAGAGCCTTCCACTCAGGTCTTGCATCGGCTGTCGTGCCTGCTTTTCCGGCCCTTCGCACTGCATGAACCTGTGGGTTGCCATCGCGCAGTCCCCTTTTGAGGTTCACGTCTCCAAAAGAGCGTGAAAAAACGGTTTTTCACAACTTCACGAGAGTGTGGCGAGCAAATGAACAGTCTGGCATGTGCAAAAGCAGCTGATGTGTCCCTTACAGCCCTGAACAGGCGGCTGAAGCGCTCATTTCACATGGGCATCTGAGGTCGCTCCATAACGCACGCATGACACCTTGACCATAAGTCGAATTGCCGCACCTGTGGCAAACGGCGTTCAATAGCTGAACCCGAAGACTGATTGGCGGTGTCCGCGGAAGTTGCAAGAACTGCGAAGAGTCGGACATGGCGATCCTGGCACCCTGGGGTCCTGTGCTGTCAATTAGGTAGCTGTAGATTGTGGAGACGCGTTAAATGGCGCAGAACGAATCGGTTGATGTAGTACTGGTAGGCGCGGGCATCATGAGTGCCACCCTGGCCGTACTGCTCAAGGAGCTCGACCCGACCCTGAAGCTTGAGGTCGTCGAGGCGATGGACTCCGGGGCCGCGGAAAGCTCCAACCCCTGGAACAACGCAGGCACCGGCCACGCTGGCCTGTGCGAGCTGAACTACACGCCGCAGGCCGCCGATGGCAGCATCGACATCAAGAAGGCCGTGCACATCAACACCCAGTTCGAGGTCTCGCGCCAGTTCTGGGCTTACCTGAGCAAGAAAG
The DNA here is from genome assembly GCF_042902325.1 of Pseudomonas sp. NPDC012596. Taxonomy (NCBI): domain Bacteria; kingdom Pseudomonadati; phylum Pseudomonadota; class Gammaproteobacteria; order Pseudomonadales; family Pseudomonadaceae; genus Pseudomonas; species Pseudomonas sp. NPDC012596. The sequence goes on along the minus strand of NZ_JBIBEB010000012.1, from coordinate 124,292 downwards.
GCAATTTCGGCTCGGCCCGTGCCTTCATCAACCCTGTCCCGCACCTGAGTTATGTCGAAGGTGACAAGGGTGTGGCTTTCCTCAAGAAGCGTTTCGAGCTGCTCAAGCAGCACCACGCCTTCGCCGAGATGGAATACACCGAAGACAAGGCCGTGATGAATGACTGGATGCCGCTGATGATGCCCGGCCGCCCGGCCGACCAGCACATCGCCGCCACCCGCGTGACGAAAGGCACCGATGTCAATTTCGGGGCCTTGACCAACAAGCTGCTCAAGCTGCTGGGTGATTCGCCGGACGCACAGGTCAAGTACAGCAAGAAGGTCGTTGGCCTGCGCCGCAACGGCACTGGCTGGACCGTCAGCATCAAGGACGTCAACAGCGGCGGTAGCCGTGAAGTCGATGCCCGCTTCGTGTTCCTCGGCGCCGGTGGCGCGGCCCTGCCGCTGCTGCAACTTTCCGGCATCCCGGAAAGCAAAGGCTTCGGCGGTTTCCCGGTCAGCGGCCAGTGGCTGCGTTGCGACAACCCGGAAATCGTCAAACAGCACCAGGCCAAGGTCTACAGCCAGGCCGCGGTCGGTGCACCGCCGATGTCGGTGCCGCACCTGGATACTCGTGTGGTGGACGGCAAGACTTCGCTGCTGTTCGGCCCGTACGCCGGCTTCACCACCAAGTTCCTCAAGCATGGTTCGCTGATGGACTTGCCGCTGTCGGTGCGCATGGGCAACATCGGCCCGATGCTGGCCGTGGCCCGCGACAACATGGACCTGACCAAGTACCTGGTCAGCGAAGTGATGCAGTCGATGGAACAGCGCCTCGAATCGCTGCGCCGCTTCTACCCGCAGGCCAAGGCCGAAGACTGGCGCCTGGAAGTTGCAGGCCAGCGCGTGCAGATCATCAAGAAAGACCCGAAAAAAGGCGGCATCCTGCAGTTCGGTACCGAGCTGGTCTCGGCCCAGGACGGCAGCCTGGCGGCGCTGCTCGGCGCCTCCCCAGGTGCGTCGGTGACTGTCTCGATCATGCTCGAGCTGATCGAACGCTGCTTCCCCGAGCAGGCCAAAGGTGCCTGGGCTGCCAAGCTCAAGGAAATCTTCCCGGCTCGCGAGAAGACCCTGGCCACCGATGCGGCCCTGTACCACAAGATCAGCGCCGACAACGATGCAGCGCTGGACCTGGTGGAAGACAGCCCGGCCAAGCATTACGCCTGAACCGGCTGAAACGGAAAAACGCCCCTCGGGGCGTTTTTTTGTGCCTGCAGATTCTACCTGCAGAGCATCAGCCGCGAGCGTTGTCGATGATCTCGATGTACTCGGGCGCCGTGCGCTGGTCAGCGATCTGCTCGACGAAGGTCTTGCCATGCTCGTCCTTGCCATCGAGGTCGTAGCCCGCCTCGACGAAGAAGCCGACAAAACGCTCGAAGTCGTCTACGCGCAGGCCACGGTAAGCCTTGACCAGCTTGTGCAGCGACGGCGAGGTCACGCCATCGGCCGGTTCGAACTGGAGGAACGACTTGATGTAGTCGTCGCTGATTTCGTCACCAATCACCTGCTTCTTGTCTTTACGCATTGCCGGCTCCAACTGGACCATCACGGGATTTCGAAGGCCGGCAGTGTACCCCCCACAGGCAACGGGCCTCAACGCGTACGTACGGTCCCCGTGTGCAAGTCGGCCCAGACATGGCCGTTGGCGTAGGTCAGAAACTGCACATAGACGGTCTCGTTGCGCAGCAGGTCCATGACCACACGGTAGTCGCTGCCCGGGTAGTTCAAGCTCAGCGTACGGGACTTCTCGTCATACACCGGTTTTTTCAGGCTCTTGTTGGCTTCGCCATCGAAGTTCAGCAGCACCTGGGCGATGGTCGCGCCTTTGCTCAGCGGCTTGCCTTTGAGGCGAATCTGCAGGGAGGCCGTGATCGGGATCGGTTGCTGGTCAGACTGGCGCTGGGCGCCCACCACCACCGAATAGTCGGTTACCTGCAGCAGTTGCTGGCCGGTCGGCGCTTCCTGGCGCAGAGACTGGTCATCGGGCGGGAGAAACTGGCTGTGCAGCGGTGCCGCAGCGAGGGGCAGGCTGACCGCCAGCAGCAGGGGAAGAATCGCACGCATGTGAGGCTCCTTGGCATGAGGGAGCACTCTAGCATGCGCAGTAACGGCGGCTATCAATCGAACTGCGCGAGCATCCAGGCGTGATACTCGGCCATGCCCTCTGCACCCTCACGCGGCGCCCAGTGGGCATGCTCGCCCTCGACCAACTGCCGGTAGGGCCCAGCCTTGCACTCGAACAGAATACTGTCTGCTTCCAGCACCACCAGGGAATGGAAAATGCCCGGGGGCAGGTCCACGCCAAGGCAATCCCCCCCGGCCTCGAGCACGCGCTTGTCGGTCACGACGCCCTGCTCATCGAACATCAACAGGCCCAGGCGGCCCTTGAGCGCCAGCAAGGTCTCGGCCTTGTCATCGCTCAGGTGCCTGTGCGGGGCAATGTAGGTGGAGGGCTGCAAGCCAACTGCCAGGCGGTGGCAAGGGTCTTCCATGGCGTGGAAATTGTGGTGATGACGACCACGCGCGGAGCCTGCGGCCTTTTGTGCCAGCCCAGCGAACAGCGATTGGTCGATGAATGCAGGCTGGCTCATGATCACAGTCCTTTTACGGCGAAGATGCCGTTCGCGTTGCGCCAGTAACCTTTATAGTCCATGCCGTAACCGAAGATATAGCGATCCACGCAAGGCAGGCCGACATAGCTGGCCTTCAGATCAGGGCTGGCCTTGCGGTCGTGGTCCTTGTCGATCAGCACGGCGGTGTGCACCGAGCGCGCACCGGCATGCTTGCAGAACTCGATGATGGCGCTGAGGGTGTGGCCCTCGTCGAGGATGTCGTCGACGATCAGCACGTCACGGTCGATGAACGACACTTCCGGCTTGGCCTTCCAGAACAGCTCACCACCGCTGGTCTGGTTGCGGTAGCGCGTGGCGTGCAGATACGAGGCTTCCAGCGGGAACTGCAGGTGGGTCAGCAGTTTGCCGGCGAAGATCAGGCCGCCGTTCATCACACAGAACACCACCGGGTTCTTGTCGTGCAGGTCTTTGCAGATCTGTTCGCCGACTTTGGCAATGGCCACTTCCACTTCGGCTTCGTTGTACAGGCAGTCTGCCTCGCGCATGACTTGACGGATGTGCTCGAGATCAGCGGACATGGCGCTCTCCGGGGGGATTTTGGAAAAGCGGGCAAAGGTACCCATCCGCTCGTCACAGATCAAGCATTTATGGACTAACGTGCAAAAGGACTACACGACAGCAAAGGCTGAATAGATTAATCTAGCGCGGTTTTTTTGCCCGCCTTTCGGAGCCCCCCTATGCCCACTCGTGAGATCCGCCACCCGCTGATCCGCCACAAGCTCGGCCTGATGCGCCGTGCTGACATCAGCACCAAGAATTTTCGCGAACTCGCCCAGGAAGTCGGCGCGCTACTGACCTACGAAGCTACCCAGGACCTGCCACTCGAAACCTACGAGATCGATGGCTGGTGTGGCAAGGTACAAGTTGAAAAAATCGCCGGCAAGAAGATCACCGTGGTACCTATCCTGCGCGCTGGCATCGGCATGCTCGATGGCGTGCTCAGCCTGATCCCGGGCGCCAAGGTCAGTGCTGTGGGCGTCGCCCGCAACGAGGAAACCCTCGAAGCCCACACCTACCTGGAAAAGCTCGCGCCGGACATCAACCAGCGCCTGGCGCTGATCATCGACCCGATGCTGGCCACCGGCGCCTCGATGGTCGCGACCATCGACCTGCTGAAAAAGGCCGGCTGCAAGGAAATCCGCGCGATGGTACTGGTTGCAGCCCCCGAAGGTATCGACGCGGTGGAACAAGCCCACCCGGACGTACAGATCTACACCGCCTCGATCGACCAACGCCTCAACGAACACGGCTACATCGTTCCAGGCCTTGGTGATGCCGGCGACAAGATCTTCGGCACCAAGCAGAAGGACGCCTGACCATGCAGGACGGCTTCAACGACCCGCTCTGGCGCCAGGTCGTTTCGGGCGCACAGATGCTCTTCGTGGCATTTGGCGCGCTGGTGCTGATGCCGCTGATCACCGGCCTCGATCCGAACGTCGCGTTGTTCACCGCCGGCATCGGCACCTTGCTGTTCCAGCTGGTCACCGGCCGTCAGGTCCCGGTATTCCTGGCGTCCAGCTTCGCTTTCATCACCCCGATCATTCTCGCCAAGGGCCAGTTCGGCCTGGCCGAGACCATGGGCGGGGTAATGGCCGCAGGCTTCGTGTACACCTTCATGGGCCTGATGGTGAAAATCAAGGGCACCGGTTTCATCGACCGCATGCTGCCACCTGTGGTGATTGGCCCGGTGATCATTTCCATCGGCCTGGCCATGGCACCGATCGCTGCCAACATGGCCATGGGCAAAGGCGGTGACGGCGCCGCGCTGATGCCTTACAAGACCGCCATGCTGATTTCGATGCCGGCGTTGTTGACCACGCTGATCGTCGCGGTCTTCGGCAAGGGCATCTTCCGCCTGGTGCCGATCATCTCGGGTGTGCTGGTAGGCTTTGCCCTGTCGTTCGCCTTTGGCGTGGTCGATACCGCCAAGATCGCCGCCGCACCATGGCTGGAGATCCCCAACTTCACAGCCCCAGCATTCAACTGGCAGGCCATCCTGTTCATCGTCCCGGTTGCCCTGGCACCGGCGATCGAGCACATCGGCGGCGTGATTGCGGTAGGCAGCGTGACCGGCCGCGACTACCTGAAAAAGCCTGGCCTGCACCGCACCCTACTGGGTGACGGCCTGGCCACCACTGCGGCTGGCCTGTTCGGCGGCCCGCCCAACACCACCTACGCCGAAGTGACCGGCGCGGTGATGCTGACCAAGAACTACAACCCGAAAATCATGACCTGGGCGGCGGTCTTTGCCATCACCCTGGCCTTCATCGGCAAGTTCGGCGCGCTGCTGCAGAGCATCCCGGTACCGGTGATGGGCGGCATCCTCTGCCTGCTGTTCGGCTCGATCGCGGCGGTGGGCATGAACACCATGATTCGCCACAAGATCGACCTGAGCGAAGCACGCAACCTGGTGATCGTGTCGGTGACCCTGGTGTTCGGTATTGGCGGTGTGCTGATCGGCAGCGGTGACGGCCCGGACGACTGGGGCCTGAAGGGCATTGCCCTGTGCGCCATCGTGGCGATTGCCCTGAACCTGATTCTGCCGGGCAATGATGGCTGGAAGCACAAGAAGCTGGATGATCAGCTGCCTTGAGGCGTGCCAAGCGTTGAAACAAAGGGGCTGCATTGCAGCCCCTTCTTGATTCAGACCTTCTCGCACATCCCTGCCAGCACCCTCACCCACTCCGGGTGATCATTCAGGCACGGCACCAGCACCAACTCCTCGCCCCCCGCCTCGATGAACTGCTCCTTGCCGCGATCGCCGATCTCCTCCAGTGTCTCGATGCAATCGGCGACGAATGCCGGGCACATCACCAGCAGCTTCTTCACGCCCGCCTTGCCCAGCTCATCCAGGCGCGTCTCGGTGTAGGGCTCGATCCACTTGGCCCGCCCCAACCGCGACTGGAACGACACCGACCACTTGCCGTCCGGGATGCCCATCTTCGCCGCAAACGCCTTGGCCGTGGCCAGGCATTGCCCGCGGTAACACACCGCACGCATCTCGGCGCTGGCGTCCTTGCAGCAATCTGCCGCCTGGAAATCATGGGTGCCGGTTGGGTCGAGCTTCTTCAAGTGCCGCTCCGGCAAACCATGGAAGCTCAGCAACAGATGGTCATAGTCCTGCTGCAAATACGGCCGGGCACTGGCCACCAGGGCATCAATGTATTCCGGGTGATCGTAGAACGGTTGCAGCACGCGCAGCTCCAGCGGCAAGCCGCGCTCGGCAACGGTCTGGTTGGCCAGCGTCACCACCGTGGTCACCGTGCTGTCGGCGAACTGTGGATAAAGTGGCGCCAGCGTCACCTTACGCACACCTTGGGCTGCCAGGCGCGCAAGCACGTCCGGTAGTGCCGGCTGGCCATAACGCATGGCAACCTCGACCGGGCCGTGGGGCCAGTGCTCGACCATCGCGGCCTGCAGGCGCCGCGTCAGCACCACCAGCGGCGAACCTTCGTCCCACCAGATCGAGGCGTAGGCATGCGCCGACTGCTCGGGGCGCTTGATCAGGATCAGCGACACCAGCAAGCGTCGCACCGGCCAAGGCAGGTCGATCACGTACGGGTCCATCAGGAACTGGTTGAGGTAGCGGCGCACATCGGCCACCGAGGTGGAGGCTGGTGAACCCAGGTTGACCAGCAGCAGGGCGTGATCGGTCATGCAGCGTCCTATGTCAGAGGCGCCTGGACAGGTTGTCCAGGGCCGATTGCAGATCGTTGAACCGGAAGGTGAAACCCGCTGCCAGCAAGCGCACCGGGCGAGCCCGCTGGCCGCCAAGCAACAGGGTCGACAGCTCGCCCAGGCCGGCCTTGAGCAAAAGGCCTGGCATGGGTAACAGCGCGGGCCGATGCATCGCCCGGCCCAGGCGCCGGGCGAACTCGCGGTTGCGCACAGGCTCTGGCGCGCAGGCATTATAAGGACCGCTGGCATCCTTTTGCTGCATGAGAAAATCAATCAGGGCGACCTGGTCGTCTATATGAACCCAGGGCATCCACTGCCGACCATTGCCCAGCGGGCCACCCAGCCCAAGCTTGAAGGGCAGGCGCAGGCGCGACAAAAAGCCGCCATCACTGGCCAGTACCAAGCCGGTGCGCACCAGTACCACGCGCACACCCAGCGCCTGTGCACGCAGCGCGGTTTCTTCCCAGGCGATGCACAGCTGGCTGGCGAAGTCCTCGCGTACCGGCGGCGACGCCTCCGTCAGCTCGCGCTCACCGCCGTCGCCATACCAGCCCACGGCAGACCCCGAAACCAACACCTCAGGGCGCTGTTCGCGACTGGCCAGCCAGGCCAGCAGCTGTTCGGTCAGGGTGATGCGGCTGGCCCACAGCAGGTTGCGTCGGGCAGCAGTCCAGTGCCGGTCAGCGATGGGCGCACCGGCCAGGTTGATGACTGCGTCCACTGGCTCATCGGGCGACAGATCCTCCAGCTTGGCGATACCGCGCACGCCGCTGCCGCACAGGCGCGCAACCTGCTCGGGGCGTCGGCTCCATACGGTCAGGCGATGGCCCTGGCCTGACCAGTACTGGCAAAGATGCTGGCCGATCAAACCAGTACCGCCCGTCAGCAATATATGCATGGCTGTGTCCTCGCAGAGTCCGGCGATGGTCTATTTTTAACAACAAGGCACTTTTTTAACCAAACGCTCTCGGATGAATCATAGGCCAACCGGCTTTCTGAAGCGGAATAACCTTATACAAACTTTGTGCATTGTACAGGTTTGCCTGACAGCGTAGTCTGCGTATAGCAAGGTTCGAAGAGGCCATCATGACAGTACCTATTGCCATCATCGGTGCCGGTATCGCCGGACTTTCCGCCGCTCAGGCCCTGCAAAAGGCCGGGCAATCCGTTCATCTGTTCGACAAGGGCCACGGCAGTGGCGGGCGCATGGCCAGCAAACGCAGCGATGCCGGTGCGCTCGACCTTGGCGCCCAGTACTTCACTGCCCGCGACCGGCGTTTTGTCGAACAGGTGCAGCAGTGGGTCGCCGCTGGCTGGGCCGCACAATGGAAGCCGCAGCTGTACAACTACCGCAATGGCGAACTCACCCCCTCCCCTGACGAGCAAACCCGCTGGGTGGGCGTACCGCGCATGAGCGCCATTACCCGAGGCCTGCTCAAGGACGTCACGGTGAACTTCGGCTGCCGCATTGCCGAAGTGTTTCGTGGCAAGCAGTACTGGCACTTGCAAGACACCGAAGGCTGCAGCCATGGGCCGTTCAGCCGCGTGGTGATCGCAGTACCTGCCCCGCAGGCCACGCCGCTGCTCGCTGCCACCCCGAAACTCGCCGCCGTGGCGGCCGGCGTGGTGATGGAACCCACCTGGGCTGTCGCCCTGGGGTTCGCCACCGCGCTGGACACGCCGATGCAAGGCTGCTTCGTACAGGACAACCCGCTCGACTGGCTGGCGCGCAACCGCAGCAAGCCTGGCCGGGACGAGCACCTCGACACCTGGGTACTGCACGCTACATCCGAGTGGAGCAAGCAGCATATCGACCTGGCCAAGGAAGAAGTGATCGAACAGCTGTGGGGCGAATTCGCCGAGCTGGTCGGCTGCGTGATTCCGGCACCCTCGTTCGCCCTGGCCCACCGCTGGCTGTATGCACGGCCCGCCGGCAATCACGAATGGGGCGCCCTGGCCGATGCTGACCAAGGCTTGTATGCGTGCGGCGACTGGTGCTTGTCCGGCCGAGTTGAAGGCGCCTGGCTCAGCGGCCAGGAGGCAGCCCGAAGGCTGCTGGAGCATCTCGATTAACGCGCGCTGCAAAGCTATACAAAAATACTAGTTTGCATAAGTTTGTGGCTGTGCTGGAATAACCTTGTACACGCATGCGTTCATGTACAAGTATTTCGGAGGCAGCCATGCACGACCCATCCGCCCACAGCAAGCCTCGCATCGCCATCAGCGCCTGCCTGACTGGCCACAGTGTGCGCTACAACGGTGGGCACAAAGCATCCGACTTGTGCCGTACGCAGCTCGAAGCGCATTTCGACTGGTCGCCAGTCTGCCCCGAAGTGGCCATCGGCCTGGGTATACCGCGCGATCCTATCCGCCTGGTAGGCGACCCACAAAACCCTTCGGTGGTCGGCACCCGTGACCCCGACATGGACGTGACCGGCCCACTCGCCCTGTACGGCGAACGAATGGCCATGGAACTCGATGACATCTGTGGCTACATCTTCATGCAGAAGTCGCCCTCCTGCGGGCTGGAGCGGGTCAAGGTGTATCAGGAAAACGGCTACCCCGCCCTTCAAGGCGGCACAGGTGCCTACGCAGCAGCCTTCTGCGCACGTCGCCCCGACCTGCCGGTCGAAGAAGAAGGCCGTCTGCACGATCCGGTACTGCGCGAGAACTTCATCAGCCGCGTCTACGCCTATGCAGACTGGCAGCACCTACTTGCCGAAGGCTTGAGCCGCGGCGCACTGGTGCGCTTCCATTCGCGCTACAAATACTTGCTAATGGCCAACAACCCCCATGCCTATCGCCAGCTCGGCCGCCTGCTGGGCACCATGCGCCGAGAGGACGACCCGCAGGAGATCGGCCCGCGCTATTTCAGCCAGCTGATGCAGGCCCTGCGCCGCTGCGCTAGCCGTGGCACCCATGGCAACGTACTGCAGCACCTCAGCGGCTATTTCAAAAGCGCACTGACGGATCAGGACAAGGCCGAGCTGCAGCACCTGATCGACCAGTACCAGCAAGGTGTAGTGCCGCTGGTTGTGCCGCTGACCCTGCTCAAACACTACCTGCGCAAATACCCTGACCCGTACCTGCAGCAGCAGGCCTACCTTCAGCCGCACCCCGACAGCCTGGGGCTGCGCAATGCCGTCTGACACGCCCCTGCCCATCGGTGAACTGGCGCGGCGCACGGGTGTGAACCCGGTGACCCTGCGTGCATGGGAGCGACGCTACGGCCTGCTCAAGCCGCAACGTACTGCCAAGGGTCACCGCCTGTATGGCAGCGATCAAGTCGAGCGGGTCGAGGCCATCCTCGCCTGGCTGGAGCGTGGTGCATCAGTTGGCCAGGTGCGCGAGTTGCTGGACAAGCCAGCCGGCGTTGCCCCGCGCGGTGACTGGCAAACCCGTCAGCAACAGTTGATCGAGGCCATCGCCAACCTTTCTCAACGCGCCCTCGACCAGCAACTCAACCAGGCCATGGCGCTGTACCCGGCCATCACGCTTTGCGAGCAGCTGTTGCTGCCGTTGATGGACAGCCTGGCACAACGCTGGCGTAACTATTTCAACGCCCGGCTGGAACAGGTGTTCTTCCATACCTGGCTGCGCAGCAAGCTGGGGGCGCGGGTGTACCACGACAATCAATCGCTGCAAGGGCCGCCCGTGCTGCTTGCACAAGACAGTGAGCACGCCTTCGACCCCAGCCTGTGGCTATGCGCCTGGCTGCTGAGCAACAACGGCATCCCCGTCGAAGTACTAGAACAACCGGTCAGCGGCGTGGAACTGCAACGAGCCGTCACCGCCCTGCAACCTCGCGCACTGCTGTTGCACCTGGGCCCGCGCATCGATAGCCGGGCGTTGCTGCGCACGCTGCAAGGCGTGCCCGGGCTAAAACTGGTGGGCGGCGCCACGGTCTCCCTTCATCAAGCTCAACTGCAAGCCTTCGGCCTGCCCGACCTTGCCCTGTTCGATACCCCCCAGGCGGCATTGCGTGCGCTGCAAGGCAATGACCGCCCGCCTGTAGAGATGATTGCCCCATGCAACTGATCTGGCTGCGCAGCGACCTGCGCATTGACGACAACAGCGCCCTGAGCGCGGCCTGCGAGCGCGGCCCGACCGTGGCCTTATGGCTGGCCAGCCCAGGCCAGTGGCAGGCCCACGATGATGCCGCGTGCAAGGTCGACTTCTGGCTGCGCAACCTGCGCGACCTGCGCCAGTCGCTGGAAAAACTGAATGTTCCGCTGCTGATCCGCACGATCGACACCTGGGACGAGGCCGCGCCCGCGGTGCTCAAGGTATGCCGCCAGCACGCCATCGAAGCGGTGCACTGGAACGATGAATATGGCATCAACGAGAACAACCGTGACCAGGCCACCCGCACGTTGCTTGAAGCTTCCGGCATTCAGGCCCACAGCTACCTCGACCAGTTGCTGTTCCGCCCCGGCACAATCCTGACTCGCAGCGGCGACTACTTTCAGGTCTTCAGCCAGTTCAAGAAGGTCTGCCTGGAACATTTACACCGCAGCCTGCCATCGCAAGCCTCTCGGGTAAAACGCCAGGCGCCGCTGGAGATTGCCAGCGACCCGATCCCCCAGCACATCGAAGGCTTCGACAAACCACCGCGCACCCTCAGCCAGCACTGGCCTGCCGGCGAAGAAGAGGCGCAGGCCCGGCTCTCACGCTTTCTCGACGAGACAGTCGACGATTACCAGCATCTGCGCGACCTCCCGGCCAAACCCGGCACCAGCCAACTGTCGGCTTACCTGGCCGCAGGGGTGATTTCGCCGCGCCAATGCCTGCACGCGGCCCTGGCCAGCAACCGCGGCGAGTTCGACAGTGGCAGCAGCGGCATCCAGACCTGGATCAACGAATTGCTCTGGCGTGAATTCTACAAACACATACTGACGGGTTATCCACAGGTGTCGCGCCACCGCGCATTCCGCCCCCAGACCGAAGCCCTGCCCTGGCGCGATGCGCCTGCAGACCTCGAGGCCTGGGAACAGGGGCGCACCGGCTTCCCGATCATCGACGCGGCGATGCGCCAACTGCTGCACACAGGTTGGATGCATAACCGCCTGCGCATGATCGTTGCGATGTTCCTCAGCAAGAACCTGCTGATCGATTGGCGCAAGGGCGAACGGCATTTCATGCGCCACCTGATAGACGGTGATCTGGCCGCGAACAACGGCGGCTGGCAGTGGAGCGCTTCCACGGGCACCGACGCAGTGCCCTATTTCCGTATTTTCAACCCGGTTTCACAGTCGCAACGCTTCGACCCCCAGGGGGCGTTCATCCGCCACTGGTTACCCGAATTAAGCGGGGAAGATGAAAAAAACATTCATCAGCCCATGAAGGTTACGGACCTTTTGGTTAATAATTCGTATCACAGTCCTATAGTCGATCTCAGCAGTAGCCGTCAGCGTGCGCTCGAAGCCTTCAAAGGCCTGCCACGCCGGTCGGATCAGAGGGCAGCAAATTGAATCACTCGCGTATTTTCTGGGTTACAGGGGCCTCCAATGGGCTGGGTTTGGCCCTGGTTACGCGGTTGCTCGAACAAGGGCACCGTGTTGCCGCAAGTGCCAAGGAAGGCGATGAACTCGGTGCATTGGCGGCGCGTCATGGCAGCAAGCTATTGCGCCTGCCTTCGCAGCTGCATGAAGAGGACCAGGCCGCAAGCGCATGCCAGCAGCTTTGTCATGCCTGGGGCTCACTGGACACCCTGATCATCAACGCAGGTACCAGTGAGTACTTGGCCGACAATGTGCCGCACAGCGAGCTGTTCGAGGCAATCGTCAGCAGCAACCAGCTGGCTGGCGAGCATTGCCTGGCCAAGGTCCAGCCGTTGCTGGCCAAGGGCGACGCACCGCAGGTGATGGCGATATTCAACCGCTATTCGGCGCTGCAGTTGTATGCGCCGACGCAAGTGACAGCGGGCTGGAACAACATGCCGCAGTGGCTACGCGAAGAGCGCCAGGCGTTGAAGGACAAGGGTATCGACCTGACCGTGGTGGCGCCGCAGTCGCTCAAGACACCGGTGACATCGGTGCAAGCTGTGCCGGAAGCCTGGACGCCTGAGAGTGCCGCTGAGGAGTTGCTGCAGCGCTTGCCGCTGCGCGAGCCGGAGCTGGTGCTGGAAGTGCTCGATGTCAGCAGTTTGTGGCCGTTGCCACGCTGAATCCTGTATCGGCAGTAGCCGCCTCTTCGCGGGCTAACCCGCGAAGAGGCGGCTACGGAAGGATCAAAGCGCCATGCGGTAATGCAGGCTGTAACTTTCAACCCCATCGTTGGGCTGCTTGATCCCTGCATTGGAATAGTGAATGGCCCGCACACCGATCTCATGCCCACCGGCAAAGCGCAGGCCAAAACCGATTCGGTCCTCGAACTGGAAAGAAGACCCCAGGTCATTGCTCTCAAGCTTGGTGCGTGAAAACGCAGCGACCCCGATGCCTGCCTCGATGTACGGCTTTACCGATTCCCCGGCAAACTCGTAAACGAAGACCGGTGCAAACGACAGGCTGTGGTTGCTGGCCGTCTCGTCACCGTCCCAATAGGTGTAGGCGCCGTCCCAATAACCGGTCAAGCGACCGACACTGCTTTGCCACCAGCTCGCATCCCAGTTCGACTGCAGCCCCAAGCGATAGACCATGGTCGAATCACCCGTCTGCCCTACGGATAACGACACATCGGCAGCCTGCACCGCCGCGACTTGCCCCAAAACAAGAGCGGCAGCCGCCGCTAAGCCGAGCAGTTTGCTCATGAGAAACATCCTTCTTTCCAATGCTGTTGTAAGTGTTCGCCTATGTCAGGCAAAAAAATAGAAATCAGAGATGGGACGTTAGTTCAGCTGTTTTCACATTTTTTTTACAACTGAAAGCGTTGCACGGCGTCCGACTTATTCCACAGCACAGGAAGGATGTTTTTCAGCGATAGCGGATCGGCACTGGTCCAGAACGCAGCGGCGCGCGCTGGCCCATCGGCAAGCAGGTCGCGGGCGGCCAGCAAGCGCTGCAGCTGCCGGGCTACCGCAGCGCCGGTATCGATGATCGCCACGTCGCTGGGCACCATCTCGGCTAGCAACGGGCGCAGGAAGGGGTAATGGGTGCAGCCCAGGATCAGCGTGTCGCAACCTGCAGCCAGCAAGGGTTGCACGTAAGCGATCAGCAACTGGCGAAGTTGCGGGCTACCCAGGTCACCGGTCTCGATCAGCTCGACCAGCCCTGGGCAAGGCTGGGTCACCACGCGCACATCGTTGGCGAAGCGGTCGAGCAAGGCGGCAAACTTGGCGCTCTGCAAGGTGCCGGTGGTCGCCAGCACGCCGACTACGCCGGCGCGGGTGGCGGCAGCAGCCGGTTTTACTGCGGGCTCCATGCCCACCAGCGGCCAGTCGGGGTACAACTCGCGCAGGTCGGCAACCGCCGCCACCGTCGCCGTGTTGCACGCCAGGACCATCGCCTTGGCGCCTTGCGCCTGGAAGAACTCGGCTATGCGCCGGCAACGCTGGCGGATGTAGTCCGGGCTTTTTTCGCCATACGGCACATGGCCGCAATCGGCAACATAGAGCAGCGACTCGTTGGGCAGCAAGCGCTGGATCTCGGCGAGCACCGACAAACCGCCGACCCCCGAGTCCATCACGCCGACCGGCGCCGAGCGCTCAGCCATCGCGCTTGCCACACACGGCGCAGGCAGGGTCACGCTTGACCCGCAGCTCACGCAAGCGCGTGCCGAGGGCATCGATCAGCAGCAGGCGGCCCACCAGTGGCTCGCCAAAACCTGCCAGTAGCTTCAAGGCCTCCAACGCCTGCAGGCTGCCGACCAGCCCCACCAGCGGGCCAATCACGCCGGCTTCGCTACAGGTCAGTTCGGCTTCGCTGCCATGGCCGTACAGGCAGTGGTAGCAAGGGCTGGTGTCACGCCGAGGGTCGAACACCGACAGCTGCCCTTCCAGGCGTATCGCTGCGCCGCTGACCAGTGGCTTGCCATGCGCGAAACAGGCGGCGTTAACCGCCTCGCGCGTGCCGAAGTTGTCCGAGCAGTCCAGCACCAGGTCAACGGCGGCAACAGCGGCGGCCAGGGAGTCCTCATCCAGCGCCTGGCGATGGGCGACCAGGGTGACGTCAGGGTTGATTGCCTCAAGCCGCTGCAGCGCCGAGTCCACCTTGCTCATGCCAACGCTACTGCTGTCATGGATGACCTGGCGTTGCAGGTTGGTCAGGTCGACGGTGTCGAAGTCGGCCAGGTGCAGCTCACCCACGCCGGCAGCAGCCAGGTACAGCGCCACCGGCGAGCCCAGGCCACCCAGGCCGACGATCAGCGCCTTGCTGTGCTTGAGCCGCAACTGGCCGTCGATATCCACCTGAGCCAGCAGGATCTGCCGGCTGTAACGCAACAGTTCCTGATCGGTCAGCATGGCAGGCGCCCCAGGGAAATACGTTCATGGCCGCCAAGGTCCTTGCGGCTGGCGACCTCGGTAAAACCTTGTAGCGCCAGCAGTGCGCGCACTGCATCAGCCTGATCATAGCCATGCTCGAGCAGCAGCCAGCCACCCGGCAGCAGGTACTGCGGCGCCTCGCTGACGATCAGCCGCAGGTCATCCAGGCCATCGGCACCGGCCACCAGCGCACTGCTCGGTTCGAAGCGCACATCACCTTCGACCAGGTGCGGGTCTTGTGCGGCGATATACGGCGGGTTGCTGACGATCAGGTCGAAACGCTCACCGGCCAGGCTACTGAACCAATGGCTGGTCAGCACCTTGACGTTACCCAGGCCCAGGCGCTGGCGGTTGCGCTCGGCCAGGGCCACGGCCTCTTCCACCCGGTCTACCGCCGTTACCTGCCAGGCCGGGCAATCGCTGGCCAGGGCCAGGGCGATGGCGCCCGTGCCCGTGCCCAGGTCGAGCACCTTGGCGGGTGAGGCAGGCTGCAACTCAAGGGCTGTCTCGACCAACAGTTCGGTGTCCGGGCGCGGGATCAACGTGTGTGGCGCCACTTCCAGGTCGATCTTCCAAAAACCCTGCTGCCCAAGAATGTAGGCAACCGGCTCGCCGGCACGACGGCGCTGAAGGTAGCCGGCGTAGGCCTCGGCATCCTCGCTGCTGACGATGCGCTCGGGCCAGGTGTGCAGGTAGCTGCGTGACTTGCCAATGGCTGCGGCCAGCAGCAGTTCGGCGTCCAGGCGTTCGGTGGGCGAATCCGGCAACTGCGCGTTGCGCAGCAGGCTGGCAATGATGGTCATCAGTCCCCCAGGGCGGCCAGTTGATCGGCCTGGTATTCGGCCAGCAAAGGTTCGATCACCGCGTCTACGCCACCGGCGAGGATATCGTCGAGCGAATAAAGGGTCAGGTTGATCCGGTGATCGGTCACTCGCCCCTGTGGGTAGTTGTAGGTGCGAATGCGCTCGGAACGGTCACCGGAGCCCACCAACAGCTTACGCTCACTGGCGATGGCGTTCTGCGCGGCGCTGGTCTGCATGTCGTTGAGCTTGGCCGACAGCCAGGACATGGCGCGGGCGCGGTTCTTGTGCTGCGAACGCTCTTCCTGGCACTCCACCACGATGCCGGTGGGCAAGTGGGTGATGCGGATCGCCGAGTCAGTCTTGTTGACGTGCTGGCCGCCGGCACCCGAGGAGCGGTAGGTGTCCACGCGCAGGTCGGCAGGGTTGATTTCGATCGCCACTTGCTCGTCGGGTTCAGGAAGTACCGCCACGGTGCACGCCGAAGTGTGGATACGGCCCTGCGACTCGGTCTCCGGCACCCGCTGCACACGGTGCGCGCCAGACTCGAACTTGAGTTTGCCGTACACACTATCGCCTTCGACGCGGGCGATGATCTCTTTGTAGCCGCCGTGCTCGCCTTCGTTCTCGGACAGAATCTCCAGGCGCCAGCCACGCCGTTCGGCGTAACGCGAATACATGCGGAACAGGTCGCCCGAGAAGATCGCCGCTTCATCGCCGCCGGTGCCTGCGCGAATTTCCAGGAACACGTTGCGCCCGTCGTTGGGGTCTTTGGGCAACAGCATGCGTTGCAGCTGCGACTCCAGGCCGACCAGCTGCTCCTTGGCTTCGCGCACCTCTTCGACAGCCATCTCGCGCATGTCGGGGTCGGAGTCCTTGAGCAGCGCCTGCGCGCCTTCGAGGTCATCCTGCACCTTGCGCCACTCTTTATAGGCGGCGATCACCGGCTCCACTTCGGCGTACTCGCGGGAATAGGCGCGGAAGCGGGTCTGGTCGGAAATGACTTCGGCATCACCGAGCAACGCGGTGAGTTCCTCGAAGCGGTCCTGGAGCGTGTCCAGTTTGTTCAGCAGCGACGCTTTCATTGCAAGGATTTGTCCGTCGAGCCCTCGTTGAGGGCAAAGAGTTCCTGGGCCATGGCCAGCGCATCGAGGCGGCCCTCGGCCGAGAGCTTTTTCAACTGCACGCTGGGCGCGTGCAGGAGTTTGTTGGTCAGCCCCCGGGCCAACTGGGCCAGCACATCTTCGGGGTTGCCGCCGTTGGCCAGCAGACGCTGGGCCTTTTGCAGTTCTTCGTCGCGCAGGCGCTCGCTTTGCTGGCGATAGGCGCGCAGCACATCCACCGCGGCCAGTTCGCGCAGGCGCACCATGAAGTCCTCGGCGCCCACCGAAACCAGCTCCTCGGCTGCCTGAGCCGCGCCCTGACGGCTCTTGAGGTTTTCCGCGACCACTTCGTGCAGGTCGTCGACGGTGTACAGATAAACGTCGTCGAGTTCACCCACCTCCGGCTCGATATCCCGCGGCACGGCGATATCGACCATGAAAATCGGCTTGTGCCGGCGCTGCTTCAGCGCGCTTTCCACGGCGCCCTTGCCTAGGATCGGCAATTGGCTGGCCGTGGAGCTGATGACGATGTCGCTGTGGGCCAGCTCCTGGGGGATGTCGGCCAGCAACACCGCATGCGCACCGAACTGCTCGGCCAACAGGCTGGCGCGCTCCAGCGTGCGGTTGGCCACGACGATACGGCGCACGCCTTGCTCATGCAGGTGGCGAGCAACCAGGGTAATGGTTTCGCCAGCACCGATCAGCAGCGCCTGGCTGCGGCCAAGGTCGCTGAAGATCTGCCGCGCCAGGCTCACCGCGGCGAACGCCACCGACACCGGGTTCTCGCCAATCGCGGTGTCGGTGCGCACCTGCTTGGCCGCACTGAAGGTGGCCTGGAACAGCCGCCCGAGCAACGGGCCGACGGTGCCGGCTTCACGCGCCACGGCATAGGCCGACTTCATCTGGCCGAGGATCTGCGGCTCGCCCAGCACCAGCGAGTCGAGGCCCGAGGCCACCCGCATCATGTGCCGGACGGCGTCGTGCTCTTCGTGGATGTAGGCACTGGCGCGCAGTTCATCCAGGCTCAGGCGGTGATAGTCGGCCAGCCACTGCAGAACCGCCTCGGCGGACAGTTGGTCCTGCTCTATATAGAGCTCGCTACGGTTGCAGGTCGACAGGATCGCCGCTTCGCGGCTGGCGGTCAGTCGGCAGAGCTGCTGCAGGGCGTCCACCAGCTGCTCTGGGGTAAACGCCACGCGCTCGCGTACGTCTACCGAGGCAGTCTTATGGTTGATACCAAGTGCAAGAAAGGCCATGCAAGGTCGCTGGTTGTGACGGGAAGCCGATAATTGTCCTCTTTCGCAGGTTTTAGAACAACCACCGTTCGCTATTGTCCCTATATACCAAGACCATCGCCGTAAACCGCGACCTTCGCGTGTGGGTTTGCCCCCGCGCTTGTGTCATCATGCTCCGACCGCCGGTAAGTCCTTTTAAGCCTCCTTATATGAACAGACCCTTCGCACTGCTGCTTGCCTTCGCCCTGCTCCAGGGCTGCCAGAGCCTGGCCCCGCAGACGGCCGAGCCTCCCGTTGCCGACGCCGGCAAAAGTGAGGCCGAAAAGCCCGTGGTGTATGGGTCGTTCAAACAGGACACGCTCTATAGCTTGTTGGTGGCCGAGCTGGCCGGCCAGCGCAACCGCTTTGACATTGCCCTGGCCAACTACGCCGACCAGGCCGAGAAGACTCAGGACCCTGCCGTGTCCGAGCGTGCCTTCCGCATCGCCGAATACCTCGGCGCCGACGAGCCGGCGCTGGACAGCGCGCTCATCTGGGCCAAGAACGACCCACAGAACCTCGATGCCCAGCGCGCCGCCGCCATCCAGTTGGCACGCGCCGGTCGCTATGACGACTCCATGACCTATATGGAAAAGGTGTTGCAGGGCCAGGGCGACACGCACTTCGACTTCCTCGCCCTCTCTGCTGCCGAAACCGACCAGAGCACCCGCGACGGGCTGCTGCAGAGCTTCGACCGGCTGCTGGTCAAGTACCCCGACAACAGCCAGCTGGTATTCGGCAAGGCGCTACTGCTGAACCAGGACGGCAAGGCCGAAGAGGCCCTGGAACTGCTTGAAGAAAACCCGGCGCAAAATGGTGAAATTGCCCCGATCCTGCTGCGCGCGCGCCTGCTCCAGGCCCTGGACCGCGGCCCGGAAGCTCTGCCGCTGCTGCGCGGGGCCATCCGCGACAACCCGGACGACAAGCGCCTGCGCCTGACCTACGCGCGTACCCTGGTCGAACAAGACCGGATCGCCGACGCCAAAGGCGAGTTCATCAGCCTGGTGCAGGATTACCCGGAAGACGACGAGCTGCGTTATTCCCTGGCGCTGGTATGCCTGGAAAACAAGGACTGGGACGAGGCCGAGAGCTACCTGCGCGAAATGATCGAGCGCGACAGCAATGTCGATGCTGCTCACCTCAACCTGGGTCGGATAGCCGAAGAACGCCATGACCCGGCCGGTGCCCTGCGCGAATACGCGCTGGTCGGCCCGGGCCCCGATTACCTGCCGGCGCAATTGCGCCAGGCCGATATCCTCATCGCCAACGGCCGTGGTACCGAGGCCTCGCGCATGCTCGCAGAAGCCCGCGAGGCACAGCCGGACATCGCCATCCAGCTGTACCTGATCGAATCGGAAAGCTACAGCAACAACAACAAGGACGCCCAGGCCAACCAGGTACTGCAACAGGCCATCCAGCGCTATCCGGACGACCTCAACCTGCTGTACACCCGCGCCATGCTGGCCGAAAAGCGCGACGACCTGCCGCAGATGGAAAAAGACCTGCGCGCCATCATCGCCCGCGAGCCGGAAAACGCCATGGCCCTGAACGCCCTGGGATACACCCTGGCCGACCGCACCACGCGCTATACCGAAGCCAAGGCGCTGATCGACAAAGCCCACCAGCTGACCCCGGATGACCCAGCGGTGCTCGACAGCATGGGCTGGGTCGCCTACCGCCTGGGCAACCTCGACGAAGCCGAAGGCTACCTGCGCCAAGCCTTGCAGCGTTTCCCCGACCACGAAGTGGCCGCCCACCTGGGCGAAGTCCTGTGGGCCAACGGCAAGCGCCGTGAAGCCCGGCAGGTCTGGGCCAAGGCCTTCGAGGCCCAGCCCGACAGCCCTATCCTGCGCAAGACCATCTTGCGCCTGACCGGATCCGAGACCCTTTAACGCCATGTTTTTGCGCCATTGCATCACCTTCACCCTGATTGCCCTGCTGGCCGGCTGTGCCGGTTTTGGTAGCCGCGAAGCCCTGCAGGGCCACGGCGACCCGCAGCAGTGGCGCACCCATAAAGAGCAACTGAGCAGCCTCGATGGCTGGCAGATCAACGGCAAGGTCGGTATCCGCGCCCCGCGCGATTCCGGCAGCGGCACGCTGTTCTGGCTGCAACGCCAGGATTACTACGACATTCGCCTGGCCGGCCCGCTGGGCCGTGGCGCCGCGCGCCTGACAGGCCGCCCCGGCGGCGTGGTGCTGGAGGTGGCCAACCAGGGCCGCTACGAAGCCACCAGCCCCGAAGCTTTGCTGGAAGAACAACTGGGCTGGCAATTGCCGGTTTCGCACCTGGTCTGGTGGGTACGCGGGCTGCCCGCTCCAGACACCAAGAGCAAGCTGACCCTGGACGGCGACAGCCGCCTGGCCAGCCTCGACCAGGATGGCTGGCAGGTGCAATACCTGAGCTACACCGAGCAGAATGGCTACTGGTTGCCCGAACGCCTGAAGCTGCACGGCAAAGACATCGACGTTACCTTGGTGGTCAAGGACTGGCAGCCGCGCCAGCTGGGGCATTGATCGATGCATACGCTCACCCTGCCCGCCCCGGCCAAGCTCAACCTGTGGCTGCACATCATCGGGCGCCGCCCGGATGGCTACCACGAGCTGGAGACCGTGTTCCAATTCCTCGACCACGGTGACGAGCTGACATTCGCCGTGCGTGAAGACGGCGTGATCCACCTGCACAGCGAAATCGAGTCGGTCCCCCACGACAGCAACCTGATCGTGCGTGCCGCGCGCAAGCTTCAGGAACAGTCGGGCACCCGCCTGGGTGCCGACATCTGGCTGAGCAAGGTGCTGCCCATGGGCGGCGGCATCGGCGGCGGCAGTTCGAATGCGGCGACCACCCTGCTGGCGCTGGCACATTTGTGGCAACTGGACTGGGACGAAGATCGCCTGGCCGGCCTGGGGCTTGCCCTGGGCGCCGATGTACCGGTCTTCGTCCGTGGCCACGCGGCGTTTGCCCAGGGTGTCGGCGAACAACTGACCCCGGTCGACCCGATCGAGCCGTGGTATGTCGTGCTGGTGCCGCAAGTGTCTGTCAGTACAGCAGAAATTTTTTCACATCCGCAGTTGACACGTGATTCTCTCCCCCTTAAGATGCGCCCCGTTCCCGAGGGAAACAGTCGAAATGACTGCCAAGGGGTGGTTGAGCAGCGGTATCCAGAAGTTCGAAACGCATTGAATTTTCTGGGTAAATTCACCGAAGCTCGACTAACAGGAACTGGAAGTTGTGTGTTTGGGGCCTTCCCAAGCAAAGCCGAAGCTGATAAAGTTCTGGCCCTTCTTTCAGCGACCCAAACAGGGTTTGTGGCGAAAGGAAGCAATGTTTCGATGTTGCATCGCAAGCTGCAAAGTCTGGTCAAGAAGCCGAGTGCCTAGCGCTCGCAGCAACAGATACAGGGGCGTCGCCAAGCGGTAAGGCAGCAGGTTTTGATCCTGCCATGCGTTGGTTCGAATCCAGCCGCCCCTGCCATTTTCCTTATACTCATCCAGGTATACCCTCAGCCTCCAGGTACTGCGCGTGTCCAAGATGATGGTCTTTACGGGGAACGCTAACCCCGATCTGGCTCGGCGTGTCGTACGTCAGCTGCATATCCCTCTCGGTGACGTCTCTGTCGGTAAGTTCTCCGACGGCGAGATCAGCACTGAGATCAATGAAAATGTTCGCGGTAAAGACGTTTTCATTATTCAGCCGACTTGTGCCCCGACCAACGATAACCTGATGGAACTGGTAGTGATGGCCGACGCCTTCCGCCGCTCCTCAGCATCCCGAATCACCGCCGTGATTCCTTACTTCGGATACGCCCGCCAGGACCGCCGTCCGCGTTCGGCACGTGTAGCCATCAGCGCCAAAGTTGTCGCTGACATGCTCACTGTCGTGGGTATCGACCGTGTTCTCACCGTCGACCTGCACGCTGACCAGATCCAGGGTTTCTTCGATATTCCTGTCGACAACATCTACGGTTCGCCCGTACTCGTCGACGATATCGAAGACCAGCGTTTCGAGAACCTGATGATCGTCTCCCCGGACATCGGTGGTGTCGTGCGCGCACGTGCCGTCGCCAAGTCCCTGGGTGTCGACCTGGGTATCATCGACAAACGCCGTGAAAAGGCCAACCACTCCGAAGTCATGCACATCATCGGCGACGTCGAAGGGCGCACTTGCATCCTGGTAGACGACATGGTCGATACCGCCGGCACCCTGTGCCATGCGGCCAAGGCCCTGAAAGAACACGGCGCGGCCAAGGTATATGCCTACTGCACGCACCCTGTCCTGTCGGGCCGTGCGATCGAGAATATCGAGAAGTCGGTACTGGACGAGCTGGTGGTGACCAACACCGTTCCGCTGTCCGCCGCTGCTCAAGCCTGTGACCGTATCCGCCAGCTGGATATCGCACCGGTTGTGGCTGAAGCGGTCCGCCGCATCAGCAATGAAGAATCGATCAGTGCGATGTTCCGCTAAGCGGAACGTGTATTGATATGAAGCGCCCCGCCCCAGCATTTGTTGGGGCGGGGCTTTTTTGCCATCCCCGTTGGCGCTGGTCGCAAACGCCCTCGGGGGGCTATTTTGGAGAAACAAAATGACTGATTTCACTCTGAACGCCCAAGCGCGTACTGACCTGGGGAAAGGTGCGAGCCGCCGCCTGCGTCACTCCGCTCACATCCCAGCCGTTGTTTACGGTGGTAACAAGGACGCCGAGTCCCTGACCATCCTGGCCAAGGAAATCACCAAGCTGTTCGAAGACGAGGCTGCCTTCAGCCACGTGATCGAGCTGAACGTTGACGGCGTCAAGCAAAACGTCATCGTCAAAGCCATGCAGCGTCACCCTGCCAAGCAGTTCATCATGCACGCTGACTTCATCCGCGTCGTTGCTGGCCAGAAACTGACCGCTGTTGTTCCAGTGCACTTCATCAACGAAGAAGCACCGACCAAGAAAGGCGGCGAGATCTCGCACGTTGAATCGCAGATCGAAGTTTCCTGCGAAGCCAAAGACCTGCCTGAGTTCATCGAAGTTGACCTGGCAAACGCTGAAATCGGCACCATCATCCACCTGTCGGACCTGAAAGCTCCGAAAGGCGTAGAGTTCGTAGCTCTGGCCCACGGTGATGACAAAGCTGTTGCCAACGTTCACGCGCCACGCGTTGCTCCAGAAGCTGAAGAAGGCGCCGCTGAGTAATCCACTCGCGCGCCGGTGTTGATCGGGTTACAGTGCCGCGCACCGTAACCCACCAACTCCAAGGAAGAGCCCCTACGTGACCGCCATCCAGTTGATCGTCGGCTTGGGTAACCCCGGCCCCGAATACGAACAGACCCGGCATAACGCAGGGGCTCTTTTCGTTGAACGCATTGCCAGCGCCCAGCGCGTCTCCTTGACCGCTGACCGCAAGTATTTCGGCCTGACGGCAAAATTCAGCCATCAGGGCAACGACGTTCGTCTGCTCATCCCCACCACCTACATGAACCGTAGCGGCCAGTCCGTGGCGGCCTTGGCCAATTTCTTCCGCATCAAGCCGGAAGCAATCCTGGTGGCGCATGACGAACTCGACCTGCCTCCGGGCGTCGCCAAGCTCAAGCGCGGCGGTGGCCATGGTGGGCACAACGGCCTGCGCGACATCATCGCGCAGCTCGGCAACCAGAACGACTTCCACCGCCTGCGGCTTGGCATCGGCCACCCGGGTGACGCCAAGCTGGTCTCCAACTTCGTCCTGGGCCGCGCGCCGCGCGCCGAGCAGGAGAAGCTCGACGCCAGCATCGATTTTGCCCTCGGCGTGCTGCCGGACGTGCTTGCCGGCGACTTCGCCAAGGCGATGCGCGAGCTGCACAGCCAGAAGGCCTGACACTTTAGAAAGGGGAATACCCATGGGTTTCAATTGCGGCATCGTCGGCCTGCCCAACGTCGGCAAGTCCACCCTGTTCAACGCCCTGACCAAGTCTGGCATCGCGGCGGAGAACTTCCCCTTCTGCACCATCGAGCCGAACAGCGGCATCGTGCCGATGCCCGACGCGCGCCTGGCTGCGCTGGCAGAGATCGTCAAGCCTAACCGCATCCTGCCGACCACCATGGAGTTCGTCGACATCGCGGGCCTGGTGGCCGGTGCATCCAAAGGTGAAGGCCTGGGCAACAAGTTCCTCGCCAACATCCGCGAGACCGACGCCATCGCCCACGTCGTGCGCTGCTTCGAAGACGAGAACGTGATCCACGTTTCCAACAGCGTCGACCCAAAGCGCGACATCGAGATCATCGACCTCGAACTGATCTTCGCCGACCTCGACAGCTGCGAGAAGCAACTGCAGAAGGTCACCCGCAACGCCAAGGGCGGCGACAAGGAAGCCCTGGCGCAAAAGGCCATCCTGGAAAAGCTGATTCCGCACTTCACCGAAGGCAAGCCTGCGCGCAGCCTGATGAAGAACATGGCTGACGACGAGAAAACCGTCATCCGTGGCTTCCACCTGCTGACCAGCAAGCCGGTGATGTACATCGCCAACGTGGCTGAAGACGGTTTCGACAACAACCCGCACCTGGACGTGGTACGCGCCATCGCCGAAGAAGAAGGCGCGGTTGTGGTACCGGTGTGCAACAAGATCGAAGCCGAAATCGCCGAACTCGACGACGGTGAAGAGAAAGACATGTTCCTCGAGGCCCTGGGCCTGGAAGAGCCTGGCCTGAACCGCGTTATCCGTGCCGGCTACGAGCTGCTCAACCTGCAGACCTACTTCACTGCCGGCGTGCAAGAAGTCCGTGCATGGACCGTGCGCGTCGGCGCCACCGCCCCGCAGGCCGCTGGCGTGATCCACACCGACTTCGAAAAAGGCTTCATCCGCGCTGAAGTGGTGGCTTATGACGACTTCATCCAGTTCAAGGGTGAAGGCGGTGCCAAGGAAGCCGGTAAATGGCGCCTGGAAGGCAAGGACTACATCGTCAAAGACGGCGATGTGATGCACTTCCGCTTCAACGTATAACGGCAGTAAATCCGCGGCGCCCCGTTCGCGGGTAAACCCGCTCCTACAGGTACTGCGCCGCTCTCCAGGCTGGCGCTAAACCTGTAGGAGCGGGTTTACCCGCGAATGGGGCGCCGCCGTTTCAGCCCAGGGAAAGGAATGACTCACGCCCGTGATGACTTGAGCTGTGTAGGAGCGGATTTATCCGCGAACAATCCACCGCGGAGTATGGCCACCGAGCAACACCTGCCTCAGTGCCAGCTGATATCTCCAGCCTCCCTGGTCAGCACCAATTCGGTCAACGCCCGCCCCATCTGCACGTTGTGTACAGAGTTGACCAGCATGCCGATACCCGGCTCGCCGACATTGCCGCAGATGTATTCGTCGAGGGTGTCTTCGATACCGCGCAGTAGCTGAATCACGTAGAGCAATGCCTCGGCTGAGGGCATGTCGTTGTTGATGGTGTAGAACGAGCGGGAGGTGGTTTTTGCGGTGGGCGGATCAGGTACGAGCTTTTTCATGATGCTTCTCCGAGTTCAGTACACGAAGCCCCCACTCAACTTCCTCTCACAGAAGCAGGGTGGCAGCCGAACGTGGGGTGAGAGACCGGCGAACATCGGAATTCCGGCCAGGCAAACGCCTGCCCACGAACGGCTGCCATAGCACTGGCACGATGTATCACCGGGCTCTCACACCCGATCGTCAAACCATGACGACCCGGGGAAATTAGCCCTGATGCTCATCATCGACAACAGCGAAACGGCAGCGGCGCGCGTAGGATAATTCCCAAGCTAACTTGAACTGAAGCATTTGGTTTCAGGTTAGGAAAGATCCTACGCCTGAAGCGCCAAAACGAGGATCAGAAGCGTTCTTCCACCACTTTGAAGGGATACGCCACCGCCTTGTACTTGCCGATCTTGCCGCGCTTGGGCAGCTTCACCACCTGGTCACGGGTGATGTCCTTGTAAGGCACCCGTGTCAGCAAGTGGCTGATGATGTTCAGCCGCGCACGGCGCTTGTCGTTGGAGTGGGCCAGGAACCACGGTGCCCAGGACGAATCCGAAGCGGTGAACATCTCGTCACGTGCGCGGGTATATTCGTCCCAGCGGGTATAGGACTTGAGGTCCATGGGCGAGAGCTTCCACAGTTTGCGGCCGTCACTGATGCGGTCCTGCAGGCGGCGGGTCTGTTCGTCGGCGCTGACTTCCAGCCAGTACTTGATCAGGATGATCCCCGACTCGACCATCAGTTTTTCCAACAACGGCACCACAGTGAGGAATTTGCTGGCCTGCTCTTCGGTGCAAAAACCCATCACCCGCTCGACACCGGCGCGGTTGTACCAGCTGCGGTCGAAGATCACCACTTCACCAGCTGCCGGCAGGTGGTTGAGGTAACGTTGGGCGTACATCTGGGTTTTTTCCCGCTCGGTCGGCGCTGGCAGCGCCACCACGCGGAATACCCGAGGGCTCACACGCTCGGTAATGGCCTTGATGGTGCCACCCTTGCCAGCACCATCACGGCCCTCGAACACGATGCACACCTTCAGGCCCTTGGCCACGACCCATTCCTGCAGCTTCACCAGTTCGACATGCAGGCTTTTCAGTTGCTTCTCGTAGGCCTTGCCGCCCAGTTTCTCCGAGGGTTCTTGCAGGGCTTTTTTCCGTGACGACTTGGCCATTTGGCAGGTTCCTGAAGGCGGGTGAACAGTCAGTATGGTTCAAACCTGACGGTTCACTTCGCCAGCTTGTCGTAGCTGGTCATCAGGTTGCGGTAGTCCGGAATGTGGTTGGAGAACAAGGTCCCCAGCCCTTCGACATCATTGCGCCAGTCGCGGTGCAGCTCACAGGCCACGCCGAACCAAGTCATCAGTTGCGCCCCCGCTGCCTCCATGCGCCGCCAGGCGGAATCGCGGGTCAGCTCGTTGAACGTACCGGATGCATCGCTGACCACGAACACCTCGAAGCCCTCCTCCAGCGCCGACAACGCCGGGAAGGCCACGCAGACTTCAGTGACCACACCGGCGATCAACAGCTGCTTCTTGCCGGTGGCCTTCACCGCCTTGACGAAATCTTCGTTGTCCCAGGCGTTGATGTTGCCCGGGCGGGCGATGTACGGGGCGTCGGGGAACAGCGCTTTGAGTTCTGGCACCAGCGGGCCGTTGGGCCCGGTTTCGAAGCTGGTGGTGAGGATAGTCGGCAGCTTGAAGTACTTGGCCAGGTCGGCCAGGGCCAGCACGTTGTTCATGAAGCGGTCGGGGTCGATATCGCGGACTAGCGACAGCAAGCCAGCCTGGTGATCGACCAGCAGCACCGCGGCGTTGTTCTTGTCCAGACGTTTATATTGGAAGGCCATGACAGATCTCCTTGCGAACGCAGGTTGGGAGTTTCAGCGTAGGCAAGGATTGAGGTTGGGATCTGCCGTCAGTCGGCGAAGGCCTGGGCGATCACATCCCACCGCATGTCAATTACGCACGCGTCGGTACTGCTGGGTTGGACTGCGCGGTGAATCTGGCTCTGTCATTTCGATCAGCCCTGCAGCCAAGGCAGGTTTCAGATAGCTTTTGCTAAACGTGGGGCGGTGAGAAAGCCCTAGACGCTGCATCAACTCATTGCTTTTCAACGCGGAACCCGGCGGAAGAATACTCAAAAGGCTAGCTACTTGATCGGTTACTTGATCGGTTACTTGATCGGTTACTTGATCGGTTACTTGATCGGTAGCACTGGCTTCAACAAGCGCCTGCAGGAGAGCACTCAGCATGAACTCGGCAAACGGTGTTGCCTCAGCTGCCTGATCAGAAGCTGCAAGCGCTGCGTAATAGGCTTCCTGTTGCTCACGGATAACAGTTTCCACCGGCATGAATGCCATAACAGGGCGCCAGCGACTTAGCAGGAGTGTCTGCCATAACCCCCCATCCGCCCGTGAATTCAAAAGACCTGAAGAGGGGCTGCATTGCCACCCAAAGGCCAGACGCAATTGCCTTCACCTTATCCACTGCTATGGCATGGGTAAAGCAAGCGGGACTGTTGGTTCACGAATTTCTAAACTAATTATTTCCCCCCAGCGATTTTTCCCCCCGCCCCTCCCCACCAGAATCGCTTCACCACAATCACAATAACCGTGAGGCCACTCCCGTGGACCAGACACTCCAGGTACGGCAGGCTGCCGCCGACCTCGTCGCCGCCTTTGCCAGCAACAACACCGCCCGCTACTTCGCCTGTTTCAGCGAGGACGCCACCTTCCTCTTCCACACCCTGCCGCAACCGCTGCTGTCGCGCCGTGCCTATGAAGACCTCTGGGCTCAATGGCAGGCCGAGGGTTTTGCGGTGCTGGGCTGCGTGTCGAGCAACGTGCAGGTGAGCCTGCAGGGTGAGGTGGCGATCTTCATGCACGACGTGGCCACACACATCCGCATCGCGAGCGAAGAACAGCAACTGGCCGAACGCGAGACCATCGTGTTCCGGCGCCAGGGTGAGCGCTGGCTGGCCTGCCACGAGCACCTGTCGGTCGTCACCGCAGCCTGATCACCCCTTACGCGGCCCTGCCGCCCTGCCATCGCACCCACAAGAGGGCCGCGCCCCGCGCCGGCCTACAACAACGCGCTGGAGCATCACCATGAGCCACTCGACCGGTATCGAGACCAATGGCGTCGAACAGATCCCTGACGATCAACGCGACGCCGCCCCGCTGGACCTGTTCCGCCTCATTTTTGGCGGTGCCAACACCTTCGCCACCGCCGTGCTGGGCAGTTTCCCAGTGTTGTTCGGCTTATCGTTCCAGGCCGGGGTCTGGGCGATTCTGCTAGGGGTCGGCGTGGGCGCGCTGATCCTCGCGCCCATGGGCCTGTTCGGTGCGCTCAACGGCACCAACAATGCGGTGTCGTCAGGCGCGCACTTCGGCGTGCATGGGCGCATCGTCGGCTCGTTCCTGTCGCTGCTTACCGCCGTGGCATTCTTCTCGCTGTCGGTGTGGAGCTCGGGCGATGCCCTGGTCGGCGGCGCCAAGCGCCTGGCCGGCCTGCCGGAAACCGACCTGACCCTGGGCCTGGCCTACGGCCTGTTCGCCATCCTGGTATTGGTGGTGTGCATCTTCGGCTTCCGCTTCATGCTGTGGGTGAACAAGATTGCCGTATGGGCGTCGAGCCTGCTGTTCCTGCTGGGCATCGTCGCGTTCGCAGGGCCCTTCGATGCGGGCTACGCCGGTAGCGTCAACCTCGGGCAGGCCGGCTTCTGGGCCGCATTTGTAGGCGCTGCGATCCTGGCCATGAGCAACCCGGTATCGTTCGGTGCCTTCCTTGGCGACTGGTCGCGCTACATCCCGCGGCAAACGCCGAAGGCGCGCATCATGCTGGCGGTGATCGCCGCACAGGCCGGCACGCTGATCCCGTTCCTGTTCGGCCTGTGCACCGCCACGCTGGTGGCCACCCAGGCACCGGACTACATCGCCGCCAACAACTACGTGGGTGGTTTGCTGGCCGTTGCGCCGAGCTGGTTCTTCCTGCCGGTGTGCCTGATTGCGGTGATTGGCGGCATGTCCACCGGCACCACGGCGCTTTATGGCACGGGCCTGGACATGTCCAGCGTGTTCCCGCGCCTGCTCAGCCGCGCCGGCGCCACCCTGCTGATCGGCGTGCTGGCCATTGCCTTCATCTTCATCGGCCGCTTCACCTTCAACCTGGTGCAAAGCGTGTCGACCTTCGCCGTGCTGATCATCACCTGCACAAGCCCTTGGATGGTGATCATGATCCTCGGCCTGATTACCCGCCGCGGCTTCTACCATGCTGACGACCTGCAGGTGTTCACCCGCGGCCAACGCGGTGGGCACTACTGGTTCCTGCACGGCTGGAACTGGCGCGGCATGGGCGCGTGGATCCCCAGCGCGGCCGTCGGCCTGTGCTTCGTCAACCTGCCGGGGCAGTTCGTCGGCCCGCTGGGTGACCTGGCCAGCGGTATCGACCTGAGCCTGCCGGTCACCCTGGGCCTGGCCGGCGTGCTCTACCTGCTGCTGCTCAACCTGTTCCCTGAACCTGCTGGCGTGTATGGCCCCAACGGCCCGCGCTGGGTGCGCTGCAAAAGCACCCCGCACACGCCGGCGCTGACCACTGCCGAAATGGCCTGACTGGATACCGACCATGACCACTTCCCACTACATCGCCGGCCGCTGGGTCGAAGGCCAGGGCAGCGACTGCATCAGCGTCACCGACCCTGCGCTGGGGCTGCCCTTCGCCGAACTGATGGCCGCCAGCGTTGCCCAGGTCGACCAGGCCGTTGCTGCAGCGCGTGAAGCCCTGCCCGCCTGGAAGCACACCAGCGCCAGCGACCGTGCAGCCTACCTGCGCGGCTTTGCCGAGCAGCTCGGGCAGCGCCGTGAAGTGTTGATTGCCCTGCAGATGCGCAACAACGGCAAGCCGCGCCACGAGGCCGAAATCGACCTGGACGATGCGATCGCCACGTTCAGCTACTACGCCGACCTGGCCGCGCAACTGCCGTCGAAAAATCGCGACGTACCCCTGGCTGCGCCCGGGTTCACTGCGCGTACCCGCCTGGAACCGGTGGGGGTGGTCGGCCTGATCGTGCCGTGGAACTTCCCGCTGGTGACCAGCGCCTGGAAGCTGGCCCCGGCCCTGGCCGCTGGCTGCACCGTGGTGCTCAAGCCGTCGGAGGTCACCCCGCTGATCGAGCAGGCTTACGGCCAGATCGCCGACACCCTCGGCCTGCCCGCCGGCGTGCTGAACATCGTCAACGGCAAGGCCGAAACCGGCGCGGCACTGAGCAGCCACAACGGCCTGGATAAGCTGTCGTTCACCGGCAGCAACAGCGTTGGCAGCCAGGTGATGCGCAGCGCTTCGGCACAGTGCCGGCCGGTAACCCTGGAGCTGGGCGGCAAGTCGGCGATCGTGGTGTTCGACGATTGCGATGTCGACCAGGCAGTGGAATGGATTGTCGCCGGCATCACCTGGAATGCCGGGCAGATGTGCTCGGCCACATCGCGCCTGCTGGTGCAGGATGGCATTGCCGATGCCCTGCTGCCGCGCCTGCAGCAAGCCTTGGAGAAGCTGCGCGTTGGCAACCCGCTGGCTGAAGAAGTGGACATGGGCCCGCTGACCAGCCAGGCACAGTGGTTGAAAGTTGCCAGTTACTTCGCGACGGCACGCGAAGAGGGCCTGCAATGCCTGGCGGGCGGGCATGCGCTGGACCGTGAGGGTTGGTTCGTGAGCCCCACGCTGTATGCCGACGTGCCTGTGGGCAGCCGCCTGTGGACGGAGGAGATCTTTGGCCCGGTGCTGTGCGCACGTCGCTTCTCGACCGAAGCACAGGCGATTGCCGAGGCCAATGACAGCCGTTTTGGCCTGGTTGCCACCGTCTGTTCGGCCGACCTGGAACGCGCCGAGCGTGTGGCCGATGCGCTGGAAGTCGGGCATGTGTGGATCAACTCGATGCAGGCGGTGTTCGTCGAGACTTCGTGGGGCGGGACCAAGGGCAGCGGGATCGGTCGCGAGCTCGGACCTTGGGGGTTGTCGGGGTACCTGTCGGTGAAGCATGTCACGCGGTGCATGGGCTGATACCCACAGGGGCCGCTGCGCGGCCCAATCGCCGGCAAGCCGGCTCCCACACAGTTTTGCACAGTCTCTGAAGGCGGCGAGGCCCTGTGGGAGCGGGCTTGCCCCGCGAATGGGCCGCACAGCGGCCCCTGATTCACGCCGGCTCGTCAGCCGGGCGCGAGCCTTCCTGCACCAGCACCATGCTCTGTGGCGAGGACAGCGGAATATCCTCATCTCGCAAGCGGCCGAGGATAGTGAACAGCAGATCGCTGCGGGCACCCGACACCTGCCGCGGCCCTGCCACATAACCACTGACGCTGATCACCATGCCACTGGTCGTCAGGTCCTTGAACGTCACCGAAGGCGTTGGCGCATCCAGGATCGCCTCGTGCTCGTGATAGGCCGCCAGCAACAGCTCGCGCACCTGGTTGGCATCCGTCTCCAGCGGCAGGGTCAAGGTGATGCCCACCACGCCCAGCGCATTGCCCATGGTCACGTTACGCACGTTCTGCGAGATGAACTGCGAATTGGGCACGATCACCGTGGAGCGGTCGGACATCTGGATCTCGGTGGCGCGCACGTTGATCCGGCGAATGTCACCCTCGACACCGGCCAGGCTCACCCAGTCACCCACTTTCACCGGACGCTCGGTCAGCAGGATCAAACCGGAAATGAAGTTCTGCACGATCTGCTGCAGGCCGAAACCGATACCGACCGACAGCGCACTGACCACCCAGGTCAGGCTGGTGAGGTTGATACGCAGCGTCGACATCACCAGCATGGCCAGGAACAGGAAGCCCAAGTAGCCGACCAGCGTCACTAGCGAAGCACGCATGCCAGCGTCCATGTCGGTTTCCGGCAGCAAGCGCTCGCTCAACCAACGCTTGAGCACGCGAATGCCGAGCATGCCGCCGAACAGCATCCCCACCGCCAGCAGAATGTCGCCAGGCACGATGTTCAGGTTGCCGAGCATCTTGCCGCCGGTGCCATCCCAGTCACCCAGGCTCAGCAGCAGCTCGCCCGGGCTGGTGCCTGATGGCATCAACGCCAGCATCACGGCAAGGAACAGCAGGAACGTGCGGCCGATACCGGTCAGGATGGTACTGGCCTGCGCCTGATGGCGTGGCGCCAGGCCCAATGTCGAGGCCAGCGCCAGGCCGCCGGGTTGGCGCGGCGACAGCAGGGTTTCGAACAGGTCACCGATAAAGGTGGTCAGCAGGTAGGCACAGGTGGCGACCACGCTGATCCACAGCAGCTTGGCGGTGAGGAAGTAGGCCAGGGTCAGGTAACCGGCCAGCAATGTCAGCACGATCAGGCCAACCCACACCACGATCACGAACGGGATCAGCCCGGCCAGGCCGGTCGGGCGCTCCAGTTCATGCTTGCGCAAGGTGCGGCGGTAGCGGACGAGCGCTGTCGTGAAGATTGCCGCCACCACCAGCGCGGTCAGGCCGTTGGTCGCCACGGTCAGCGCCAGGCTGGTGCCGATCACGCTGTTGATGCGCTCCATGGTCAACATCACCATCAGCGCCAGCGCCAGCAACTTGGGGAACCAGCCCAGCGCGCTGGCCACTTCGTCATGGATCGGCGGCAGGCGCCAAGACGGGCGCTGCAGCATCAACATGGCGCGGCCCAGGCCGGTGATGAAAGCGCTGAACACCACCAGGGTGAGGAAGTGGTTGGTCAGGCTGGCAATGTCGGAACCCAACTCGGCGCTGCTCTGCAGGCCCCAGCGCAGCAGCGACACGGAACCGGCGATGGTGCCCAGGGTGGCCAGGCTTACGCTCAGGGCCAGTGCGCTGCGGCGCAGGCGGCCCTCGGGGAGCCAGCGGATCATGGCATCGGCAAGCAGGCGCTCGAAAAGCAGGCGCACCAGTGTCCAGACCAGAATCGCCGCCACCAGGCTACTGATGAAGAACCAGCGGTGCTCAGGGCTCAAGGCGCTGGCCAGGGCATCGCTTGCCTCGCCGCGCAAGTCGCGCAGGCGCATCACGTCATCTTCGGTCGGGCGTATCAACGACTGCCAGAACGCGGGGGTCAACGGGCTGGTTGCGCGGCTGGTGACCTGCGAGTTGAACTGGCTGCGGCGCAAGTTGACGATCTGCGTGGACAAGTCGCGGGCTGACTGGGTCAGCTTGGTGGCCTGGTCCTGTTCGGCAACCAAGGCTTTCTTCTGCGCCTCGAGATCCTTGCGTTGCAGGGTGAGGCTTGCGGCTTCATCAGGCTGCGGCGGGCCGATGACTTTCAGCTGGTCATCGATCTTTTGCACATCACCCGTGCGCACCGCACTCAACGCGTCGGCTTGGCGCTGTACCTGCACGGCGGCCATACGCAGCTGCGAGAGCACGTCATCGTTGGCGTTGCTGGTGACCCCCTGACGAATCTGATCGAGCCGATCGCTTAGCTGCTCGATGCTGGCATTCTCATCAAGCGCCGGCAGCTCGCCAGCGGCCAGGTTGGACACGGGCGTGGCGGCCGACCAAGCCGGCGCAGCGAGCGCCAGCATCAGGGCCATGATACCCAGGCAATAACGGGCAAGGCTTACACGCCTCATCGAACATTCCTCTATGCAACTCGATTTGGCGGTGGATTCTACGCGGCTTATGGCAATCAGGAGAGTGCCGTCTCTCGCGCCAATAGCTGTTGTTTTCGCTCCACCCCCCACCGGTAGCCACTAATGTCGCCGTCCCGGCGCACGATTCGGTGGCAGGGGATGGCCACGGCGATGCGGTTGGCCGCGCAGGCCATGGCCACGGCACGTACCGCTTTGGGTGCGCCGATGCGTTCGGCTATTTCGGTATAGCTAGCCCGGCTGCCCACCGGCACCTCGCGCAGGGCTTGCCAAACCCGCTCCTGGAAAGCGGTGCCCTGCACGTCCAGCGGCAGGTCCAGGCCCAAGGCGGGGGCTTCGACAAACCCCACCACTTCGGCGACCACGCGTTCGTAGTCGGCATCACCGCCGATCAGCCGGGCTTTGGGGAACTGGTCCTGCAATTGCTCGAGCAGCGCTTCAGGGGCCTCGCCCAACAGAATCGCACAGATGCCCTTCTCGCTCTGCGCCACCAGGATTGCGCCGAGTGAACATTGGCCAACGGCAAAGTGAATCGTCGCGCCGTCGCCACCCGCGCGATACTGCCGCGGGCGCATGCCCAACCGCTGGTCGGCACTTTCGTAGAAACGGCTGTTGGAGTTGTAGCCCGCGTCGTAGATGGCGTCGGTCACAGAGCACTGCCCATCGCTCAGGCTTTCACGCAGGCGCTGGGCGCGGAATGCCGAGGCATACGCTTTGGGCGTGAGGCCCGTTTCGTCTTTGAACATGCGGTGCAGGTGGAACGGGCTGACGGCCAGTTGTGTGCCGAGCTGGTTCAGGCTGGGTGGGTTGTCGCTGGTTTCCAGTAGGCGACAGGCACGGGCGACGAGGCCTGAGCGGCGGTTGGCCGTGGGTTTGGCCTGGCAGCGGCGGCACGCGCGATAACCGGCGGTTTCTGCGGCGGTGGCATCGGTGAAAAACTCGACGTTCTCGCGTTTGGCCATGCGTGATTTGCAGCCGGGCTGGCAATACACACCGGTGGTGCGCACGGCATAGACGAAATGCTTGGCGGCGCTGGGGTCGCGGGTTTGTACGGCTTGCCAGCGTTGGTCGTCAGTTGTGTAGGCGTTCATCACGCTATGCCTCGTGAAACCATGGAACATCAAGCCCGCCACAGGTACCAGGCTGCCACTGTCCGATGCGGGCTCCATGGGCCACCCAGCGTCCGCATCTGCGCCGGCGTCGGCGCCTTTTCCAAGCCCTTGAGCCGACGATACCCCTCGCGCACGCCAAAATCGTCCACCGGCAAGATATCCATGCGCTCCAGGCTGTAGATCAACAGCATTTCCACGGTCCAGCGGCCCACGCTGCGCAAGGCGACCAAGCGTTCGATCAAGGCATCGTCAGGCATGCGCAATGCCTCTTCGCGGCCAGGCACCGCACCGTCCAGCGTGGCTTGGGCAATGCCTTGGACAGCGGCCAGCTTGCTGGCTGAAAACCCGCAGGCGCGCATCGTTTCCGGCGCCACCGCCAACAACTGCTGCGGTGCGGGGAACGGTGAGTCCGGAAACAACGCCAGCATTCGCCCCAGAATCGCTTCGGCCGCACGCGCATGCAACTGCTGATAGGCAATCGCCCGCACCAGCGCCTCATAGGGCTCGCGCCCGGGCGTGGCGCGGTGCAAGCACGGCCCGATCGCCGCGATATGCCGCGCCCAGTCCGGGTCCAACGCAGCCAGGTAATCGGTGGCGTCGCGGTAGGCATCAGGGGAGAGGTCGGCACGGATCATCCAGTGCTCCAGCGGGTTCGGGGCAGGTCCAGCTTAGACCAGCCGCACATCGGGTAAACGCCGGATCTTGCGCAGCTAATTCCTGGCATACCATTGCTCCGCGCCACTGTCCCCGCATAGAATTGAGAACCATTAACAGTCGTACACGTTTCTCGGGGTCAGGCCTTCGCTACGATGCAGATCAACGACACGCTCAAACCGGCCGAGGTCGCCCTGCTCTACCAGTCCCATAACGCGTGGCTTCGCGGCTGGCTGCGTAGCCGGGTTGGTTGCCAGGAACACGCCGCCGACCTGGCGCAAGACACCTTCGTGCGCCTGCTGCGCGCACGCCAGGTTTCGCCGCTGCGCGAACCCCGCGCCTACCTGAGCAGCATCGCCCGCGGCCTGATGATCGACCAGTTCCGCCGCCATGCCCTGGAACGCGCCTACCAGGAAAGCCTGGCTCACCTGCCCGAAGGGGAAGTGCCCAGTGAGGAACACCGCCTGGTGATTCTCGATTCGCTCGAACGCCTCGACCGCGCCCTGCACCAGCTCAAGCCACGCGCTCGCCAAGCCTTTCTGTTGGCCCAGCTCGATGGCTTGAGCATCCCGCAGATCGCCCTGCGCCTCGTAGTATCGCGTGCCACCGTCGAGCGCGACTTGGCCAAAGCCTTGGGCGTTTGCTACCGGTTGCGATATGCCGAGCTCTGATCGCGCACCCGCACAGGCGCAGGTCGACCAAGCCATCGATTGGTTGGTGAAACTGCGCTTCGATACCCCGAGCCCGGCAACCGAACAGCAGTTTCAGCAATGGCTGGCCCGCCACCCGCTCAATGCCCAAGCCTGGCAAAGGGTGAGCAACCTCAGTGACGAACTGGCCGGGCTGCCCACCGAACTGAGCCGTCGCACCCTCGATGGCACCCAGCGCCAGCGCATCAACCGCCGTGACCACCTCAAGCTGTTGGCGGTGCTGGCGGTTGGCGGCGGCCTCGGCTGGGCCATGCGCGAACCTTTGGGCCTGCCGGCAATGATGGCCGACAGCAGCACCGGCACCGGCGAACGCCGCCGGTTACAGGGCAGCGATGGCAGCCAGATCCAGCTCAACACAGCCACCGCCATCGACCTGCGCTTCAGCGCCGAGCAACGCGAGCTGACCCTGCTGCGCGGCGAAGTCAGCCTGGCCAGCAACCCCGGCGACAACCGACCATTCCGTATCACCACCCGTGTCGGTGCACTCCGCACCCATGACGCCCAACTGCTGCTACGTGAGAACGACCAGGGCTTGCTGTTGGCTGTGCGCGGTGGAGAAGCCACGCTGTTTCCCTCCTCCGCTTCGCCGCGCCTGGTACACGCGGGCGAAGCCCTGCAAGTTTCGCCGAGCGGGCAGTACCAGCCCGCCGCGCTGCATGGCGACCCATGGGGCTGGACCGATGGCGTGCTCAGCGTACAGCAGATGCCACTTGCCGAGTTCTGCACAGAGCTTGCGCGCTACCGCCCGGGCTTGTTGCGCTGCGCGCCCGAGGTGGCCGAACTGAAGGTGTCCGGCACCTACCAACTTGGCGACACCGAACAGATCCTGCAATTGCTCGCCCGCAGCCTCCCGGTGCGTATCGACTACCGCACACGCTATTGGGTCAGCGTCGGGGCTGCCTGATTATTTTCAAAAAAGAATGAGGTGGAATCTCATTCTCGTGCGGCCTGAAGGAACAAAGCCCGAAAAGTGGTCCAAGAAACCTTCAGGAGCGGTCAATGATTCACCCGTGTCCCCCCCGCAACGACAGGCTGCGCCATGCCGTGCGCGGCGCCGTGCTAGGCCTTGGCCTGGCCAGTGCCTTCACCCTGCCCGCGCACGTGCAAGCCGCGCCCGCCAGCCAGAACCTGCAAATCGACTGGAACATCCCGGGGGGCCCATTGGCACCGGCGCTGGACCAATTTGCCCGGCAAGGCGGCTTGAACCTGTCGTACGACGCGAACAGCCTGCAAGGCAAGACCACCCAAGGCGTACAGGGCCCCCACGAGGCTGCCCGGGCGTTGGCCATCCTGCTGCAGGGCAGCGCCGTGCAGGTGCAACAGGAAGGCCCCAACAGCTTTTTGCTGATCCCGGCAATGGACGCTGGCGGTGCTCTGGAGCTGGGCGCTACCAGTATTTCCAGCAATAGCCTGGGCGAGACCACCGAGCACAGTGGGTCATACACCACTGGCGCAGTGACCATCGGCAAGACCGCGCAAAGCATCCGCCGTACCCCGCAGTCGGTAACGGTGGTCACCCGCCAGCGCATCGACGACCAGAACATCACCAACCTCACCAACCTGCTGGAGCAAACCCCCGGTGTGGTGGTGAACCTGACCGACAGCGAACGCGTGCAGTACTACTCGCGCGGCTACGCGATTGATGCCATCCAGTACGACGGCGCCACCGTGGTGCAAAGCAGCGGCGGTGGCTCGTTCATCC
Organism: Pseudomonas sp. NPDC012596; assembly: GCF_042902325.1. Lineage (NCBI taxonomy): Bacteria > Pseudomonadati > Pseudomonadota > Gammaproteobacteria > Pseudomonadales > Pseudomonadaceae > Pseudomonas > Pseudomonas sp. NPDC012596. The sequence goes on along the minus strand of NZ_JBIBEB010000012.1, from coordinate 86,119 downwards.
AGAGCGATTCGGCAATCATCGACCGCGCCGAAATCCTGCGTGGCGCCACCGGCATGATCCGCGGCGCGGGCAACCCGTCCGGCACCGTCAACCTGGTGCGCAAGCGCCCCACCCACGAATTTCAGGGTGAAGGCAGCGTCACCCTCGGTTCATGGGATGCCCAGCGCTATGTCGCCGACATCTCCGGCCCGCTGACCGAAACCGGCAACGTGCGTGGCCGGGTGATCGCCGTGCACGATGACAAGGACCACTTTCAGGATTCTCGCCAGGAACGCAAAGAGGTGTTCTACGGTGTGCTGGCTTTCGACCTGACAGACAGCACCACCCTGACCACCGGCCTGGAATGGACCAAGCTCGATGCCACCGGCGCCTGGGGCAACCTGCCCGCCGATTACGACGGTTCGCCCCTGCCGTTGGGCCGCAGCACCTACCTGGGCGCCGACTGGAACCGTTGGGATCGCAGCAACCTGCAGACGTTCGCCGAGCTCGAGCACCGTTTCGACAACGACTGGAAGCTCAAGCTGATGGCCCAGCGCACGCACTTCGAGCTGGACGACAACGGCTTCAAGCAGACGTACTTCACCCGCGCCAGCGGCGCCGCCAACCCCGGCAACAACCCTTACCTGATGAACTATCAGGTTACCGAAGGCGATGGCGGTGAGAGCCTGCAGAACAACCTCAGCGCCACCCTCAATGGCCCGTTCGACCTGCTGGGCCGTACCCATGACTTGATGCTAGGCGTAGAGCGAATTCGTAATGATTCCTACGCCTCGGCGACCAACTTCGTATCCTCGGGCGTATTCGATATCCGCGAATGGGACCCGAAGACCAGCCTGGCCGAACCGGACATCAACATCACGGCACACCCGGTGCGTACCCGCACCACACAGGAAGCGGCCTACGCCACCTGGCGCATTTCCCTGGCCGACCCGCTGACCGCGATCATCGGTGCACGTGCCAACTGGTACGACTACGAGCAGGAAAACAACACCAAGTCGAACGGCACCTTCAGCGTCGACAACAAGATCGTGCCGTACGCAGCGCTGATCTACGACCTCAACGACAACTTCAGCACCTACGCCAGCTATACCGAAATCTTCAACCCGCAGACCGCCACCGACGTCAGCGGCTCGGTCTTGGAGCCGACCACCGGCGAGGCGTACGAGACCGGCATCAAGGGCGAGTTCTACGAGGGGCGGCTGAACACCTCGCTGGCGTTCTTTCGTATTTACCAGGTTGGCAACGCCCTGGATGACGTGAGCGGGCCCAACCCTTGCCTGCCCAACTACACCTCGGGCTATTGCAAAGTGGCCGCCGGCAAGAACCGCAGCCAGGGCTTCGAGCTGGAGATTTCCGGCGAAGTGCTGCCAGGCTGGAACGTGAGCGGTGGCTACACCTACAACACCACCGAATACCTCAAGGACACCACCAGCAACACCGGCAACGCCATCCGCACCACCGACCCCAAGCGCATGCTGCGGCTGTTCACCAGCTATCGCCTGCCGGGCGAGCTGCAGGCCTGGACCGTGGGTGGCGGTGTGCAGGCGCAGAGCGACATCTATAACCGCAGTGGCAACGTCGAGGCATCGCAGTCGGGGTATGCGGTGTACAACGCGATGGTCAACTATCGCTTCAACGAGCATTACTCGTTGCAGTTCAACGCCAACAACATCTTCGACAAGAAGTACTACCGCCAGGTGGCACCGACGCCGACCGGGTATTACTGGGGTGATCCGCGCAATGTGTCGGTGACCTTGCGCGGAAGCTTTTGACTTAGGCTGACAACTCCCGCCCTATCGCCGGCAAGCCGGCTCCTACAGGTACACCACTGCACTCAAGAATGGTGGTTTGACTGGACTGCCCCAAGCAGTTGGACATCAATCCAACCCTTGGGGTGGTCCATGACTGTGGGAGCCGGCTTGCCGGCGATAGGGCCAGCACTGCCAGCACCAGAATTTCAGTCTGCCACGGCCCGCAACTTCCCCGCGCGCCGATACGACTGCCGCGCAAAACACACAAACAGCCCGGCCATGATCGCCAGCGCCATCGGCAACCCATGCGGCGCCACATCCATCGCCGCGCCGCTGACCAGCGGCCCGACCAGGCTGCCCACGCCCCACAGCAAGCCCACGCTGGCATTGGCCGTGACCAGGTCCTGGCCCTTGAAGCGCTGGCCGATCAGCACCAGCGCCAGGGTGTAGATGCCCCCCGCCACCGCGCCCAACACCACCAGCAACGGCCACAGCAGCCAGGTCATCTGCAACAGCCACGGCAAGGCAATACCGATCGCCATCGCCACCAGCCCGCAGACCAGGTGCAGCCCGGTACGCTCGACCCGGTCGGCCAGCCAGCCCAGCGGCAGCTGGAAGACCATGTCGCCGGCGAACACCACAGTCACCATCAGCGCCGCGACACCCACGGCAAAGCCATGGCTGGTGGCGTAGACCGGCAGCAGCGACAGCACCACGGCATCGAAGAAAGAGAAGAACAGCACCGCCACGCACAACGCCGGCGCCACGCGGAAGAAACCCGCCAGGCCGAAGCTTTTTTCGCCTTCTTCGCCGTGCTCTACGTGGTCGTTGGGGACCGTGAAGAGGATGCACAGCAGCGCCAGGCCATAGCAAAAGGTCACCACACCGGTGATCCACGGGCTGTTGGCGCCGATCACCGCGAGCATTGCCGGGCCCAGTACCTGAAAGCCGGTGAAGCTGGTGGCATACAGCGCCATGATCTTGCCGCGGTTGTGGTCAGGGCACAGCTCGTTGACCCAAGACTCGCCAAGGATGATCGCGATGCCCATGCCGATACCCAGGCCCAGGCGCAGCGCGGCCAGCAGCCAGATCGAGCCGAACGCGGATTCGAGTAACGCGATGCTGACGGTACACAGGCTGAAGCTGAGCAGGTAGATGGTGCGGCGGGTCAGGTGGCGGCAACAGGCGTCGACCATGAATGCCGAAAGCATCATGCCCGCAGCGGGAATGGCCGAGATGATACCGATCTGCAAGGTGCCGGCACCGGCCTCATGCAAACGCAACGACACCAGCGGCAGGCTGGCCCCCAGGCTGAAGCCGACCACCGACACGGCGAACAGAAGGCCCGCCAGCAAACGCATGTTCATGTACCACTCCTAGCAAACTGAAAAGACGCGCAGTTACAGGCGCCCACGCGCACGCCGGAAGGCGGACGACGCAAAGGCGCAGGTCAGTTCAGAACGAGGTGTGGTGAAAAGGTGAACGCAAACAGCACGCTGCGGCGACGCTTGAGCACCGTATCGCTCGGCCACGCACGACGCATGGCCTGCAAGGCAGGCTGGCGAGCATGTGGGAGGGACTGGTTACGGCGCATTGCTTTGGCTACTACGCAGGTGGATGAAAAGAGGCGGCACTCTAGGCCAAGCCAGCTTGAGCCGTCAATTGCCGGGGCCGCTGCGTGGCCCATTCGCGGGGCAAGCCCGCTCCCACAGGTTCAGTGCTGACCCTGGATTCAGCCGGGCTCCTGTGGGAGCGGGCTTGCCCCGCGAATGGGCTGCAAAGCAGCCCATCAATCTCAGCGCTTACCGGTATTTGGCAGAAACACCGCCAACAAGCCGAACAATGGCAGGAACGAGCACAACCCATACACGTACTCGATGCCGCGCAAGTCCGCCAGGTACCCCAGCAACGCCGCACCAATGCCGCCGAAGCCGAACATCAGGCCGAAGAAGATCCCGGCAATCATGCCCACGCTGCCTGGCACCAGCTCCTGAGCATACACCACGATCGCCGAGAATGCCGACGCTAGGATGAAACCGATCACCACGCTCAGCACGGTGGTCCAGAACAGGTCGGCATACGGCAGCGCCAGCGTGAACGGCGCTACACCGAGGATCGAGAACCAGATCACCGCCTTGCGCCCGATGCGGTCACCGATTGGCCCGCCAAAGAAGGTACCCGCCGCCACCGCGCCCAGGAACAGGAACAGGTGCAGCTGCGAGCTGGCCACCGACAGGTCGAATTTCTCGATCAGGTAGAAGGTGAAGTAGCTGGTGAAACTGGCCATGTAGAAGTATTTGGAGAACACCAGCAGGCCCAGCACGATCAGCGCCGCGATCACCCGCTTGCGCGAGATGCCATGGCTGGCCTGCACCGCCTTGCGCGCCTTGGCCTGGCTAAGGTGCTCGGTGTACCAGCGGCGCAGCATCAGGGTCACGGCAAAGAACAGCAGCCCGGCTACGCCGAACCAGGCGACGTGGGTCTGGCCGAACGGGATGACGATGGCGGCCGCCAGTAACGGGCCAAAGGCTGAGCCTGCGTTGCCGCCCACCTGAAAGGTCGACTGCGCCAGCCCGAAACGCCCGCCCGAGGCCAGGCGCGCAATACGCGAAGTCTCCGGGTGGAAGGTCGACGAGCCGATCCCCACCAGCGCCGAGGCCAGCAGAATCATAGGGAAGCTGCCAACGAAGGCCAGCATGACGATCCCCACCAACGTGCACAGGGTGCCGAGCGGCAACAAGTTCGGCGTTGGGCGACGGTCGGTGAAAAAGCCCACCCAGGGTTGCAGCAGCGAGGCGGTGATCTGGAAGGTCAGGGTGATCAGGCCGATCTGGGCGAAACTCAGGTCGTAGTTGGCCTTGAGCATCGGGTAGATCGCCGGCAGCACCGACTGAATGAGGTCATTGATCAGGTGCGCCAGCGCGCAGAAGGTGATGATGCGCATCACCAGCGGGTTGGCTTGGCTAGCCGAGCCGGTGCTGGCGGTGGAGGTGCTGCTGATGGCCATGAGCTTGATTTCCGTCCGCAGGGTTGGGATCCGATTATCAGGAAACAAATGGATACATAGCTACCTTTTTATCCCTCCGTCACCGCGTACTTGTAAATGGTTCTCAATATATTTAGCATCCTCGGACTAATTTTCCCGTAATCGTTGGGCGAAACCGCCCTTTCGCGAGCACATCCTTATGAGCCCGATGCCCGCCACGCAGATTCAGGCTGACCCTCAGCAGGAAGCACTAGAATGGTTCTCCCGGCTGCGCCAACCCGGCTGCACTGAACGCGAGCGCCAGGCGTTCGCCGTTTGGTGCCAGGCCCCGCTCAACGCGCACGCCTATGCCGAGCTGGAGGCCTGTTGGCAGCAACTGCAGGTGCCGCCAGCACGGCCGCGGCCACGCCTTGTCAGTGCCCGCCGCAGCCACTTGAGCAAAGCGCTGGCCTTGCTGTTTCTGACAGCCTTGGCGGTGCTGGCGTATGTGTACTGGCCGCTGCTGCAACGCCTGGGCAGTGAGTTGCACACCGACGCGGGCGAACGGCGCAGCCTGCGCCTGGCCGACGGCTCGACGCTGCACCTGGACAGCGCCAGCGCGATAAATGTCGACCTGCGAGGGCGCACGCGGCTGCTGCATCTGGTGCAGGGCCAGGTCTACCTGGAAGTGATGCTAGACGGCCGCGCCCTGGAAGTGCAGGTGGACGATGCCCGCATTCAGGTATTCGGCACCCGCCTGATGGTGGCCCGCCACGCCGATCACGACGAACTGGTGGTGCTCAACGGCAAGGCCATGATCGTTCAGGGGGGCGATCAACGCATGGTGTCGGCCGGCGAACGGGTAATATTCACCGAAGCACGTATCAACCCTGTGCAAAAAGTCGATGTCAAAACCGCAGACGCCTGGCGTACTGGCCACCTTCGTGCCAGCGACATGCCCTTGGGTCAGGTGATCGAGCGCCTCGCCAGCTACCAGGGCCGCCGCGTATGGCTGATGGATGAACAAACGGCGTATCGGCGCGTGAGCGGTGACTTCAACCTCGACCGGCCCGGCGAAACCCTCGACGCACTGGCTAGCGAACAGCGATTGCAAGTGCACGCCGTGCTCGGGCAGTGGCTGATCGTCCAATAAAATCGGGCTTGGCGGCTAAGTTTTTGAAAGCGTGCAAATTTTTTTTGAAATGAGTGTTGACACAGGGGCCTCACAAGCGAATAATGCGCGCCATCGGCTACATAGCTCAGTTGGTTAGAGCATAGCATTCATAATGCTGGGGTCCGGGGTTCAAGTCCCTGTGTAGCCACCAAACTTGAAAAGGGCTTACCGCAAGGTAGGCCCTTTTCTTTTGCCCTCGATAAAGCTCAGCGCCCCTCCCCTCAACGTACACCAGCTACCACCACCGCCAGCCCCAAGCCAATCAGCGCCACACCGATCACCCGGTCGACCAAAACCTGCCGCTCGATCATTGCCTTGCGCAACCCCGCACTCGAGAAGAACACCGCCACCAGGCTGAACCACACCCAATGGGCAAATGACATGAATGCTCCGTAGGCGAAATCCAACCCCAGCGGTGTGCCCGGCTGCACGACCTGGGTGTAGGCGCTTACGACGAAGAGCATGGTCTTGGGGTTCAAGGCATTGGTGAGGAACCCTGTGCGCAGTGCCGGAAGCAGCCCGGTGGCCGATGGCTGCCCTTCAAGGCTGATGCGCGCGGTGTTGGTCAGCGACTGGTAACCCAGGTAGATCAGGTACCCCGCCCCGAGCACCTTCATGGCCAGGAATAGCAAAGGGCTCTGGCTGATGATTACGGCGATGCCCAGCACCGTGTACAGCACATGCACCTGCACCCCCAGGGCAATGCCCACCGCTGCCGCCAACCCGGCCTTGCGGCCTTGTGCATAACTGCTGCGGGTAACCATGGCGAAATCGGCCCCAGGGCTGATGACGGCCAGAAGCGTGAATAGAGCGACGGCAAGCAGTTCGGTCACGGGTGGGTCCTCGATAGACGATGAAAATGCACAGATGTACGCATTATCGAGGCCCAACAAATGGTGGAAAATCGATTTATAGTGAAGCAAATCCGCTAGCTTTTCTCACAGAGGTTTATTGCCCGTGCCCGCCCGTCGCGGGGCAAGCCCGCTCCCACACAGCCCTTACAATTACCCAAGGTGGTGTGAGGCTTGCCCCGCGAAGAGGCCCGCACTGGCAACCATGAAGCCCATGAAACTGCCACCCCTCACCGCCTTTCGTTACTTCGACATCGCCGCCGAGACCGAGAGCTTCGTGCGCGCCGCCGAGCGCCTGCACGTTACCCATGGCGCCGTCAGCCGTCAGGTGCGCCTGCTTGAAGAAAGCCTTGGCATCGCACTGTTCGAGCGGCGCAACCGGGCGATCTTCCTGACCCCGGCGGGCCGCGCACTGCAGGGCACAACCCAGGCCATTTTCGAGCAGCTGGAAGGCGCAGTGCAGCGCCTGCAGCAGCAGGAACGCGACAATGTGCTGGTGCTCTCGTGCGAACCGACCATCGCCATGCGCTGGCTGATCCCGCGCCTGCCCCGCTTTCATGCCGCTCACCCGGACCTGCAGCTGCATCTGGTGGCCGCCGGCGGGCCAATGGACTTTGCGCGCAGCGGCGTCGACCTGGCGCTGCGCCGCGATGACTTCCACTGGCCACCCGCGCTGCACACTTTAAGGATCTGCGATGAATGGATTGGCCCGGTCAACCGCGATGGCAGTACCGCGCTCGACGGCCAGCGCTTGCTGCACAGCAACACCCGGCCGAGCGCGTGGCCTGCCTGGCTGCGCCTGAGCGGCCAGCAGGCGCGGCACAGCCAGCGCAGCGACTACGAACATTTCTACCTGTCACTGCAGGCAGCCAGCGCCGGCCTGGGCTTGAGCATTGCCTCGGCACTGATGGTGCGTGACGAACTCGACAGCGGCCAGCTAGCAGCGCCGTTCGGTTTCCTGCGCGATGGCTCCGCTTATCACCTGCTGAGCCCGCACCCGCTGGATGACGGCGGCAAGCGCCAGCGCTTTGCCGAATGGGTGATTGGCGAAAGCCAGGCCTGCCTTGCTCAGCTGGGCCTGCTGCAGAACGACGACCCCGCACTGCCATCGCCGCCCCAGGTGCGATAACCCGCGGTGTCGACATGGATACGGCCTGACGGGTAACGCCCCAGGCCCATGTTCCAGGCCTGGCCATGCCGCTGCCAGAAGCTACACAACGGGTTGGGGTCAGCCCAGGCCGGCAGCAGGATATCGACCGCGAACGCTCGGGTATGGGCACTGCCCACGGCGCCGCCGGCGCAGCGGTTGAGGCTTGGATCGCGGTAGGCCGAGACCACTTCGAACTGGCGCAGGATACCCTCGTCATCCAGTGTCTTGATCAGCGCCAGCGTGGAACGCACCGCAGGCCAGTTGCCGGGCGGTGGCACTGCGAAGGGTGAAGCCTTGCACAGCCGCCAGTCCGAGGCCGAGCGCAGCAATTGGTGAATCGGCACTACGCCATACAGGCGGGCACCCACCAGCATCTCGCGAAAAGGCCGGGTCTGATGATCCCCGGCCCATTGCGCGAACATCCACAGGTCGCGCTCATCCGCCTGCGCCGCACCTGCGATCAACGCCAACGCCAGCAGCCAGCCTTTTGCACTTTTCATTACTGCTCCTGAGCACCGTCGCCAACCCTGGCGGCCTGAAAAGAGTTAAGCATGGTTAGGACTGACCCAGGTACGCCTGGGAGTGCGTGGGGCAGCTAGGTGCACGAAGGTATGTTTTGGGAGGGTTGGAGATCGAGCGCCGCCCGCGCGGCGCATCGCGGATAAATCCGCTCCTACATTTGTTGCAACGCGCCATGGCCTGATAGGCCATAGTCGTCAGCCTTGTTGGTACGGCGCGAAATTTCGGCTGGCGCTGCCGCCGCCCCGCAGGTCTTCAGCCATGCACCGAGACGAACAACCATGGCCTGACTGGAACGGCGCGTTGCAACAAATGTAGGAGCGGATTTATCCGCGATGCGCCCCGCGGGCGGCGCTCGATTTAGACAACGCTACAAGAATCAAGACGTGCATCATCGCCCTGCAAATGCCCACAGCCAGTCGACAAAGCAGGTCACTCTTCAAACAACGTACAAGCCATCACCAGCGCATCCTCGCGCCCACCCGCCACCGGATAGTAATCCCGCCGGCGGCCGATCTCGTTGAAGCCGTACCGCTCATACAACCGGTACGCCGACTGGTTGCTGGCCCGCACCTCCAGGAAGCACTCCCGCCCATTGAGCTGATACGCCCGCGCCATCAAATGTTCGAGCAAGCGCAGGCCCATGCCCCGCCCCTGGCTCTCCGGCTTGACGGTAATGTTCAGCAGGTGCGCCTCATCGATGATCACGTTGATCACGCCATGGCCGACTTGCTGCTGACCATCGAACATCAACCACACTTCGTAGGATTTGAGCGCATCCTGGAAGATCCCGCGGGTCCAGGGATGGCTGAACGCGGCATATTCGATCTTAAGCACGGCATCCAGATCCGCCTCGGTCATGGGGCGGAAACTGATCGATTCACTCATTCAACGCTCTTCCAGCGCGCCATCAGCTGGCGCATCGCTTGCCAGACGTCCGCCTTGCGGTGCGGCTCGTCCATCAACAATTCAAGGCCCGGCAACGCCCAGGCGTCGCCCAGGCCGTCGAGCTTCAGTACTTGGTAATACGCTTCGGTGTCGGCACTGGCGGCAAAGCGCAGGGCCGGCAGGCCGATCAGCCACAGGCAACTGCAAGGGGTTTCTTCGAGGCGCGCCTGGATGAAGCCTTTGACGAAATCTCGCGCAGCGTCCGGGCCCTGGTCCATGTTGCCGCGCACCAGCAGCGGCCAGCGCACCGGCTCGCCGATGATTTGCGGAGCGTCGGGCAAGCCAGCGGCGCGCAGCATGTCCTTGAGCAGCAGGTAGGACGGGTCGCGGCTCTGGAACGGTTGGCCGGTGGCCAGCTCGACCAGTAGCAGGCAACTGCCAGCGCGCAATAGTTGCAGCGAAAAGCGCGGCGGTGGCACCAGGGCCGGACGTGGCGCGCGGGCCTGCGCCTCGGGCTCGACCGGTTTGGCCACAGGCTTTGGCGTGTTGCCCGGGCGCGGGATTTCGATTTTCGGCCGCTCGCCGGAGCGCGCCTGCGGTACCGGCGGCGCGTCGTGGACGGCCGGTGCGGATGGCCTGATCTCGAATTCGGCTTCCTCGACCGGCACCTGCGGCAACAGCAGCTCGGGGCGCGACGGGGCGGCGAACGGCAGTTCGGCGCGCGGCAGCCAATGCACCACTTGCATGGCGGAAAGGTAGGCGCGGCGGCGGGACTCGGTCAGCAAGGCACGGGTATCCGGAGGGTTGAATCAATCGCGCATTCTAACGCTGTTGGCAGGCGAGCGCCGCAACTGGTCGGCAGAAAATTGCGGCATGCAGGGGCCTCATCGCCGGCAAGCCGGCTCCCACAGGGCTCGGTGGCGTACCTGTGGGAGCCGGCTTGCCGGCGATGAGGCCAGTGAATCCCTTAGCAAAATCAGGGGTAACTCCTCATTACAGACCAAGGGGTGAAATCCTCCCCCCGGGATGCAGTACAATCGCCCCCTTTTTACTTGGCAACGAGTAGACGCCAATGATCGAACCCAAGCGCGTCCTGCGCGCCCTAGCTGAACACTGGGCCCTGATCGAGCCGCTGTGCGAGCGTTTCGACCAAGGCACCCTGAGCCTGGTCGAACTGCGCCAGCAACTGGGCCGCCAGCAAGTGGAAAGCACGCCGCAGGACATCACCCAGCTGCTCGACGTGTGGATCCGCCTGGATATCCTGGTGCCGGTGGCCAAGAGCCCGAACCGCTTCGAGCTCAACGCCCAGATCCACGATTTCCTCGCCTACCTGCGCCGCGAGCACCGCCTGGGCCTGTGCCTGGAGATCGAGGCCTACCTGCGCCACCTGGAGCGCCTTGCCGGGCATATCCAGGATGCCTTCGACAACCGCGACAGCGACGACCTGGCGCGCCAATTGCGCCTGCTCGACATGCGCGTGCGCGACGTACTCAAGAAACTCGACAACGACGAACAGGCGCTGGTGGCCGTGGCCGAACGGGCCAAGACCAGCAACCGCCAGATCCCGTTGCGCCAGCGTTATGCCGAGGTACTGGCGACGTGGGATGAATACGTCGAGCCGATGATCCAGCTGGTCAACGCCGACGGCGCCTTCGAACAAGGCGTGCGCAAGGTCGAGACCGTGCTGCTGAAGCTGCTGGGCGAACAGGCGCGCCTGGGCCACCTGGTCGACGACGACATGCTGCTGCGCACCCACGCGCGCATCCTCGAGATGCAGACCAGCGCCCAGCTGACCCTGCGCCACGCCCGCGAACTGCTGCTGCCGCTGCGCGAAGAAGCGCGCCGGCACAACGCCGTGACCCGCGGCGCGGCGCTGGCCCTGTCGGTGATCCGCCGCAAAGGCATCGATGCCGTGCCGCACGCAGCCATGCCGCTGTTCACCCGCCCGCAAAGCACCTTCCTCGGCAGTGCCAGCCAGGTCGAGGCGTATGTCTACGCCCTCGCCCGCTTCGAGCCGAAACCGGCCAAGTTCCCCAAGGCGCACAAGACCCAGAACGGCCCGCTGCCGCGTGCGCCACGCACGGTCAAAGAAATGCTCGAACGCTGCGAGAATGCCCTGCCGCTGCCCGACCTGATGGTCTGGCTGCTGGACCAGGAGCCCGAAGGCGCCACCGACGAACTGCTGTACTGGTTCTCGCGCCTGTCGCGCGAGAAGCGCTTCAAGCGCGAACGCCTCGAACGCCGCGAATACACCACCCAGGAACACTTGGTCAGCCTGCGCTCGTTCGCCCTGACCTCCAGCCGCGAAGCGCCACCTGAAACCAACGCGAGCCCAGCCAATGCATCTTGATCTTTCCGAACTGTCCCAGCTCGCGCCGATCTTTCGCGAGCTGTTCAAAGGGTTCCATGTCAGCCGCCGCGACCCCGAGCTGTACGCCCAGCTGTCGAACTTCCAGGACCAGTACCGCACCCTGTTCAAGGCCCTGGGCTTCGAGCTGGTGTGCGATACCCGCGGCTTCTACTACTTCGTCCCCGAGCAGGCCGCAGCGCAGGTCAACAAGACCGCCCAGCGCCTTTCGCTGTTCACCTTCATCCTGGTCGAACACCTGGCCGACCAGGGCCGCGACCCGATGGCCGTGCTCGACGGCGGCAGCATTGGCCGCGACGAGCTGCCGTCGCTGCTGGAAAAGTACCGCGACCTGTTCCTGCAGGCCGAAGTGCAGACCGTCGACGAGCTGGAAGAAAAGATCATGCGCCGCATGACCCAGCTCGGCTTCGCCCACGAAGAAGGCGGCATCTACCGCTTCCTGCCGCCGATGCACCGCTTCCTCGACGTGTGCCTGTCGGTGCAGCAGGACCGCGACCTGGCCGCCACCCTGCACAGCGACCTGCCGCTGCCAACCCCGGTGCTGGTCGAAGAAGAAAGCCCGGAAGAACTGGCGCGCACGGACGACCCGCTCGACCTGGCGCCGTTTGAAATCGACGAAAGCGAAGAAGAGGCCTTGGCCCGGGCCATCCGCGAAGAGCAACAGGAGATTGACGCATGAGCCAGGAACGCTACGGCATCCGCCGCTTCGCACTGCTCAACACCGCCGGCTACAGCCTTGGCCTGTTCCCGCTGGAACACCCGCTGTCGGTCTACGGCGCCAACAACCTGGGCAAGTCGGCGTCGATCAATGCCCTGCAGTTCCCGATCCTGGCACGCATGTCCGACATGAGCTTCGGCAAGTACAGCCTGGAGCAGTCGCGCCGTTTCTACTTCGCCAGCGACACCTCTTACATCCTTTGCGAACTGAACCTGCCCCACGGCCCGCACGTGGTCGGCGTGGTCGGCCGCGGCCCGGGCGGCGGTTTCGGCCACCAGTTCTTCGCCTACAAAGGCGAGCTGGACCTGGCCCACTACCAGAAGAACGACACCTGCCTGCGCCAGAAAGAGCTGTTCACCAACCTCGAGCGCCTGGGCCTGAAGGCCTACGAGCTCAAGCCGGATGAACTGCGCCGGCTGCTGGTCGGCGGCCACACGTCGGTGCCGCTGGACCTGACCATGATCCCGCTGCGCTCGACCAGCGAGCAGAGCCTCAAGACATTCCGCGCACTGTTCATCAACCTGCTGCACATGCGCGAAATCACCGCCGCCAAGCTCAAGCAGCTGTTCCTCGACGCCTTCGAGCACAGCCTGCGCTCCGGCAGCGTCGACTACATTGCCGCCTGCGAAGAAGCCTTCCGCGACGTGCGCCGCATGGAGCAGGACTACAACGCCCTCGTCGCCGCCGGCCCGCTGGTCGAGGCCCTGGCCGGCGGCGTGGCCCAGCGCGACATCCTGCGCGGCAAGTTGCACCGCCTTTCGCCGCTGCTCGATAACCTGTTGGGCACCTGGCAGGAATACGCCATGGCGCGCAAGGAAGAGTTGGTGATCCAGGCCGAGCACTTCCGTGGCGAGCAAGACCGGCTGCAGAACGACCAGCGCGGCGGCACCCAGGAGCTGATGCGCCTGGAGCGTGAAATCACGGGCATCCAGCGCTGGCTCGGCGAGCTGTCGGTGCTCAAGCACCGCTTCGCCCTGGTCGACGACGTCAAGGTCCTCGAACAGCAACTGCTGGCGGCCAAGGATGCACACGACGAACTGGCCGGTGCCCTGGCGCAATCGCGACAGTTCTCCGCCGAAGACCTCGACGAGCGCGTGCGTGACCTGGAAAAACGCATGAAGCAGGTCAAGCAGCAACTCGACCACGCCGACAACAACAGCTATGCCCGCCTGCGCGAAGAGTTCTCGCAGGCCGACGTCGACCGCCTGATGCGCCTGTTCAACGGCGCGCTGTTCAGCCTGCCGTTGGGCGACCGCGGCATCGAGCTGGACGACAGCGACCTGTGGGTAAAATCGCTGGAAGCGGTACTCGATGGCTTCAAGGGCGAGCGTTTCGAGGCCCCGGGCATTTCCATAGATATCTCCCATATCGACCCGCCCGCCCTGCAGGCCTTGGCCGACCGCGCCGCCCTGCGCGATCAGAAGGACCGCCTGGAGCGCGAGCTCAAGCAGCTCAAGACCCAGCAGTCGGTAGCCGCAGACCGCACCGCCTCCAAGGCGCAGACCGAAGCCCTCTACCAACAGGTGCTGGATGCCCAGAAGGCCCTGGAAGACTACCGCCGCAGCGAAACCCTGGCCGCTGAAGAACCCGAGAAGCTGGAGCAACTGGCGCAGCTGGAAGCCGCCCAGGACGAGCTAAAGCGCTCCAGCGATGCCTTCACCGAACGCGTTCAGCAACTGTCGGCCAAGCTGCAACTGGTCGGCCGCCAGATCGGCGACCTGGAGTCCAAACAGCGCACGCTGGAAGACGCCTTGCGCCGTCGCCAACTGCTACCGGCCGACCTGCCGTTCGGCACGCCGTTCATGGAGGCGGTCGATGACTCCATGGACAACCTGCTGCCGCTGCTCAACGACTACCAGGACAGCTGGCAGGGCTTGCAGCGCGTCGACAACCAGATCGAGGCGCTGTACGCCCAGGTGCGCCTGAAGGGCGTGGCCAAGTTCGACAGCGAAGACGACATGGAGCGCCGCCTGCAGCTGCTGGTGAACGCTTACGCGCACCGCACCGACGAAGCCCTGACCCTGGCCAAGGCGCGCCGCGCCGCGGTCACCGACATTGCCCGGACCCTGCGCAACATCCGCAGCGACTACGACAGCCTCGAGCACCAGCTGGCCCTGTTCAACCGCGAGATCAACAAGCGCCAAGTGTCCAACCTGGAGAGCTTCCGCGTGGTGCTGGCGCCGAACAAGGAAGCGCTCAAGCATATCGACCAGATCATCCACAGCGCCGGCCAGTACGAGGAAGGCGAGACCCTGTCGGTATTCGACCTGACGCAGAACTCGGACCAGGACCACAAGAACGAAGAGGCCAAGGAATACCTGGCACGGCTGGTGGCGGCCAACCATAACCAGTTGGGCCTCAAAGACCTGTTCGAGCTCGCGTTCGAGATCACCAAGATCAACAGCCAGCCGGTGATCCACGCCGACATCGACGGCGCCGCGTCCAACGGCACCACCATGACCATCAAGGCGCTGACCAACATGTACTTGTTGCTGCACCTGATGGACCGCGACCTGGCCGGGCGCATTCGCCTGCCGTACTACCTGGACGAAGCGGCGGACATCGACGAACGCAACCAGGCGGCACTGCTGGAGACCAGTCTGCAGCTGGGCTTCGTGCCGATTCTGGCGAGCGTGAAGCCGCAGGTGTCGGCGCACGTGGCGATCGACCTGGAAGGCGGTAGCGGGCCGAATGGCATCTACATCGACGAAGCGGACTGGAAGTTCATCAGCCCACGGGATGTGGAGAAGGCGGTTGTGCGCAAGGATCAGGCTGAGGAGTTGGCCTGAGTCTGGAGTAATGGGGCCGCTTTGCGGCCCTTTCGCCGGCAAGCCGGCTCCCACAGGGATCTCCACAGCCTTCAAGAGCAGTGATAACCCTGTGGGAGCTGGCAAGCCGGCTCCCACAGGGATCTCCACAGCCTTCAAGGGCAGTGATAACCCTGTGGGAGCTGGCTTGCCAGCGATTGGAGGCCAAAGGCCTCCCGATTACATCAATGCGCCCAAGGCAAGATCGGGATGGCCGTCACCGCATTCTGCGGGCTACCTTCGATCATGCGGTCGCTGTACACCAGGTACACCAGCGTATTGCGCTTCTTGTCCAGGAAGCGCACCACCTGCATGGTCTTGAACACCAGCGAGGTGCGCTCCTTGAACACTTCCTCGCCGTCCTTCAACTCACCCTTGAAGCTGATCGGCCCGACCTGGCGGCAGGCGATCGACGCCTCCGCACGGTCTTCTGCCAGGCCCAGCCCACCTTTCATGCCGCCCGTCTTGGCACGCGACAGGTAGCAGGTCACACCATCGACCTTGGGGTCATCGAAAGCCTCGACCACAATGCGGTCGTTCGGCCCGAGGAACTTGAACACGGTCGACACCTGGCCGACCTCCTCTGCCCCGGCCAGCATCGGCAACGCCAGCGCCGACACGGCAATTACACGCTTGAGCAGGTTCATACCAGCACCAGGTTGTCGCGGTGCACCAGCTCCGGCTCGGCACTGTAACCGAGCAGCGACTCGATGGCCTCGGACGACTGGCCGATGATTTTCTGGGCTTCAAGTGCGCTGTAGTTGGCCAACCCGCGCGCCACTTCAAGGCCGTCCGGGCCCACGCAGACGACCATCTCGCCGCGACGGAAGCTGCCTTGCACGGTCTTCACGCCAACCGGCAGCAGGCTCTTGTTGGCTTGACGCAAGGCCTGCACGGCACCGGCGTCGAGCACCAGGGTGCCACGGGTTTGCAGGTGGCCAGCCAGCCACTGCTTGCGCGCTGCCAGCATGCCGCGCTCGGGCGATAGCAAGGTGCCCAGGCGCTCGCCGGCCTTCAGGCGGTCCAGCACACGCTCGATGCGGCCACCAATGATGATGGTGTGGGCACCGGAACGGGCGGCCAGGCGCGCAGCGCGCAACTTGGTCTGCATGCCACCACGCCCCAGGGCGCCACCGGTACCGCCAGCCACGGCGTCAAGCGACGGGTCATCGGCACGGGCTTCGTAGATCAGCTGGGCTTCGGGGTTGTTGCGCGGGTCGGCGTCAAACATGCCGTCACGGTCGGTGAGGATGACGAGCAGGTCGGCTTCGACCAGGTTGGCCACCAGCGCGGCCAGCGTGTCGTTGTCGCCGAAGCGGATTTCGTCGGTGACCACGGTGTCGTTTTCGTTGATCACCGGCACTACACCCAGGTCGACCAGCGTGCGCAGGGTGCTGCGGGCATTGAGGTAACGCTTGCGGTCGGACAGGTCGTCGTGGGTCAGAAGGATCTGCGCGGTGTGCTTGCCGTGCTCGCCGAAGCTCGACTCCCAGGCTTGCACCAGGCGCATCTGGCCGATCGAAGCAGCGGCCTGCAGCTCGTTCATCGCGCTCGGTCGCGAAGTCCAGCCCAGCTGGCTCATGCCGGCTGCCACGGCCCCGGAGGAGACCAGTACCAACTCCACGCCTGCTTCACGCAGCGCGACCATCTGCTCGACCCACACGGCCATGGCGCCGCGGTCGAGGCCTTTGCCATCCGCCGTGAGCAGCGCACTGCCGATCTTCACGACCCAGCGCTTGGCGCCAGTCACCTTGCTTCGCATCTTCTCTTCCAACCTATGTCGAATCTGTAGATACCGTAGATACAAAAACGCCGCTCCAGAGAGCGGCGTTTAGTGTACTGCAACCGGTCAGTCGCGCACGTAAATGATTTCCGGGCCGTCTTCGTCGTCCTCGAAATCGTCATCCCATGCATCGTCGTCGCCGATGTCGTGCACGCTCTTGACGCCGGTACGACGCAGGGTACGGGCGTCGTCCAGGGCCTGCAGCTGGGCACGGGCTTCGTCTTCGATGCGCTGGTCGAGTTCGGCCAGTTCTTCGGCGTAGGCCGGGTCGTTGGCCAGGCGGTCGGCGCGGTCTTCGATGTAGCGCATCAGGTCGTGGCTGAGCTGCTCGGTGCCTTGCTTGGAGATCGCCGAGATCACGTAGACCGGGCCTTCCCACTGCAGGCGCTCGACCACTTCCTTGACCCGCTCGTCGCGCTCGTCGTCCATCAGCATGTCCGACTTGTTCAGCACCAGCCAGCGCTCACGGTCGGTCAGCGACGGGCTGAAGCGGGTCAGCTCGTTGATGATTACTTCGGCGGCATCGGCCGGGCTGCTGCCGTCCAGCGGCGCCAGGTCGACCAGGTGCAGCAGCACGCGGGTACGCGCCAGGTGCTTGAGGAAGCGGATACCCAGGCCGGCACCGTCGGATGCGCCTTCGATCAGGCCGGGGATGTCGGCGATGACGAAGCTCTTCCAGCGGTCGACGCTGACCACGCCCAAGTTTGGCACGAGGGTGGTGAACGGGTAGTCGGCGACTTTCGGCTTGGCGGCCGATACCGAACGGATGAAGGTGCTCTTGCCGGCATTTGGCAGGCCCAGCAGGCCAACGTCGGCCAGGACCTTCAGCTCCATCTTCAGGTCGCGCTGGTCACCCGGCTTGCCTGGGGTGGTCTGGCGCGGCGCACGGTTGGTGCTGGATTTGAAACGGGTGTTGCCCAGGCCGTGCCAGCCGCCTTGGGCGACCATCAGCTTCTGGCCTGGGGTAACCAGGTCGCCGATCACTTCCTGAGTGGACGCGTCGATCACCGTAGTGCCGACCGGCACGCGCAGGAACAGGTCTTCACCCTTCTTGCCGGTGCAATCGGTGCTGCCACCGTTGGAGCCGCGCTGGGCTTCGTGGTGACGGGTGTAGCGGTAATCGACCAGGGTATTGAGGTTTTCGTCGGCCACCATGTACACCGAACCACCATCGCCACCGTCGCCGCCGTTGGGGCCACCGTTCTCGATGAATTTCTCGCGACGGAAGCTCATGCAACCGTTGCCGCCGTCACCGGCTTTGACCCGAATCGATACTTCGTCAACAAACTTCATTTAAAACCGCCCCTCGCCTTCCGGCGAGCTGAATACTTGAAAAACCTGAGGCTCTTGCAAAAATGAGCGCGGCGGCCCCGTACGACCGTAGAAACCCACGCCGGCAGCCCATACAAACAGCTTTGCAAGAGGCTCACCACAAACGAAAAAGCCCCGTCGCATGACGGGGCTTCTGGAGCGACGTCGCGATTAAGCGGCGACGATGCTCACGTAACGGCGGTTGAACTCGCCTTTCTTCTCGAACTTGATCACGCCTTCGATCTTGGCGAACAGGGTGTGATCCTTGCCCATGCCAACGCCGTAGCCGGCGTGGAACTGGGTG
Source organism: Pseudomonas sp. NPDC012596 (assembly GCF_042902325.1). Taxonomy (NCBI): domain Bacteria; kingdom Pseudomonadati; phylum Pseudomonadota; class Gammaproteobacteria; order Pseudomonadales; family Pseudomonadaceae; genus Pseudomonas; species Pseudomonas sp. NPDC012596. Next base: position 67,530 of record NZ_JBIBEB010000012.1, on the reverse strand, counting down.
CCGCGCTGACGGACGATGATGTTGCCGGCCTTGACGACCTGGCTGCCATACATCTTCACGCCAAGGCGTTTCGATTCTGAGTCGCGACCGTTACGGGTACTACCACCAGCCTTCTTGTGAGCCATGGTTCAATTCTCCAAATAAATTCAGGGGATCTAGGGGATTAAGCCTGGATGCCGGTGATTTTGATCTCGGTGAACCACTGGCGGTGGCCCATACGCTTCATGTGGTGCTTACGACGACGGAACTTGATGATGCGTACTTTATCGTGACGGCCTTGCGAAACGACTTCGGCAACAACTTTAGCGCCAGCGACGACTGGAGCGCCGATGGTGACTTCTTCACCGTTGGCAACCAGCAGAACGCGATCGAAGGTCACGGATTCGCCAGTGGCGACTTCCAGTTTTTCGATCTTGAGGAATTCACCTTCAGCGACTTTGTACTGCTTGCCGCCGGTAACGATTACTGCGTAAGACATGGGTATTTCTCCGATAATCCTGCTCACCCAGCGCTTTATATATTGAGTATTGGCTGGCATGGCTGCATGGGGCTGGAACGGCCCGGTGCAATTGCGTAAGGCAGGTGCTGCCCAGGAAGTTAGGGTGCGCGATTGTACGCAACCCGGGTTTTGCTTGCAAGTACCGGCCCCGCCGCCCGGGCACCGCGCCTTGACACCACGGGACCCGCGACCTAGCATGCCGCGCAACCTCAATGGAGCAGCCGATGCAACCCCAAACCTTCTACCGCGCGGTAGCTGACGATTTCAGCGCCGTCGACGAGATCATCAAGAAGCAGCTGACCTCGCGCGTGCCGCTGGTATCGAAGATCGGCGACTATATCACGTCCGCCGGTGGCAAGCGCCTGCGCCCCCTGCTGGTGCTGCTGTGCGGCAAGGCCCTGGGCCGCGAAGGCGACGACCTGCGCCTGCTGGCCGCGACCATCGAGTTCCTGCACACCGCCACCCTGCTGCATGACGATGTGGTCGACATGTCGGGCATGCGCCGCGGCCGTTCCACCGCCAACGCACTGTGGGGCAACGCGCCGAGCGTGCTGGTGGGCGACTTCCTTTACTCGCGCTCGTTCGAAATGATGGTCGAACTGGGCTCGATGCCGGTCATGCAGATCCTCTCCAAGGCCACCCGGGTGATTGCCGAGGGTGAAGTGCTGCAGCTGTCGCGCGTGCGCGATGCCAGCACCACCGAAGAGGTGTACATGGAGGTCATCCGCGGCAAGACCGCGATGCTGTTCGAGGCCTCGACCCACAGCGCCGCCGCGCTGGCCGAAGCCACCGACGAGCAGCGCGAGGCCCTGCGTACCTTCGGTGACCACCTGGGTGTGGCCTTCCAGCTGGTCGACGACCTGCTCGACTACAAAGGTGACTCGGAAACCCTGGGCAAGAACGTCGGCGACGACCTGGCCGAAGGCAAGCCTACCCTGCCGCTGATCTACACCATGCGTGAAGGCACGCCTGAGCAGGCGGCACTGGTGCGCAAGGCAATCCAGAAAGGTGGCCTGGAAGACCTGGAGCAGATCCGCGTAGCGGTCGAGGCTTCTGGCGCTCTGGACTACACCGCGCAAATGGCGCGCGATTACGTCAAGCGGGCCATTGTCTGCCTGGAAGTGCTGCCGGCCAGTGAATACCGGGATGCGCTGGTTGAGCTGAGTGAGTTTGCGGTCGCGCGTACACACTAAGCCAGCATCGCCCTCTTCGCGGGACAAGCCCGCTCCCACAGGTTATCCACCAAGCTCAAGGCAGAGGTGTAACTGTGGGAGCGGGCTTGTCCCGCGAATGCTTTTGTACAGACAAAACATTTCCCGGCTAAAACCTTATACAATATGGGCCTTTAACCGCCTGTCTGTTTAAGGAACCGAAGTGAGTACTCTGCCAGCCTGCCCAAAATGCAATTCCGAATACACCTATGAGGATGGCACTCAGCTGATCTGCCCAGAATGCGCCCACGAGTGGTCGGCCAACGGCGAAGCTGATGCTGCCAGCGATGACGTGGTGAAAAAGGATTCGGTCGGCAACGTGCTGCAGGATGGCGACACCGTCACCGTGATCAAGGACCTCAAGGTCAAGGGCTCCTCCCTGGTGGTCAAGGTCGGCACCAAGGTCAAGAACATCCGCCTGTGCGACGGTGACCACGATATCGACTGCAAGATCGACGGCATCGGTGCCATGAAGTTGAAGTCGGAATTCGTGCGAAAGGTCTGATTTTAGTGTGCGACGGGGCTGCCAGACGGTGGCCCTGACAGATCCTGCAACAGGGTCAGCCGCACCATTCGGAAGAATTCTTCCAATAGTCTCTTGCTATTTTGATAATAAGAATTATTCTCATTGGAACTGCTATCCAAGGAGAATAGCCATGACTTATCTGATCGACGCCTGGCTGGACCGCCCCCACCCTTACCTGCGCATCTTGCACCGCGAGACTGGCGAAGTGTGCGCCGTACTCGAGGAAGAAGCGCTCGATGAACTGCGCGACCAGGGCGACCTGGACCTGCAGGGTTTGAATTCGAGTGAGCCGGTGGTGCTCAAGGAGCTGGTGCGCAATCTGTTCCTGTTCTGCTATGCGCGGGCCTTGCGCCCGGTGGGAACAGACTGGAATTGAGGCCGGCAGCACCGGCCTCATCGCCGGCAAGCCGGCTCCCACAGGGTACAGTGCAACCCTCAAGGTACAATGCAGCCCTCAGGTACAGTGCAACCCTTAGGTACAGCACAACCCTCAGGTACAGCACAACCCTCAGGTATTGCGCGGTCCTTGTGGGAGCCGGCTTGCCGGCGAATGGGCCGCGTAGCGGCCCCAGGGCATTACAGAACGTCGAGCAGTTCGACGTCGAATACCAGCACGCTGTGCGGCGGGATGCTGCCGACGCCTTGGGCGCCGTAGGCCAGCTCGCTCGGCACGTACAGGCGCCATTTGCTGCCAGCGTTCATCAGCTGCAAGGCTTCGGTCCAGCCAGCAATCACGCCGCCAACCGGGAATTCAGCCGGCTGACCACGATCGTAGGAGCTGTCGAACACAGTGCCGTCGATCAGGGTGCCGTGGTAGTGCGTACGCACGTTGCTTTCGCGGGTGGGCTTGGCGCCTTCGCCGGCGGTCAGCACTTCGAACTGCAGGCCCGAAGCCAGGGTGGTGATGCCTTCACGCTTGGCGTTTTCGGCCAGGAATTCCTTGCCAGCGCCAGCAGCGGCTTCAGCCTTGGCAGCAGCTTCTGCTTGCATGATGTCGCGGATCACTTTGAAGCTGGCCGACAGGTCGGCTTCGTTGACGCGGCTATCGGCGCCATTGAAGGCGTCGGTCAGGCCGGCCACGATAGCTTCCAGGCTAACGCCCGGTGGCGGGTTGTCGCGCAGCTGGCCGCCCAGCTGACGGCCGATGCCGTAGCTTACGCGGGTTTCGTCGGTGGACAGGTTGAGTTCGGACATTGTCGTGCTCCACTGCAGGGCGCAGTGCAGCCGCGCCCTTGATGAAAAGGGCGAGCAGCCTAGCACACTGGGGCGCTGCGAGCAGCTACCAGGCCGAGCGCGGCGAAATGGGCACCTTGAGGTCTTCTTCCGGGTGTTGCCCCATGCCACACATCTCGTCCTGCACAGACCAATGCAGCAGGTTCATCGACATCATCGGCAAAGGTTTCAACAGCTCCCGCGCCTCTTCCACCGAGCGCACGCGCAGGCGTTTGCCCTGGCTGTCATCGAGCGGCTGAGCGCGCCCGTTGACTCGGGCTTCGAGCAGGTAATCACCACCTTCGATGGCAATCAGATTCAGTTCGTTGACATGGCCGGCCCTGGCCTCGGTATTGAGCTGATGCAGGTTCATGAGAGCACCTCGCTGCTGGAACCAGGCATGAGTGCTCATTTTTCGTACAGCCCCGCCGAAAGCACAAGCCGAATACAACACCGCCCGTCCGTTTTGCAACGGACGGGCGGCGCAGGCATGGCAATACTCAGTGCTTGGTCAGCTTGTCCAGGTAGCCCATGCAGAACGCCGACACCACGAAGGTCATGTGGATGATCACGTACCACATCAGGTAATCGGTGGAGATGTTCTGGGCATCCATGAACACCCGCAGCAGGTGGATGGAGGAAATGGCCACGATCGAGGCGGCGACCTTCATCTTCAGCGACGAGGAGTCCATCTTGCCCAACCAGTTGAGCTTCTCCTTGCTCTCGTCGATGTCCAGTTGCGACACGAAGTTTTCGTAGCCGGAGATCATCACCATCACCAGCAGGCCGCCAACCAGCGACATGTCGATCAGCGAAAGGATCACAAGGATCAGGTCCGCTTCGCTCAGGGCAAAGACATTGGGCAGGACGTGGACAACTTCCTGGAAGAATTTCAGCGCCAGGGCCAGCAGCCCGAGGGACAGGCCAAAGTAGATGGGGGCGAGCAGCCAGCGCGAGGCATACATCGCGTTTTCGAGAATACGTTCCATGGAGGGTTTGGGACTCGTCAGGTGACTAAAAAGCGACAGCGAGTATAGCCAGCCACCTGTTACAGCAAAAGCCTGCTTGAAAGGCGGGCCGCTGCGCAGCCCAATCGCCGGCAAGCCGGCTCCTACATGGCTTGCGTTGTCCTACCAACAACGTAGCGTGCTCTCAGGTCTCGGGGTGGAACTGGTAATCCCCAAGGTTGCGGCAACGCTCGCCGTTGATCCGGCGTAACTGAGCTTGCAAGTGCAGGCACCAGATCTGCGGATCCTCGGCGACCTGATACCCATGCAGGGTCAGGCTGTCGACGATGGCATTGAGCACGGACTCGGCCACCAGCGGGCCATGAAAAGGCCCCTGGGCCTTGATGGCAGAGGGTTGTTCACCGGCCATGCCGGCGGCGAACAGCAAGGTCCACATGCCGTTGTCGCCGGCCAGCGGACGAATGCTGCATTCGATACGGGTCACCAGGCCCAGGCACTGGCGAGTAAGGCTGAGGTTGCGCATGGCAGCGTCCCCCTCCAATAAGCCCTGTTCAGCCCAAAACGTTCGGGCTGTCTCCATCCTGAACCCTGCTGCCGTCCTTAAGTTCCAGCATAGAATAATGCTGTAAAAAGATGGAAAACCGGCGCTGAACGGTAGCACATGGCCGTCAGCGCCGATTTATTGACTCAGGCCGGTTTGGCCTGGGCAATGACATCTTCCAGGCGTTCCTTTTCCGCCTTCTCGATGTCTTCCTCGCTGATCATCTCGGCAATTTCCCGCAGGCGTTCGACCACCCGGGCATTGACGCTGCCTTCGGTGAACAGGCCCTCGTCGTTCAGCACCCCGGCCTCCTCGCCCACCAGCAGGCTTAACGCTTCGTCGGCCTGGCTGACCGCATAGACATGGAACATGCCGTTCTCGACCGCCTGCAGCACGCGCTCGTCGAGCATCAGCGTGGCGACGTTGGCACGCGGGATGATCACCCCTTGCTCGCCGGTCAGGCCCCGGGCTTCGCACAGGCGGAAGAAGCCTTCGATCTTCTCGTTGACCCCACCCACCGCCTGCACTTCGCCGAACTGGTTGATTGAGCCAGTAATGGCAAAGCACTGCTTGAGCGGTGTGCGCGACAGCGCCGAGATCAGCGTGCACGCCTCACCCAGCGACGCACTGTCACCGTCCACATAGCCGTAGGACTGCTCCAGCGCGATGCTCGCCGAGATCGCCAGCGGGAATTCCTGGGCGTAGCGGCTACCGAGGTAACCGGTAAGGATCATCACCCCTTTGGAGTGGATCGGCTGGCCCAGGTTGACCTCACGCTCGATGTCGACGATGCCGCTGCCGCCCGGGTACACGGTGGCGGAAATACGCGCCGGCATGCCGAACGCCGAGTCGCCCACTTCCAGCACGGTCAGGCCGTTGCACTTGCCGATGGCCGCGCCTTCGGTGTCGATCAGGATGATGCCGGCAAGCATGTCGTCGAGCACCCGCTGCGAGACGCGCCCAGTGCGGGTGGCCTTGGCCTTGAGCGCACGTTCGATGTGCCCGGCGTCAGTCATCGCGTCACTGGCCAGCTGGCGGATGAAATCGGCCTCGCTGACCAACTGGAACAGGTCGCCGATGCGCGCCGACAGGCGCGACTGGTTTTCCGCCAGGCGTGCGCTGTAGGTCGCCAGGCGCGCCACCGCATCGCTGGTCAGCGGCGCCATGCCTTCCTCGTTGGTACGGGTGCGCAACAGCTGGGCGAACTGCTCAAGGTTCTCGTCGACCATCGGCATATCTTCGTCGAAGTCGACCAGCACCCGGAACATTTCCTGGAAGTCCGAATCATGGTCCTGTAGCGCGTAGTACAGCTGGCGCGAGCCGATGATGACCAACTTGACGTTGAGCGGAATCATCTGCGGCTGCAGGCTGACACTGGCAACGCGGCCCAGTTCGCCGATCGGCGACTCCATCTTCAGCTTGCGCGACTGCAGGGCACGCTTGAGCGCATCCCAGACGAACGGCTCGCCAAGCATCTTTTCGGCTTCGAGGATCAGAAAACCGCCATTGGCACGGTGCAGCGCACCTGGGCGCAACTGGCGGTACGAGGTGTACAGGGCGCCCTGGTCGGTGCTGTATTCGATGCGCCCGAACAGGTTGTCATAGGTCGGGTGCGGCTCGAATACCACCGGCGCACCGCCGGCAGCGTGATGGCCAACCACCAGGCTCGGCGCGTACTGCTCTTCGAGCAGCTTGCGCGCCACGGCGTCGGCCTTGCTGTCATCGACCAGTTGCTCTACCACGGTGCGCAGCAGGTTCACCTGTACCGATTGCAGATAGGCGCACACCGCCGCGTTCTCGGCGTACTTCTCCGACAGCGGCGCCAGCAATGGCTGCAGGGCCAGGGTGATGGTTTCTTCGTTGAGCTGGCGCAGCTGGTTGTTCGACTCGCGCTTCCACTGCGGCAGGCTGGCCAGTTCTTCGTTCAGACGCTCCTCGAGGAAAGCGATGTCCTCGTGGAACTGCTCGCGGACTTCGTCCGGCAGCTGGGCGAATTCGGCCTCGTCCAGCGCCTTGCCGTCGGCCATCGGGGTGAAGGCCACGTTGCTGGCGTCGCGGTACAGGGCCACGTCCTTTTCCAGCGAGGCGCGCTCGATCACATCCAGGGCGCGGTCGTAACGCTGGTTGAAGGCGCGGTCGATGGCGCCCTTCTTCTGCTGGTAGGACGGGTGCTCGAACACCGCCGGGAAGGTCGCCAGCAGGTTGTCGATCAGGCCACCCATGTCGCTGATGAATTCAGCGGCGCTGCCCGACGGCAGCTCCAGGGCACGCGGCTCGCGGGTGTCATCGAAGTGGTTGACGTAAACCCAGTCGGCCGGGGTCTGCTGGCGCTTGCCCTCGGCCTTGAGGTAGCGCTTGACGAACGAGAAGCGCCCGGTACCAGGCTCACCCATCACATACACGTTGTAACCCGGGCGTGGCATGGCCACGCCGAACTGCAGGGCCTCGACAGCACGTTCCTGGCCCAGGACTCCGCGAAACGGCTCCAGATCGTCGGTGGTGGCAAAGGCAAACTGCTCGGGGGAAAAACGCCTGGTCAAAGCTTCAGGCGCGAGACGCAGGCGCGCAGCGACAGGATCGGGCATTGGGTTTCCTTACTTCGGCGGGCAGATACGCAGCATTCTGGCGCTGCCCGCGCGCGCCTTGCAAGGCTCCTCGGGACTTTATGTCGCAGGCGGGTGGCTTGATGCACAAGCAAATTTTTCGCAATCAACAACGCAACCTTTAGATCGTGCCTAAACTCCAAGCTGCGCGGGTGGGTGAAACGCTTTCCCGACTTGGCAACCGAGTTGCCAGAAACCTGACCCTTGGTTAAGACAAATAGAGAACAAATGCTATGAAACGGATTCTTCTGGGTACTCTGTTCACCGTGGTTTCCCTCAACGCCATGGCCGAAGCGCCAGGTGGCCCGAACTGCGGCTGGGGCAACATGCTGTTCGAAGGCCAGCGCGGCACCCCGGCTCACTTCCTGGCCTCTACCACCAACGGCACCTCCGGCAACGCCACCTTCGGCATGACCTCCGGCACCAACGGCTGCTCCACCAAGGCTTCGCTGACCTATGGCGGCAAGTCCTGGTTCGCCATGAATGGCATGATGAACGAGCTGTCCGAAGACATGGCCATGGGCCAAGGCGAAGCGCTCACTACCTACGCGGTGGTACTGGGCGTGGCGCCGGAAGACCGCGGCTACTTCAACTCGGTCGCCCACCAGCACTTCAACCAGATCTTCAGCAGCGCCGACGTGACTGCCGAAACTGTCCACACCAACACCCTGGCCGTCCTGAAAAACGACCCACGCCTGGCCAAGTACGCAACCGAAGCTTAAGCGCGGCTGCTCCCGCCCCATCACGGGGCGGGTTTTCGCCTTTCTATCGGCATCGTTAAGAAGTAGTTGCCCGACATGCTCAAACGCCTCGCTTACCTGGCGCTGTGTGCCTGCGCCCCTGTTCATGCCGCACCTGCGCTGGATGAAGGCCGCCTCCAGCAACTGGCCAACACCCCCTACTGGATCGCCCTGGGCCATTACGAAACCGCCAAGCTCGGCGGCTGGCGCAGCTATGTCGACGACCGCAAGTTCTTCCTCGCCGAAGACGGGGCACACCACCCGGACCAGGAACTGCGCGCCACCGTACAGGCGCTGTACGCCCCGGCGAGCCTGGGCGACAAGCATGCCCAATGCGTATTCCCCGCGCGCACCCGCTGGCTGCGTGAGCAACTCGGCCTGCAAGGCCTGCCGCAACCGGACTGCCAGGAATTCAAGACCTGGTACCAGTCGATCGACCCACACAGCGCGGCGCTGATCTTCCCGGCCGCTTACCTGAACAGCCCATCGTCGATGTTCGGCCACACCTTGCTGCGCATCGACCAGCCCAATACCCGCAGCGACGACACCACGCTGCTGAGCTACGCCATCAACTTCGGCGCTTATATCGAGGGCAGCGACAACAGCATCCTGTATGCCTGGAAGGGCCTGATGGGCGGTTATCCCGGCCTGTTTGCGCTGATGCCCTACCAGGAGAAGCTGTCCGAATACCGCAGCCTGGAAAACCGCGACCTGTGGGAATACCAGCTGGACCTGACGCCGGAAGAGACCGGGCGCATGGTCGAGCACGTCTGGGAGCTCAAGCAGGTCCAGTTCGATTATTTTTTCTTCGACGAGAATTGCTCCTACCGCCTGCTTGAGCTGCTGCAGGTGGCCCGGCCGAGCCTTGACCTGACCTCGCAGTTCCCGCTGACCGCGATCCCCACCGACACGGTCAAGGCGGTCAAGCAATCCGGCCTGGTCGCCAGCGAAACCTACCGCCCTTCGCGCGAACGTGAGTTACTGGCCCGCGCCGAGCCGCTGGACCATGACGAAAAGCGCCAGGTACTGGCCGTGAGCGCCGACACCACGCAACTTCAAAGCCCCGCGTTCACCGCCCTGCCCCGTGAGCGCCAGGCGCTGGTACAGGATGCCGCCTACCGCCTGGAGCGCTACCGCGCCAACGGCCAGGAACGCGACCCGGGCCAGGCCACACGCAGCTTCGAGCTGCTGCGGGCGATCAACCGCAACCCGCCGCCGCCACTGCAGATCGAGCGCCCAGGCCTGCCCGAAGACGGCCACGACTCGCGCACCTGGCAGCTTGGCGTCGGCACCCGTGAAGACCGCGCCTATGCCGAATACGGGCTGCGCATGGCCTATCACGACCTCAACGACAACGCCTACGGCTTCCCACTCGGCGCGCAGATCGAGATTCTGCAGCTCAAAGTGCGCCAGTACGAAGGCAACGACTGGCAGGTGCAACAGCTGGACTTGGCGACCATTCGCTCGCTGACACCGCGTAACGAACTACTCAAGCCTTGGTCCTGGCAGGTTACCGGTGGCTTGGAGCGGGTGCCGGGCAAACATGACGACGAGGTGCTGGTCAGCCATGTGAACGGTGGCGCCGGCGGCACCTGGCAACTGGCCGACGGGCTGCTGGGCTTTGCCTTGGGTACCGTGCGGGTCGAGCACCACAACGACTTCGCCCAGTTCATCGCACCGGCGGCGGGGTTCAACGGCGGGCTGCTGTGGCGCAACGGCCTGGGCAACATGACGCTAGAGGCCAAGGGCGACTACTTCACCAATGGCGAGGTGCGGCGCAGCGTGAGCCTGAACCAGCAGTGGGAGATCAGCCAGAACCTGGGGTTGAGGTTGAGTGCTTCACGGGAGTTCAGCCACCTGGCTACCGCGCAGAACGAAGTGATGCTTGAGGTAAAGTGGTATCACTATTGACTGTACTGGCCCTATCGCCGGCAAGCCGGCTCCCACAGGTACACCACAGCCTTGCCGGCGATAGGGCCGGCAAAGCCTCCACTAGACACTGTGAACCAACCGACTCTTTGACACTGTTTTGACAGCGCCTCGACAACTGGCCACCTAGACTTTCCAGCATCATTCCGAGGGTCTTGTGGCCATGTCGCGGTACTGGTTAGGCGTGTGCATCGCATTGTTGCTTTCCGGTTGCGAAACCACTCACGAGCAGATGGTCCAGAACGGCTATCCCCCTGCCTACGCCGACGGTTACCAGGACGGCTGCAGCAGCGGCCGCCAGGCGGCCGGGCTGATGGTTGGCAACTTTCGCAAGGACGTGCAGCGTTACCTGCACAACCGCCAGTACGAAAGCGGCTGGGACGACGGCTTTCGCCAGTGCCACGCGATGCAGAACAGCGAAGAGCAGCGCCTGTACCACGAGCGCTTCTGGGACGATCGCGACCGCGAGTGGCAGCAGGAGAAGGACCGCGGCGCCGCGCGGGCCTACCGCCACGACTGAGTCGCAAACGGACATCCATTGAAACCCGCAACCTGCCACCATGGTCTCCAGCAAAAGGAGGCCCCAGCATGAGCCGAGCATTCGTCAACGAGGACCAGGCCGCCGCCCAGGCCGACCAGCCGGTGGAGCGGCGTGTCAGCGACCAGCCCAATTACGTTACCGCCAGTGGCCTGCGCCAGCTGCAGCAGCGTGTGGCCGAACTGAATGCCCTGCGAGCGGAGCTGCAGGCCCAGGGCGAACGGGGTGACAAGCAGCGCCTGGCGGATACCGAACGTGATTTGCGTTACTTCAGCGCAAGGGTGCAGAGCGCGCAGGTGGTGCCTGCCGCTACTTCGAACAGCAAGGTGCAGATCGGCAGCCGGGTGAGGTTTAGCGATGAGCAGGGCCAGGAGCAGCGGGTGCAACTGGTTGGTGAGGATGAAGCCGATGCCAGCCGGGGCCTGATCAATTGGGCATCGCCGCTGGGGCGGGCGTTGTTGGGCGCGGCGCCTGGGGACGAGGTGGTGTGGCGGCGGCCGGTGGGGGATCAGATGATCGAGATCATGGAGATCGTTAGCGAGGCTTGAAAAACATCAGGGCCGCTGCGCGCCCCAATCGCCGGCAAGCCGGCTCCCACACTGACAGCGCTAAGCCTGAGGCCGTCGCGGTACCTGTCCCACAGGGACAGCGCTGAGCCAGAGGCCGTCGCGGTACCTGTAGGAGCTGGCTTGCCGGCGATTGGGCTGCAAAGCAGCCCCAGACTTCAGGATCAGACCACGCCTTGCGCCAGCATGGCATCGGCAACTTTCACGAAGCCGGCAATATTGGCGCCCTTCACGTAGTTGATCTTGCCATCGGCCTCTTCACCGTAGTGCACGCAAGCATGGTGAATCGACTGCATGATGTTGTGCAGTTTGCTGTCCACTTCACCGGCGGTCCACAGCAGGCGCATGGCGTTCTGCGACATTTCCAGCCCCGACACGGCCACGCCGCCGGCGTTGGAGGCCTTGCCCGGTGCATACAGGATGCCGGCATCAATGAAGATATCCACAGCCTCCAGAGTGGTCGGCATGTTGGCGCCTTCGGCTACGCAGATGCAGCCATTGCGCAGCAGGGTGCGGGCGTCTTCGGTGCCCAGCTCGTTCTGCGTGGCGCACGGCAGGGCGATGTCGCACGGCAGGGTCCATGGGGTCTGGCCCTTGCGGAATTCCAGGCCGAACTGTGCAGCCAGTTCGCTGATGCGGCCACGCTTGACGTTCTTCAGCTCCATCACCGCATCCCACTGGGCGTCGGTAAGGCCGGCTTCGGCGTACAGGGTGCCTTCGGAATCGGACAGCGAGATGACCTTGCCACCCAGGTCCATGACCTTGCGCGCAGCATACTGGGCCACGTTGCCGGAACCGGAGATGGCCACGCGGCGGCCGTCGATGCGCAGGTCGCGACGCTTGAGCATTTCTTCGGCGAAATACACGCAGCCGTAGCCGGTGGCTTCAGGGCGGATCAGGCTGCCGCCGTAGGTCATGCCCTTGCCGGTCAGCACCGAGGTGAACTGGTTGGCCAGGCGTTTGTACTGGCCGAACATGAAGCCGATCTCGCGGGCACCAACGCCGATGTCACCGGCCGGTACGTCGCAGTCGGCGCCGATGTGGCGGTACAGCTCGCTCATGAACGCCTGGCAGAAGCGCATGACTTCGGCATCGCTCTTGCCCTTCGGGTCGAAGTCCGAACCGCCTTTGCCGCCGCCCATGGGCAGCGAGGTGAGGGAGTTCTTGAACACCTGCTCAAAGGCCAGGAACTTGAGCACGCCCAGGTTCACCGACGGGTGGAAGCGCAGGCCGCCCTTGTACGGGCCGATGGCGCTGCTCATCTGGATACGGTAGCCGCGATTGACCTGGACCTTGCCCTGGTCGTCCACCCACGACACGCGGAACAGCACGGCGCGCTCCGGCTCGACCATGCGCTCGAGGATGCCGGCTTGCAGGTAGTGGGGATTGGCTTCGAGGAACGGCCAGAGGCTGCGCAAAACTTCTTCCACCGCCTGATGGAATTCGGGCTGGGCCGGGTCGCGTTGCTTCAGGCGCGCGAGGAAGTTGTCGACGGATTCGATCATGGTAGACGTCTCACCAAGAGGGATTGGACTTATTGGTTTTTTCCCGAATGTACCAAGAAGCAATCGCACTGGAATAGGGCGAAATGTCGTTTTTATGAAATTATTTGGTGCGTTTTATATAAGTGTATACAAAATGCCGACCTGTCGCGGGCAAGGCCACCCCCACCAACGCCCCCTTGACCCCGGCATTGCGCGGCCCCTGTAGGAGCGGGCTTGCCCGCGATCGGTCCAACACCGAATTACCCCAGGCACAAAAATGGGGCCACCAAGGGCCCCATTCTTGTGCAACTAAACCGGCTTACTGCGCCAGCTTCTTGTGCCGTACACGGTGCGGCTGGGCAGCAGCATCGCCCAGGCGCTTCTTGCGGTCGGCTTCGTACTCGGTGTAGTTGCCCTCGAAGAACATCACGTTCGAGTCGTCTTCGTACGCCAGGATGTGAGTGGCCACACGGTCCAGGAACCAACGGTCGTGGGAAATCACGATCGCGGCGCCTGGGAAGTCCAACAGGGCTTCTTCCAGCGAACGCAGGGTTTCGACGTCGAGGTCGTTGGACGGTTCGTCGAGCAGCAGGACGTTGCCGCCCTCCTTCAGGGTCAGGGCCAGGTGCAGACGGCCACGCTCACCACCGGACAGGTCCTTGACGAATTTCTGCTGGTCACCGCCCTTGAAGTTGAAACGGCCAACGTAGGTGCGCGACGGAATCTCGTAGTTGCCGATCTTGATCATGTCGGAACCGTCGGAAACCTGCTGGAACACGGTCTTGCCGCCGTCCAGGTCTTCGCGGCTCTGGTCCACACAGGCCAGCTGTACGGTTTCACCAATCTCGATGCTGCCCGAATCCGGCTGTTCCTTGCCCATCAGCATGCGGAACAGGGTCGACTTACCGGCACCGTTACCGCCGATAACGCCGACGATAGCGCCCTTGGGCATGGCGAACGACAGGTTGTCGATCAGCACACGGTCGCCATAGCCTTTGGAGACGTTCTTGAACTCGATGACCTTGTCGCCCAGGCGTGGGCCGGCCGGGATGTAGATCTCGTTGGTCTCGCTGCGCTTCTGGAATTCCTGCGACTGCATTTCTTCGAAACGCTGCAGACGGGCCTTGGACTTGGACTGGCGGGCCTTGGCGCCTTTGCGCACCCACTCCAGTTCCTCTTTCATGGCCTTCTCGTGGGCGCTCTGTTGCTTGGACTCTTGCGCCAGACGGTCCGACTTGGCCTCCAGCCAGCCCGAATAGTTACCTTCGTACGGGATACCGGCGCCGCGGTCCAGTTCGAGGATCCAGCCGGCGACGTTGTCGAGGAAGTAACGGTCGTGGGTAATAGCAACCACGGTGCCCGGGAAGTCGTGCAGGAAGCGCTCCAGCCAGGCCACCGAGTCGGCGTCCAGGTGGTTGGTCGGTTCGTCGAGCAGCAGCATGTCGGGGGCCGACAGCAGCAGGCGGCACAGGGCCACACGGCGCTTCTCACCACCGGACAGGTGTTCGATTTTTGCGTCCCAGGCCGGCAGGCGCAGGGCGTCGGCGGCGACGTCCAGCTGGCGCTCGAGGTTGTGGCCATCGGCTGCCTGCAGGATCGACTCGAGCTTGGCCTGTTCGGCGGCCAGCTTGTCGAAGTCGGCGTCGGGTTCGGCGTAGGCGGCGTAGACCTCGTCCAGGCGAGCCTGGGCGTCCTTGATCACGCTGACCGCTTCCTCGACCACTTCACGCACGGTCTTGGTCGGGTCCAGTTGCGGTTCCTGCGGCAGGTAACCCACGTTGATGTCGGGCATCGGGCGGGCTTCGCCGTCGAATTCCTTGTCGACGCCCGCCATGATCCGCAGCAGGGTCGATTTACCCGCGCCGTTCAGGCCGAGTACGCCGATCTTGGCGCCCGGGAAGAACGACAGGGAAATATTCTTGAGAATTTCCCGCTTCGGCGGCACGACTTTGCTCAGCCGATGCATGGTGTAGACGTATTGAGCCAAAACCAAGCCCTCTAATCAGATAGGTAAAGACATCGACGATCGCCCAGCCAGGTGGCCAGGGGGATGTGTTTACGGGGTGTCATTGAACAAAGTCGACCATTCTACGCCAACGCGCGGCGTTGCACAGGGTGGCCGGATGGTGGGGCTAATTGGGGCCGCTTTGCGGCCCATCGCCAGCCAGCCGACACCCACGGGCCTGTGGTGGTGACCCTGTGGGAGCCGGCTTGCCGGCGATGAGGCCAGTACTGGCCACACAAAAATCAGACGTGACGCTGTTTGGCCTTGCCACGCGGCAACCGGCAACGGCCGCTCTGCTCCGCCAGGCGCGCGGCCCAGGCGGATTTGACGCTGAAGCCACCGCTGCGGGCAGGCTGCTCGGCAACCTTGGCCGGCTGGGCGACAGGCTTGCTGGCTGGCGTGGTGCTGACGACCTTCGCCGCAGGCTTGGCCGCAGCCACAACCTCAGCCGGCGCTGCAGCCGCCTTGGCGGTCTTGCGCAGTTCGGCCAGCGACGGCGTCTTGTTCTTGGCGGCCGAAGCCTCCGGTTTGACCAGCGAACGCTGGCACGACTTGCAGGATACGTCCTCGGTCACGGCAGTGCTGACAAGGGTCTGACTGCTGCGCCCGCAGGCGGAATCGAGGCCATTGGTGGAAAAGTGAGTAACCAAAACCGAACATCTCCGATGCGTTGTCATTTGAAGCGGCCGGCATTCTCGCACAGGAAGCAAGGCCTTGCCGAACCGCCAGGCTCCACCACGACCATCGGCACCTCGAAGCACAGCTGGCACTTTGCCATAATGACAGGCATGCTAGCCGGTTTCAGGTGTCCGGCCTTATAGTGCGCCACCGCGGTCCGGCCACTGCAGCACCGGCATACACCGTGCATGATCAATCCCTGCCATCGCCAGACCAGTAGCAGGATCAACGCTTGACCAATCTCAATCATCCGTCTCCGCTGCGCCCCGCCTTACCGCACCCGCGTGCTTCGCTGCGCGGTTCGCTCAAGGGTGCGCTGGCCATGCTGGCCTTGGTGCTGCTGAGTTTGCTGCTTTGGCAACTGTTCGCGCAGTTCCGCCACACCCAGGCCGACCAACGCCAGCAGCACCTCGATGCGAGTGCCGAACTGGCCGACCACCTGGGCCTGAACATGGCGCTCAAGGCCCAGCAGGCGCTGAATGTTGTCCAGCCCTACGTCAAAGCGCCGACGCCCGCCGCCCTGCCCAGCCTGCTCGGCACCTTGCGCGAACGGCTGCCGACCCTGCGCGACATGGCCTGGCTGGACCACAATGGCCAGTTGCTGGGCGACAGCCTGGCCGGCAGCCCCGACCGTCAGCTGATTGACGAGCTGGTCAAGCTGAACCAGGGGCGCCTCTACTTTTTCTCCAATTCGGCAGACAACAGCACCGTCTACCTGCTGCTGCGCCAGGCCAGCGAACAGGACCGCGGCTACTGGCTGCTGCGCCTGACCCCTGATTACTACCGCACCCTCACCGTGCACCTGGACGGCCCCGGCCATCCGCTGTGGCTGCTGGAAAACAGCCGCAGTGGCGAGGTGCTGGAACGCCATGCACCCGCACAGACCAGCGGCGAGCCCCTGCAAAGCGTGATGCTGGCGTTCATCGACAACAGCGCCTGGCAATTGCGTGGGCTGTACGATGCAAGCCTGGCCCAGCACAAGCTGCTGCCGGCGCTGCTCGGCAAGGTGCTGCTGGCGCTGTTCTGCGCCCTGCTGCCGGTGCTGGCGCTGATCAACATGCGCCGCCGCCAACGCGCCCTGCAGGAAGACCGCCGGCGCTACCACGAAATCTTCGAGGGCACCGGCGTGGCCCTGTGCGTGCTCGACCTCTCCAGCCTGCCCGGGCAGCTCGACCGCTACCACCTGCGCAACCTCGCCGCGCTCAAGCAAAGCCTGGCGCTGGACCCTGACCTGCGCCGCTCACTGCTGCAGGAACTGAAGATCACCGAGATCAACCAGGTGGCGCGCCAGCTGCTCAATGTCCAATGCCACGAGGGCGCTTGGCAACGGCTGATCGCCGGCAGCGGCGATGGCCGTGACAGCATTGGCATGCAACTGATCGACGCGCTGATCGAACAGCGCCCGCTGCTCGAGCTGGAAGTACGCCTGCCTGCCCCGCTGGGCGGCGAGCTGCACCTGTGGCTGATGGCGCGCCTGCCCACGCAGCGGCGCGACTACCAGGCAGTGATCCTCAGCATCAGCGACATCACCAGCCGCAAGCAGGTGGAGTTGTCGCTGCTGGAGCGCGAAAGCTTCTGGTCGGACGTGGTGCGTACCGTGCCCGACCAGCTGTATGTGCAGGACGTGCTCAGCCAGCGGATGATCTTCAGCAACCGCCACCTCGGCCAGACCCTGGGCTACAACCGCACCGAGCTGGCGCAGATGGGCGACCGCTTCTGGGAGCTGTTGCTGCACCCCGAAGACGCCGCGCATTACCAGGCTTTGCGCCAGCAACAGCGCGACAACGGCCACGGCCAGCCGCTGCATTGCCAGCTGCGCTTTCGCCACCGCGACGGCGGCTGGCGCTGCTACGACATCCGTGAACAGGTGCTGACCCGCGACGGCGATGGCCTGGTTACGCGCATCATCGGGGTGGGCAAGGACGTCACCGTGCAGATCGAGGCCAGCCAGTCGCTGCGTGACAGCGAACAGCGCTACCGCATGCTCGCCGAAAGCATCAGCGACGTGATCTTCTCCACCAACAGCCGCCTGCAGCTCAATTACGTCAGCCCCTCGGTGCACGCCGTGCTGGGTTACCAGGCCGACTGGATCTTCGAAAACGGCTGGCAGTCGATCGTCGCCAACCCGTCCCAGCTCACCGGCATCTACAGCCTGATGGAGCGGGTCAGCAAAGCCATGGGCGACAGGGAGCAACTGGCCCAACTGCGCAGCCAGCTGCCGACCCAGCTGTTCCTGTTCGACTGCTTGCGTGCCGATGGCCGCAAGATCCCCATCGAACTGCGCCTGGTGCTGGTGTGGGACGACCACGAGCGCTTCGAGGGCGTGCTGGGCGTGGGCCGCGACATCAGCCAGCAGCGCCGCGCGGAAAAAGACCTGCGCATGGCCGCGACGGTGTTCGAGCACTCCACCTCGGCCATCCTCATCACCGACCCGGCCGGGTACATCGTGCAGGCCAACGAAGCGTTCAGCAGGGTCAGCGGCTACGCGGTCAGCGACGTGCTCGACCAACTGCCCGGCATGCTCACCGTCGACGAACAACAGGAAGGCCACCTGCGCTACGTGCTCAAGCAGCTGCACCAGCGCGGCAGCTGGGAAGGCGAAGTATGGCTCAAGCGCCGCGATGGCGAGCGCTACCCGGCCTGGGTCGGCATTACTGCGGTGCTTGACGACGAAGGCGACCTGGCCAGCTACGTGTGCTTCTTTACCGACATCAGCGAGCGCAAGGCCAGCGAGCAACGCATCCACCGCCTGGCCTACTACGACGCCCTGACCCACCTGCCCAACCGCACGCTGTTCCAGGACCGCCTGCACACCGCGCTGCAGCAGGCCGAACGGCAGAAGTCGTGGGTGGTGCTGATGTTCCTCGACCTCGACCGCTTCAAGCCGATCAATGACTCCCTCGGCCACGCCGCGGGCGACCGCATGCTCAAGGACATGGCCCTACGCCTGCTGGCCTGCGTCGACGACGACGACACCGTGGCACGCATGGGCGGCGACGAATTCACCCTGCTGCTGCAATCGCGCGCCACCCGCGAGATGGCGCTCAACCGCGCCATTCACGTGGCCGAGAACATTCTCGCCAGCCTGGTACGGCCGTTCGTGCTGGAGGGCCGCGAGTTTTTCGTCACCGCCAGTATCGGCATCGCCCTCAGCCCGCAGGACGGCAGCGAGCTGAGCCAGCTGATGAAGAACGCCGACACCGCCATGTACCACGCCAAGGAGCGCGGCAAGAACAACTTCCAGTTCTACCAGGCCGAGATGAACGCCAGCGCCCTGGAGCGCCTGGAGCTGGAAAGCGACCTGCGCCACGCGCTGGAGCAGAACGAGTTCATCCTTTACTACCAGCCGCAGTTCAGCGGTGACGGCAAGCGCCTGACCGGTGCCGAGGCGCTGCTGCGCTGGCGCCACCCGACCCGCGGCCTGGTGCCGCCGGGCGACTTCATACCGGTGATCGAAGAGCTGGGGCTGGTGGTGGATGTCGGCGACTGGGTACTGCGCGAGGCCTGCCGCCAGCTCAAGGCCTGGCACAAGGCCAAGGTGCGCGTGCCCAAGGTGTCGGTAAACATCTCGGCGCGGCAGTTCTCTGACGGCCACTTGGGCAACCGCATCGCCACAATTCTTGAAGAAACCGGCCTGCCACCCGCCTGCCTTGAGCTGGAGCTGACCGAAAGTATCCTGATGCGCGATGTGAACGAAGCGATGCAGATTCTCGATGGCTTGAAGGTGTTGGGCCTGAGCATCGCGGTCGACGACTTCGGCACCGGCTACTCGTCGCTCAACTACCTCAAGCAGTTCCCCATCGACGTGCTGAAGATCGACCGCACCTTCGTCGACGGCCTGCCCGAGGGCGAGCAGGACGCGCAGATCGCCCGCGCGATCATCGCCATGGCCCACAGCCTTAACCTGGCGGTGATCGCAGAGGGCGTGGAGACCCACGAGCAGCTGGAATTCCTGCGCGAACATGGTTGCGACGAAGTGCAGGGCTACCTGTTCGGGCGGCCGATGCCGGCCAACCAGTTCGAGGCGCAGTTCGCCAACGAGACGTTGTTCATGTTCCAGTGATCTGCACCGAACGCCGCACACCCTGTAGGAGCGGGTTTACCCGCGATACCTGCAAAGCCGGTGCCATCCACCGCGTCGCCTGCTTCGCGGGTAAACCCGCCCCTACAGGTGCAGTGTTGCGGTTGGATATCGGCGTCGAAAAACGGACCTGAAGGTCAACTCCGCCCCCCAGCCAGCCCAGAAACGGCGCGGGATGCAACATGAAGGCCATTGGTCCGCGACTTGACGCCACTTCATATGCCAGGCGCGAATCAATCGGTTAGAATGCCCCCCCAATTCAGCCCGATCCTTGAGGACCGTTATGTTCAGCCGTGATTTGACCATTGCCAAGTACGACGCCGAGCTCTTCGAAGCCATGCAGCAAGAAGCTCTGCGCCAGGAAGAGCATATCGAGCTGATCGCTTCGGAAAACTACACCAGCCCAGCGGTCATGGAAGCTCAGGGTTCGGTCCTGACCAACAAGTACGCCGAAGGCTACCCAGGCAAGCGCTACTACGGTGGTTGCGAGTACGTCGACGTGGTCGAGCAACTGGCCATCGACCGCGCCAAAGAGCTGTTCGGCGCCGACTACGCCAACGTCCAGCCGCACGCCGGCTCCCAAGCCAACGCCGCTGTCTACCTGGCCCTGCTGTCGGCCGGTGACACCATCCTGGGCATGAGCCTGGCCCACGGTGGCCACCTGACCCACGGTGCTTCGGTAAGCTCGTCGGGCAAGCTGTACAACGCCATCCAGTACGGCATCGATGCCAACGGCCTGATCGACTACGACGAAGTCGAGCGCCTGGCTGTCGAGCACAAGCCGAAGATGGTCGTTGCCGGTTTCTCGGCCTACTCGCAGGTGCTGGACTTCGCCCGCTTCCGCGAAATCGCCGACAAGGTCGGTGCCTACCTGTTCGTCGACATGGCCCACGTAGCAGGCCTGGTTGCCGCTGGCGTGTACCCGAACCCGGTGCCGTTCGCCGACGTGGTCACCACCACCACCCACAAAACCCTGCGCGGCCCACGTGGCGGCCTGATCCTGGCCCGTGCCAACGCCGACATCGAGAAGAAGCTGAACTCGGCCGTCTTCCCAGGCGCCCAGGGCGGCCCGCTGGAGCACGTCATCGCGGCCAAGGCCATCTGCTTCAAGGAAGCCCTGCAGCCTGAGTTCAAGGCTTACCAGCAGCAAGTGGTGAAGAACGCCCAGGCCATGGCCGAAGTGTTCATCGAGCGTGGTTTCGACGTGGTTTCCGGCGGCACCCAGAACCACCTGTTCCTGCTGTCGCTGATCAAGCAGGAAATCTCCGGTAAGGATGCTGACGCCGCACTGGGCAAAGCCTTCATCACCGTCAACAAGAACTCGGTACCGAACGACCCACGTTCCCCGTTCGTGACCTCGGGCCTGCGTTTCGGCACCCCAGCCGTCACCACCCGTGGCTTCAAAGAGGCCGAGTGCAAAGAGCTGGCTGGCTGGATCTGCGACATCCTCGCCGACCTGAACAACGACGCCGTCATCGACGCCGTGCGTGAAAAGGTCAAGGCCATCTGCAAGAAGCTGCCGGTATACGGCAACTGATTGGCGATAGCCTGATGTGAAAAAGCCCGGCCTCAGTGCCGGGCTTTTTCATGCTTGCCTATCGGAAACAGGTCCAAATGGGCATGCGCTGCGACCTGGCAAAGCTTGGCCACCAATTTGATTGCCGATGGCAAAGGGGGCTATCTGATCACGCTGCTCTCCAAGCCTGCCACCAACTTGGGACTGAACATTACCGAGCGTGGAGTGGACTGGGCGCGACGCTGAGCCGCTTGCCCCACATGCGCAAACAGTGCCGGGGCTTTTTGCATCAGGGAATGATCACCCGCTGTGGCGGTGTGGGAGCCGACTCCTAAGATCGCTTTCCTCAGCAAGGGTCATCGCCATGTACAGCCACCGGCAACAATCATTCATCGCCCAGCTCAGCGCCCCAGGTGCGCACCTGAACTTCCTGGATGTGCTGCTGGGGCATCCAGCCAGAATCCCGCTCGCAGGTAGCGGTGGTAGTGTTTTCAGTGGCAGGTTCAGCGAGCGGGATGACTCGCACCTGTTAGGCCACCTGCCCGTTGAACACGCGCCGCCCGCTCCGACGCTGTACTTTCGCCACTCCGAAGACGGTTACCACTTGTATGTAAGAACGCCTGGCAACCATTTCGGCAAAGGCATCAGCCGTGGTAGGCATGGGGAAATCGGTGCCTACCCACTCCAAACCCTCGCCCCCGCCTGCCTCGAGCTGCTCGGCCCCAACGGCCCGCTGATACTCTCGGACATTCCTGTGAACGCCTTCCACTGCGTGTTGCGTGAGCGTGCCTCCGGTATGTGCTTGCATCGCCACAAGCGTTTCGACGCTGCGCACACCTATGTATTTGCCAAGCGCGATGAGAGGATGCGCCTGACCCTCAACATTCTGGAGCGTAACGCCGCATGGCTGAGCGATCCGGATGAGGTATAGGTAGCTAGGGCCCCCGAGGCGGCAAGAGCAATGATTCAGGCGAGCAGCCAATGCCGCCAACGATTACCCTGTGCTCTTCAGCTTTTGAGCACAGGCCTCCTCTTGACCAGAGAACAACTCGAAACCCATCAGACCCTGATCTACTTCGCCGCAGTGTTCGCCGCCATCGCCTTTGGCCTGCTGGCCACCGACGCCGCACGCCACGTGGAAGCCCTGGTCACCCCCGCCATCGCCGTGCTGATGTACGCGATGTTCCTGCAGATCCCCTTCCTAGACTTGCGCCAGGGCCTGGGCAACCGCCGCTTCATGGCCGCGCTATTGCTCGCCAACTTCGTGCTTGTGCCACTGCTGGTGTGGGCCGCCACCCGAGGCCTGGTCGAACACCCGGCAATTCTCATTGGCGCGTTGCTGGTGCTGCTGACACCGTGCATCGACTACGTGGTGGTGTTCACCCACATCGGCAAAGGCGACTCACGCCTGACCCTGGCTGCCACGCCTGTGCTGCTGTTGGTGCAGTTGCTGCTGTTGCCGGTGTACCTCGCGCTGATGCTTGCGGATAACAGCGAAGTGGCAATTTCCATTGCCCCGTTCGTGGAAGCCTTTGTGCTGCTGATCGTGCTGCCGATGGTTCTCGCCATGCTCACCTCAGCCGGTGCGCGTCGCTCGCGGTGGGCCTCGGGGTGGAACGATGCCTGGGCCTGGATGCCGGTGCCGGCGATGGCAGTGGTACTGGTGGCCGTGATCGGTTCGCAGATTGCCGTGGTACTGCGTGATTTCGACCGGTTGCTGCCGGTGATCCCGGTGTACATCGGCTTCATGTTGCTGGCCCCGGTACTCGGGTTGGTCTCGGCACGGCTGTTTCGTTTGCCGGTGGCAGAGGCACGCTCCGTGACCTTCAGCGCCGCCACGCGCAATTCGCTGGTGGTGTTGCCCCTGGCGCTGGCACTGCCGGAAGACATGCGCACACTGGCCGCCGCTGCGGTTATCACCCAGACAATGGTGGAGCTGGTCTTTGAGCTGATCTACGTGCGCGCCATACCGGCACTACTACGCACGTGATAGCCACCCACCCCCTTGTGGGAACGGCCTTGCGCCGCGAAAGGGCTGCGCAGCAGCCCCGAGATCCCACAGACACCCACCGAGCCTCGTTCCCACACTGCTCGGTACACCCGCGCACTAGACATGGGGGAGTGGGCGGAAGCGCTTCCGAATAGGACGGCCATGCTGATCGAACTAGCGTGTGGCCTCCTTGAATCTGCGGAGAATCCCCATGTTCGACCACGTAGCGCACTCCTTCATCGCCACGCTGCAATTTGAAGAAATCCCGATCAATACACTCGACAGCATGACCACCGGCCCCGTGGTCATTACCTCCCTCAAAGGCGTGCCGGGTTACAACATCGAGGGGGGCTGCACACTCGCCGTGCTGGATGGCAGTGATGAAGACTGGCGGCACGGTAAGGAGGTAGGGTTGATCACCTTTGACAAAGCTCCCCAACCAGAACCGCTGAAGCTTTACTTTCGCCACGGCGACAGCGGTTACCGAATCTATCTGCGCAGCGGCGCCCACTTTGGCGAAGGCGTGTTCGTGACCGACGATGGCCTGGTCAATGTGCAGCCGATCGAGGGCAAGGACCCGACCCTGTGGGTTGTAACCGATGCGCAAACCGACGATGCCTTCGACCTGACGCAGTCGGAGGATAACCAGCGGGAAATTCAGCTGGTTACCAACAATGGGCGGGCACTGACGCTGCACAACCTCTACCCAGTAGGCGGGTTTCTGACCATTAATGACGGTGGCCCGCAGGCCATGTTCAACCTGCTGATCGAAGCCCGTGGCGTCGACTGGCTGAGGCCCTGATAAGTGCATTTGCGTACCTGCCTTGCCCTTGCAGGAGCGGGCTTTCCCGCGAACACGGGCATAGCTCGTGCCATCCTCGGCCCCTCCTAAACCATCGAAAATCCAGACATCACGTATTACCCTGTGCTCCCCCGGAGCACAGACCCCACCCTGCCCAGAGACCAACTCGAGCCGTGCTGATGTACGCGATGTTCCTGCAGTTCACCTTCCTCGCCCTGCGCCAGGGCTGGGGCAACCGCCGCTTCATCGCCGCGCTGCTGGTGCTGCTGACGCCCTGCATCGACTACGTGGTGGTGTTCACGCAATAACACCCACCCACCACCTTGTGGGAGCGGCCTTGCGTCGCGAAAGGGCTGCGCAGCAGCCCCAGCATGTTCAAGCGGCACCAACACCGGGACGGCAACAAGACGCCCCAGCACGCACCCTCAAAATCAGCGCCCTTGAGCAGCCAATTCGGCCCTGCGCTTACGCTTGCGTATCTCGGTCCGCACCAAATTCACCGCAATAGCCAACACTGTGAGCCCCGAAGCAATCAGCCACCCTGTCGAAGCCATTGCCTGGAAAAAACCAGGCACAAACGGAACTGCCCCAGCGGTGACGAGCGCAAGGCACAGCCAAGGCATGAAAATGATGTAAAGCAGTGGACCGAAAACGGCGATCTGAAGGACCAAGGTTACTCCGTCAGCCCAGTCGTTCCAGCGTGGCGTAGCCATGTCAATTTTCCTTTTGTCAGCGGCTTTGAGCAGCCGCCAAGGCGCGGTGCGGGTCGGCTTGCGACCAGCCCGTGGTCCTTGGTGGCATCGTTGGATTCTAAGGCAATCGCGCCTGCCTGCCCTCACTGTTGATCCGGTTTTTGAACTGTTAGCCACTGGCGGCCAACAGTTCAAAAATGAAGGATCACACCCTCGGCCTCACTGCCCCGAGCACGGGTCGCCAACAGCGCCCTGCAACAGGCTGGTCTTCCCACACTGCTCACTGGCCAGCCGGCTGATGATCCGGATTGCCTGGTGGATGCCAGCCGTGTTCCGGAAACTCAAATGCGGGTTGTGTTCGCACTCGAGCATTTCGTCGTGCTGCACCAGGGCTTCACCGAGCAGTTCGAGGGTCCAGGCGTAGCTCTGGATTGTGGATAAGCGTTCGAGGTCAGTCATGGGGCACCTGCCTGGGTGCGCAGGTGGGACGGGATGGATCGTAGATCGGGTAGAAACGGTGCGGTTTGGGAGCCGGCGCGGGACGGCGGCGGAGAACGGATGCGAGGATCCGTAATAGATTTCGGGTGGTCATGCATGAGTTCCTTTCGTTGTGGAACTGCCACCGCTCGCGGCCAAGCAAGTTAAGGTGGCAGCAGTACGCGGGTTGGCCGACCGGGACGAAAGGAGCCCGGCACACCCGAAGGTGTCCCGCGCACCACCGCCATAACACGAGATCGCGGGCACAAAAAAAGCGCCTGCGATGAAGACTGGGGCGCTGATGCGCCTTTCGATTCCGACCGGCCAAGGTCGCATCGCCGATGCTTCGGCGATGGAGGGAATTTATCCCCCGACCACTGTTAACGCAAGCGTCCAGTCATGTGAAAGGGCTGCGTGTGCCGTAGGCATATGGCATTTCACACCCGCTCACAAAGCCTGCATCTCAGCAATATCACGCTCTACCTGATCTGCTGAATGATCGAACATCGCCTGTTCCTGCGCATCCAGCGGCAACTCGATCACCCGGGCTATCCCCTTCTGCGCCAGCACGCAGGGGACGCCCATGGCGATACCGGTTCGCCCGTATTCGCCCTCCAGCACCGCGACCGCTGGCAGAATGCGGTTACGCCCGTGGGCGATGGCATCCACCATCTGCGCAATGGCCACGCCCGGCGCATCGCAGGCACTGCCTATCTTCTTCAACCCGAGAATCTCACCGCCCCCCTTGCGCGTGCGCTCCACGATTCGCTCAATCTGCTCATCGGATAGGAAGTGCGACAGAGGCACCGAGCCGATCTGGCAGTAGCGCATCAGCGGCACCATGCTGTCGCCATGCCCGCCCAGCACCAGCGCCGTGATATCCCGAGCAGAAAACCCCGTCTCCTCGGCGATGAAACACTTCATCCGCGCGGTATCCAGCACCCCGGCCTGGCCGAACACGCTGCCCCGGCCGAGCGGGCTGAGCGAGCAGGCCCGATAGGTCAGCACATCGACCGGGTTCGACACCACCAGCACCGTCGCTGCCGGGGCATGACGATTGATGTCCTGCATGATGCCGTCGAGAATGGGCAGGTTGATGCTCAGCACATCCTGGCGCGACTGGCCAGGTTTGCGCGGCACACCTGCGGTAATCACCACCAGCTCCGAACCCTGCAGCAATTCGGCCTTGGACCCGCCGACAACCCGGGTATCAGAACCTGACTCGACCGCCGCCTGCCAGACGTCCAGCGCCTTGCCCTGCGCCAGTTCACCCTGCACGTCCATCAACACCAACTCACGGCACAACTCATCCCGGGCGATGATCTGCGCCGCCGCCTCGCCCACTAGGCCGGCACCCACGATTGTCAGTTTGTTCACCAGACACCTCCCAGCGGCGCGCGCCACCAGGAACACGCCTGCGTATAGGAAGAAGTATTGCCCGCCGTGGCCAAAAGGCCACCCGAAGGCGATGCCTGGCTGTAGACAAGACCACCTGCGCTTGACAGCGTCCCGTCGCACCGCGAATACTTCGGCCAGATTCATATAGATGACCAAATAACAAGGTGAATCGCTTCATGAACGCTTTGCCCAGCGATGCTCGTTTACCCGGCGCGGCACCTCCGTCCGTCGGCCTCAGTGCCATTCCTCCCAGCTCCGAATCTTCCATCTCAGGGCAACAGCCTGTGAGCGGCAGTTATCGGAACGCCGCTTTCTCTCCAGCGAAACCCTAGCTGCACCTGCAGCGGTCGCCCTTGCTTGGCATTGCCCGTAGTGGCGCCTGTCACTCCTGCAAATATTGAGTGCAGATCGAGCGCCAGCCCAACCGAGATCCCTTGAATGACTCCCGTAGATATACAGCTGTTACTGACTGCCTTGATCAGCGTCCTGGTGCTGGTGACGCTCATCGTGTCGCGCCTCAGGATGCACCCGCTGCTGGCCTTGCTGGTGGTGTCCATTGGGGTAGGTTTTGCCACCCGCATGGAGCCAGGCAGCATCGTCTCGCACTTGCTCACTGGCGCCGGAAAAACCTTGGGGGCCGTTGGGGTGGTGATCGCGCTTGGCGCGATGCTAGGCAAGATACTGGCTGACGCTGGCGTCACGGAGCAGGTCGCGGACGTCATCCTCAAGCGCACCTCAGACCGCATGATCCCGTGGGCCATGATGCTGGTTGCCTTTGTCATTGGCATCCCCATGTTCTTCGAGGTGGGCCTGGTGATCATGTTGCCGCTGATATTCAGCGTGGCGCGCAAGCTCGAAGGCCAGGCTCGCTTCAAAGGCTCGGCGTACGTGTATGTAGGTGTGCCGGTGATTTCGGCGCTTGCCGCCATGCACGGCATGGTACCGCCGCACCCTGGCCCCTTGACCGCCATCGCCGTGCTCAAGACCTCGGTTGGGCCCACCATGCTCTATGGCTTCCTTGCGGCTATGCCGGCAATGATCCTGGGCGGCCCGCTGTATGGCATGTTCATTGCGCCGCGCATGAGCACGCGGCCCGACCAGGCTCTACTCGACCAGTTCACACTGGCTGAAAAAGCCGATGGCCAACCCCGCCCCGGCGTATTGATCGGCATGCTGGCCGCGTTGCTACCGGCGATCCTGATGCTGGTGCACGCCGTCGCCGAGATGGTGCTGCCCAAGGGCAATGCGATTCTGGAAATGGCCAGCTTCCTAGGCAACCCGCTGATCGCCATGTTGCTGGGCGTGCTCTTCGCCGGTGCGAGCCTGGTACTGGCGCGCGGCGGCGACGCAGATCAGCTGCGCGATGCGCTGGGCAAAAGCCTCAAGCCTATCGCCTCCATCATCATGATCATCGCCGGCGGCGGGGCGTTTCAGGAAATGCTGACCAGCGCCAAGGTTGGCGATGCGATTGTGCACCTGACTCAGCAATCGGCCTTCCCTCCGTTGCTGCTGGGGTGGTTGATCGCGATGTTGCTGTCGGTGTCTACCGGTTCCGCCACGGTGGGTATCGTCGGGGCTGCCGGCCTGCTGGCGCCGCTTGCAGGTGCAGACCCTAGCCTCAACCTGCCTTTGCTGGCCTTGTCCATCGGCTGCGGTTCGCTGTTCTTCAACTATGCCAATCATGCAGGCTTCTGGATGGTGAAGGAGTCCTTCGGCATGACCATGGGCGAAGCGACCAAGACCATCTCGGTAATTCAGTCCATCGTGGCAGTGGTTGGCTTGATCGTGGTGTTGGTGTTGAACGCGGCGATTACAGTGGGTTGAACCGGATTCCCGGTGGGAGCTGGCTTGCCGGCGATGGGCTGCATAGCAGCCCCCTGCCGCCTCACAGTTTCTCTGCTACCAGGGCGTAACACATGGGTATCTGCGCCTCTCCCTGCGTGTAGACGTCGTAAAGATCCTCCCGATTGGAATGCGCGTATTCGTTGAATGCGCAAAGCCTCAGCCCCGCACCAACGACCCCCATGAGCTGATCGCTCAGCCGGTGCACATGCCAGTAAGACTGCTGCCCGTTCGCCTCGCCCTTGCCTTCGTAGACAATTGCGACGGACTCGACCAGCGGCTCGGCCTGGAAGTAGGACGTGCTGATGCGCCATGGGTCGCTGGCTTCGGGATCGAGCATTTCCAGAAACGGGTGCGTCTCGTATATCACCAACTTCCCGCCCGGTTTCAGCGTCCTGGCAACGTGGCTGAAGAACAGACCGAGGTCGGGCATCCAGTTCACAACACCGATGGTGATCAAGGCGACATCGAAGCGTTCGTTGAGCGTTGCCGGCAACTCGTGAATGTCTGCCTCGACGAACTCGGGTGAATACTGGGATCTCTCGGCCAGCTCATGCGCCTGCTTGAGAAATTCCGAAGACTGATCGACACCCATCACTTCCAGTGCGCCGAGGGCAAACAGCGATAGTGCTTCGCGGCCATTGTTGCAGCCCAACTGGATGACGGCCTTTCCCGTCAGGCCTACTTGGTTC
Source organism: Pseudomonas sp. NPDC012596 (assembly GCF_042902325.1). NCBI lineage: Bacteria > Pseudomonadati > Pseudomonadota > Gammaproteobacteria > Pseudomonadales > Pseudomonadaceae > Pseudomonas > Pseudomonas sp. NPDC012596. The sequence goes on along the minus strand of NZ_JBIBEB010000012.1, from coordinate 38,540 downwards.
AACTGTTCAGTAAGGGTCGAATCGAGGCAGGAAAAGGCCTTGTCCGCCACTGCGTCGGTTAGTCGAGCCCACTCAGCGCTGCGCCGGTGATAGTCGGCGGAGGCATTCCACGCGTCACGGTTGCTGGCGATGACATCCTTGTGCGAAACCATCTTGAACCTCAGCTTTGATTGTTGAGGTGTCTGACATTAGCAGCTGCGCCAGCGCTTGGCTGGCGGCAGCGGTGCCTGCTTCAATCGGCTGGATCACACACGTCGTTGGGCTCGATCATCTTGCCGCATTGCTCACTGGCCAGCCGGCTGATGATGCGGATCGCCTGGTGAATACCTGCAGTGTTGCGCAAGCTCAGTTGAGGGTTATGTTCGCACTCGAGCATCTCGTCGTGCTGGACCCCAAGTCTTCGAGCCACTGGGTGCGACGTACAGGTACATGCCCCCTCCGTCGAACAGTTTGTAGGCCCGATCACGCGGTTTGGCCGTGCGGCATTTGAGGTCGCTGAGCGGAGTGGCTAGGCGTGGCATAGGGGTACGTTCTCCATGCAGGAAAGACGCTGTACCCCAAAAATACCCCCGGTTATTGGGGATTTAGTTGGTTCCCGACGGAGGGTCGTGGAAACGAAAAACCGGCCAGAAGGCCGGTTTAGAGGGCTTCCAAAGCATTCAGCGGAATACAGTGGAGCTGGATATGGTGCCGGAGACAGGAATCGAACCTGCGACCTTCGCGTTACGAGTGCGCTGCTCTACCGACTGAGCTACACCGGCGTGTAGCGCAACGTACCACTGCCGCACCCGTTACGCAAACCCCTGTTTCGCTTGCTTATTGCCCTACCCTCACGCCCCTTTGCAGCCGCTCGGGGCCAGGTCTTCTTCGATCGTGGTGGTGCAGCTCCAGCCGGTTGCCGAACGGGTGAGGGTTACGGCTTTACCGACCACGTTGGCGGGCGCGTCGACCAGAGTGCAGACGATGCTGCCGGTGCCGCTGGCCGCTGTGCCTTGGGCAGTGATCGCGCAGTGGGTGGTCGCGGGCTGGCCGCCGAGCACCGCTACATCCGCCACGTCCTTGCCTTCGTTCAACCGCAGGTCCATCGCTGTCTTCAGCGCGGTAATTTCCAGCAACCCGGCAGCCGCTTTGGTGCGTGACTGGTGGTTGGTGTACATCGGTATGGCGATGGTCGCCAGGATGCCGATGATCGCGACGACGATCATCAGTTCGATCAGGGTGATACCGCGTTGCCCTTTCATGAACGGTTCCTTTTTCACACGTATTCGTTGAGGTCGCTTCGACCCCGGCTGGCAGCGGCGCAGTAGGCCTGAACAGACACCTTTTGTCACCCCTGCCCGTCAGGGCGTCATCATCGCTGAACTACTCTAGTGAGCATCAGCAACGCGCGCCCCTTCATGGACACGACAAGCTGTTTCCAGGCTTGTCGCACGGGCAAAAAGGACCTTTGCATGAATCCTTCGAAACACCTCTATGCCTGGCATGGCACCGATGGCAATGGCGCGGCGGTCAGCGGGCAGGTGGCTGGGCGTAGCCCGGCTTACGTACGTGCAGGCTTGCAGCGCCAAGGCATACGGGTTGCCGGGTTGCGGCCTGCCGGCGGGATGGCGTGGCGGCTACCGACATTGCGCGAGAAGACCGACCCGGCAGGTTTCAGCCGGCAGTTGGCGACTTTGCTCAAGGCCGGTGTGCCGTTGCTGCAGGCGTTCGACGTGATGGGGCGCAGTGGTTGCAGCGCTGGGCAGGCGGCGTTGCTGGCGCGATTGAAACAGGATGTGGCGGCGGGCCTTGGGCTGGCGGATGCGTTACAGCGCCATCCGCTGTGGTTCGATGGGTTGTACTGCAACCTGGTGCGGGTGGGGGAGCAGTCGGGCACGCTGGACCGGCAGCTTGAACAACTGGCGGGCATGCTGGAGCAGGGGCAGGCGCTGCGCAAGCGGGTGCGCAAGGCGATGCTTTATCCCCTGCTGCTGTTGCTGACCGGGTTGGGCGTGTCGGCGATCTTGTTGCTGGAAGTGATCCCGCGCTTTCAAAGCTTGTTTGCGGGGTTTGATGCGGCATTGCCCGCGTTCACTCAGTGGGTCATCGACTTGTCCACAGGGCTGGGTCGGCATGCGCCAGCTTTGTTGATAACTGCCATTGTGTTGGTTTTGGGTGTGCGTGAGCTTTATCGAAAACATGAACCTGCGCGCCTGTGGATATCTTGCCAGGTGCTGCGTTTGCCGGTATTCGGCAAGCTGCTGGGGCAGGCAGCGTTGGCACGTTTTGCCCGTAGCCTGGCCACGGCGTACGCCGCCGGGGTGCCGTTGCTCGATGCGTTGGGTACGGTAGCGAAGGCCAGTGGTAGCGACTTGCACGAGCGGGCTATTGTGCGGCTGCGCCAGGGCATGGCCAATGGGCAGGGGCTTAACCAGGCGATGGCGGTGGAGCCGTTGTTTCCGCCGTTGCTGGTGCAGCTGACGGCCATCGGCGAATCGAGCGGTACACTGGACCAGATGCTGGAAAAATCCGCCAGCCATTACGAGGAACAGGTCAGCCAGGCGCTGGACCAGTTGACCAGCCTGCTGGAGCCGGCCATCGTGCTGATCCTGGGCTTGCTGGTCGGTGGCCTGGTGGTGGCGATGTACCTGCCGATCTTCCAGTTGGGTAGTTTGATCTGAACATGAATTCATGGACTTTGCTGGCCGAGCAGCCGGCGTACTTCACCGCCTTGGCGGCAGCGCTTGGCTTGTTGATTGGCAGCTTCATCAATGTGGTGGTGTACCGCCTGCCGATCATGCTGGAGCGCCAATGGCAGCGTGAGGCCCAGGAGGTACTGGGCCTGCCAACCACCGAGCACGAGCGTTTTGACCTGTGCCTGCCCGCGTCCCGTTGCCCGCACTGTGGCCACTCGATTCGCGCGTGGGAGAATATCCCGGTGCTGAGTTACCTGGCCCTGCGCGGGCGCTGCTCTGCTTGCAAACAACCGATCAGCGCGCGCTATCCATTGGTGGAACTGGCCTGTGCCCTCTTGTCACTGGCAGTTGCCTGGCATTCTGGGCCGGGGTTGGAGGCGATGGCGCTGCTGCTGTTCACATGGAGCCTGCTGGCGCTGAGCCTGATCGACCATGACCAGCAGCTTTTGCCGGATGTGTTGGTGCTGCCGATGCTCTGGCTGGGTTTGATCGTCAATACCTTCGACACGGTGGTGCCTTTATCCAATGCCGTCTGGGGGGCCGTCGCCGGGTACCTCAGCCTGTGGACAGTTTATTGGGTGTTCAAACTGATCACCGGGAAGGAAGGCATGGGCTATGGCGACTTCAAGCTGCTGGCGCTGATCGGTGCCTGGGGCGGCTGGCAGGTGGTGCCGCTGACCTTGATGCTGTCGTCAGTGGTCGGCGCGGTTGTCGGCGTGTGTTTGTTGAGGCTGCGCAAGCATTCGATCGGCACTGCCATACCTTTTGGCCCTTATCTGGCCATTGCGGGGTGGATTGCTGTGCTCTGGGGTGATGAAATATACGCCTCATACCTGCAACTGCTTGGATACTGATGACCACTGCGGCCTTCACCCCCTGGATTCTCGGCCTTACCGGCGGCATCGGCAGCGGCAAGAGTGCCGCCGCCGAGCGCTTTGTCGAGCTTGGCGTGCACCTAGTCGATGCCGACCAGGCGGCGCGCTGGGTTGTAGAGCCGGGCCGCCCGGCGCTGGCAAGCATCGTCGAGCGCTTCGGCGCTGGCGTATTGCAGGAAGACGGCCAGCTCGATCGCGCGGCGTTGCGCCAGCTGATCTTTGCCGACCCGGCACAGCGCAAATGGCTGGAACAACTGCTGCACCCGCTGATCGGGCAGGAGATTTTCAGCTACCTGGCCAAGGCCGAATCGCCCTATGCGGTGTATGTGTCGCCGCTGCTGATCGAGTCTGGCCAGTATCAAAAAACCCAGCGTGTACTGGTGATCGATGCACCGCAGGAGCTGCAGGTGGCGCGCACTCTGCTGCGTGACAACACCAGTGCCGAGCAGGTGCAGGCGATTCTCAAGGCTCAGTTGGCCCGCGAGGAACGTTTGCGCCACGCCGATGATGTGGTGGTCAACGACAGTGACCTTGCCACGCTGCATGCGCAGATCGACCGACTGCACCACTTTTACCTGACTTTACGAGGAGGCCAGCCATGAGCCAGCCATTGACCGTCGACTGCCCGACCTGTGGCGCACCTGTGGAATGGAGCGAGAAGAGCGCTTTCCGGCCGTTCTGTTCTGACCGTTGCAAATTGATCGATCTGGGGGCGTGGGCGGCTGAGGAGCACAAGATTGCGGGGTCGGAGGAATCCGAAGATGAACTGTATTCGGGGGATCTGGAACCGCGTCATTGAGTTGAGTGCTTTTGGCCTGCTTTGCAGGCCATCGCCGGCAAGCCAGGTCCTACAACGACTGGCGCAACAATTACGGCCGGCGCGGTGCCTGTGGGAGCCGGCTTGCCGGCGGGGTCGGAAGAATCCGAAGATGAGCTGTATTCGGGGGATCTGGAACCGCGGCATTGAGTTGAGTGCGTTTGGGCCTGCTTTGCAGGCCATCGCCGGCAAGCCAGCTCCTACAAGGGCTGGCGCAAAAATTACGGCCAGCGCGCTACCTGTGGGAGCCGGCTTGCCGGCGATGAGGCCGACACAAACTACCGCTCATCATCCTTCCACGGCGCCTGCAAATACCGCGTGCGATTGAAGGTCTCCAGCCATTCCGGGCTGAACACCACCAGGGCACTGATCACCATGCCGTTGATGAACGCCTCCGGGAACATCATCAGCCACAGGTAGCCGACAAAGTCGCTGAGCCATTCTGGCATGGCGAAACGCCCGTCCAGCCACAGCAGCCCTAGCCCGGCCAGCAGGCATACCAGCACGGTCAGTGCGGCGGGAAAAAAGCCCGAGCAGAAGATGTAGACGAACAGGTTACGCGGCTGCGCGCGTTCAACCAGGATCGCGCACACTTCGGTAATCAGCACCGGCAGGCCGATCAGCAGCAGGCCGTTGACCCCAAGGGCTGCGAGGTCTTGCCGCCCAAGCGCCAGCAAACCGAGCTGGGCGAGAAAGCCGCCGAGTACCGCCAGTGGCCAGTCCAGTAGCAAGGTCACGGCGGTCATACCGATGAAGTGGTACGACACGCCGGTGTCAAAATCGCGCCTCACCAACCACAACGCAAACAGGCAAAACACCGTGCCGAACAGCAGGTGCTGCCGGCGGTTGTCGGCAAACAGTTCCACCCAGCGGGTACGGCCAACCGCCCACAGCAATAAAGGGACATAACCCAGCCAACCCAGTGTGAGGCTGGTGCTGGACAAGACGTGCGCGCTGATCACCTGACGAATGCCCCTGGCTACCCTGTGGACATACCTGAGTCTACACCCATTGGAAAACAGCATCTTATCGTCATGGTTTAGCGTCTAAGCTTGTGTGCATGGATGACTCAGACTACCTGCGCCTGCTCACCATCCAGGCCGAACAAGCCAACGCCTTCCTCTCCAATGCACGCAAATGGGAGCGGGAGCGTTGGGTATGCCAGCGCCTGCTGCAGGGGCTGAACATCCCCTATCGCGGCGAAGAATTTACCCCGGCCGGCCAGGAGCCGCCGGATGTGCTGTTTCGCGATGCGTCGTTCGAGGTGTTTTTCGTGCTCGATGAAGGCCGCCGCCTCAATGATGAGTGGCGTGAAGAGCTGCAGCGTCGGCGCAGTGCCTTTTCCCTGGCTCAGCTGGTGCGGCGCGAGGCCCGGCCCAGGCGCATCGCCGCCACCGAATTGCTGGCGCGGCTGGCGCCGACCTTGCGCAAAAAGGCACACAACTACCGGGAACGCGGGCTGGACCTGAGCGAGCTGGACATCATTGCCTTCGCCAGCCTCAAGCGCGAAGTGCTCGACCTCAATACCCACTTCCCGCCGCCCACCGAATACCTGCGCCAGGGCTGGCGGTCGCTGTCGCTGGTGGGGCCGACCTTTGCCCGGGTGCTGTTCGCCCACCCCGACGCGCCGGATTTTCTGCGCGGCAACCTGGGGCGCAGCATTGTTTTCGACGTGGGCATCAGTCTTTGATCCAGTGCCGAGAGTCTTTGCGATGGCGTACACTCGGCGCCAGGGATAGAAAGCTTTATCATTTGTCTCAAGTACTTGCCCGAACCCTGTAGCGTTCGCGCAGTCACATACGTCTACCTGACGAGGCCCTGCCATGACCAGCCGACTGAACCCGGAAGATCAGCGTCGTGTCGATGAGTACCTGCAAGCCCCTCAGCACCAAGTCGAGCGCAAGCCCTTCCGGCCGTGGCTGCTCCTTGTGCTGGTGCTGGCGGTGACCATCGGGTTGGGCCTCATCAGCCGCCTGTTGAGTGGACTGGTGCTATGAGCTGCCTCGCGCTCGCCCTCCCCTCATGCAGTTTGCGGCCGGCCCCCAGGGCCACGAATTCCGTAAACCTTATGAGATATCCCCATGACTCATCGCATCGTGATTGTCGGCGGCGGCGCCGGCGGCCTGGAACTGGCGACCCGCCTGGGTAAAACCCTGGGCAAGCGCAAGCAGGCCGAGATTACCCTGGTCGACGCCAACCTCACGCACATCTGGAAGCCACTGCTGCACGAAGTGGCCGCCGGCTCGCTCAACTCCTCGGAAGACGAACTGAACTACGTGGCCCAGGCCAAGTGGAACCACTTCAACTTCCAGCTGGGGCGCATGAGCGGCCTGGACCGTGAAGGTAAGCAGATTCAACTCGCTGCCACCCTCGACGAAGATGGCCGCGAGCTGGTGCCTGCGCGCACCCTGCGCTACGACACCCTGGTAATCGCCGTGGGCAGCAATACCAACGACTTCGGCACCCTGGGCGCGGCGCAGCACTGCCTGTTCCTGGATACTCGCAAGCAGGCCGAGCGCTTCCACCAGCAGCTGCTCAACCACTACCTGCGCGCTCATGCGGGCGACCAGGCCAGTGAAAAGATCAGTGTGGCCATCGTCGGCGCCGGTGCCACCGGTGTCGAGCTGGCGGCAGAGCTGCACCACGCCGCTCACGAATTGGCTGCCTATGGCCTGGACCGCATCCAGCCCAAAGACATGCACATCACCGTGATCGAAGCGGGCCCGCGGGTGCTGCCGGCACTGCCGGAGCGCATCAGTGTGCCGGTGCACAAGACGCTGGAAAAACTCGGCGTGACGGTGATGACCAACGCCTCGGTCAGCGAAGTGACCGCGGATGGCCTGAAAACCGCCAATGGCGACGTGATCCAGGCCAGCCTGAAGGTGTGGGCGGCCGGTATTCGTGCGCCCGGCTTCCTCAAGGACATCGATGGCCTGGAAACCAACCGCATCAACCAGCTGGTCGTGCGCCCTACCCTGCAAACAACCCGCGACGATGACATCTTTGCTTTCGGCGACTGCGCCGCCTGCCCGCAACCAGGCAGTGACCGCAACGTGCCGCCACGCGCCCAGGCGGCGCACCAGCAAGCGGAAATGTTGGCCAAGAGCCTGAAGGCACGCCTCGAGAACAAGCCGCTGCCCACCTACGCCTACAAGGACTACGGTTCGCTGGTGTCGTTGTCGCGCTTCTCGGCGGTGGGTAACCTGATGGGTAACCTGATGGGCAGCGTCAAGCTTGAGGGCTGGCTCGCGCGGATGTTCTATGTGTCGCTGTACCGCATGCACCAGATGGCGCTGTATGGGTTCTTCCGTACGGCGATGATGATGCTGGGTAGCAAGATTGGCCGGGGCACTGAGCCGCGGCTTAAGCTGCACTGATAGTTAAAAGCCCAGCTCAGTGAGCTGGGCTTTTTTTGGCTGCGGCAACTGTGGCAGCTTACTGATGTGGGAGCGGGCTTGCGCGGGCTGCGGACTCCGTGACTTTTTCGAGACAAAAGAAAAAGGGCATCTCTGTCGAGATGCCCTCTTTACATGGTGGGTCGTGTAGGATTCGAACCTACGACCAATTGGTTAAAAGCCAACTGCTCTACCAACTGAGCTAACGACCCTGAAAATGGTCGGGGTGAGGGGATTCGAACTCCTGACATCCTGCTCCCAAAGCAGGCGCGCTACCGGACTGCGCTACACCCCGAGATTGGCTCCGCGACCTGGACTCGAACCAGGGACCCAATGATTAACAGTCATTTGCTCTACCGACTGAGCTATCGCGGAACTGAACTTCGGTACATCTTTACTGCATCGAAGTCTGTGTTAGCTTCGATCTCTTCAGCTTCTTGGCTTTCGCTTTGTCGCTGCTGAGGCCGGCTATTCTACATTCTTCGTTTTGCTTGTCAACCACTTTTTTTCATTCAACTTACTGATTTCTAAGTTGTTTTGCTAACACCGATGTTCCTGGTGATTCGCTTAGTGCCTGACAACGCGGCGTATATTAGGGGCACTCTTGAAACCGTGCAAGCGTTTTTTTCAAAAATTTCAGCAAGTTATGAAAAAAAATGGCGAGGGCCTGATTTTGCGGGGTTTGGGTGGGCGTCTTCGCCGGCAAGCCGGCTCCCACAAGGGGCCGCGTTGGCTGCAGAAACACAGCGGCCATAAAAAAGCCCCGCAGGTGCGGGGCTGATTTTTGCAGCGGATGGATCAGGCAAACACGATTTCTTCGCCTTCTACCTTGGCCGTGATCGCCGAGCCCGGCAAGAATTTGCCAGCCAGGATCATTTGCGCCAGCGGGTTCTCGATCCAGCGCTGGATCGCCCGCTTCAACGGCCGTGCGCCATACACCGGGTCGTAACCCACCGCGATCAGCTTGTCCAAGGCTTCCGGGCTGAGGTTCAGCGCCAGTTCGCGCTCAGCCAGGCGGCTGCGCAGGCGGCCAAGCTGGATCTCGGTGATGCCGGCGATCTGCTCGCGGCCCAGGGGCTCGAACACCACCACTTCGTCGACCCGGTTGATGAACTCCGGACGGAAGTGCGAACCCAAGGCGTCCATCACCGCCGCACGCTGAGCATCGCGATCGCCCACCAGTTCCTGGATCTGCGCCGAGCCCAGGTTGGAGGTCATCACGATCACCGTGTTGCGGAAGTCCACCGTACGGCCGTGGCTGTCGGTCAGGCGGCCATCTTCAAGCACTTGCAGCAGCACGTTGAACACATCCGGGTGGGCTTTCTCCACCTCGTCCAGCAGTACCACCGAGTAAGGCTTGCGGCGTACCGCTTCGGTCAGGTAACCGCCCTCTTCATAACCTACATACCCTGGTGGGGCGCCGATCAGGCGAGCCACGGAGTGTTTCTCCATGAACTCGGACATGTCGATGCGCACCATGGCCTCTTCGGTGTCGAACAGGAACTCGGCCAGCGCCTTGCACAGCTCGGTCTTGCCCACGCCGGTCGGGCCGAGGAACATGAACGAACCACTTGGCCGGTTCGGATCGGACAGGCCGGCACGCGAGCGGCGCACGGCGTTGGCCACGGCAGTCACGGCTTCGTTCTGGCCGATCACGCGCTGGTGCAGCAGGTCTTCCATTTTCAGCAGCTTCTCGCGCTCGCCTTCGAGCATCTTGGCCACTGGGATGCCGGTCCATTTGGACACCACTTCGGCAATCTCTTCCTCGGTCACCTTGTTGCGCAGCAGCTGGTTCTCGGTCTTGCCGTGCTGGTCGACCATCTGCAGGCTGCGCTCCAGGTCCGGGATCACACCGTACTGCAGCTCGGCCATGCGGCTCAGGTCGCCTTTGCGACGGGCAGCTTCAAGCTCCTGGCGGGCCTGCTCGATCTTTTGCTGGATCTGCGCCGAGCCCTGCACTTCGGCTTTTTCGGACGCCCAGATTTCTTCCAGGTCGGAATACTCGCGCTCCAGGCGCTCGATTTCCTCGGTCAGTTTTTCCAGGCGTTTTTTCGCCGCTTCGTCTTCTTCTTTCTTGAGTGCCTGCGATTCCACCTTCAGCTGGATCAGACGACGGTCGAGACGGTCGAGCACTTCCGGCTTGGAGTCGATCTCCATGCGGATGCGGCTGGCCGCTTCGTCGATCAGGTCGATGGCCTTGTCCGGCAGCTGGCGGTCGGTGATGTAGCGGTGGCTGAGCTTGGCCGCAGCAATGATGGCGCCGTCGGTGATGGCCACCTTGTGGTGCACTTCATAGCGCTCTTTAAGGCCGCGCAGGATGGCGATTGTGTCTTCCTCGCTCGGCTCTTCCACCAGTACTTTCTGGAAGCGGCGCTCCAGGGCGGCGTCCTTCTCGATGAACTGGCGGTATTCGTTGAGCGTGGTGGCACCGACGCAGTGCAGCTCACCACGGGCCAGGGCCGGTTTGAGCATGTTGCCGGCGTCCATGGCGCCCTCGCCTTTACCGGCGCCGACCATGGTGTGCAGCTCGTCGATGAACAGGATGATCTGGCCTTCCTGTTTGGACAGCTCGTTGAGCAGCGACTTTAGGCGCTCTTCGAACTCGCCGCGGTACTTGGCACCGGCGATCAGCGCACCCATGTCCAGCGCCAGCAGGCGCTTGCCTTTGAGGCCGTCGGGCACTTCACCGTTGATGATGCGCTGGGCCAGGCCCTCGGCAATGGCGGTCTTGCCCACACCGGGTTCGCCGATCAGCACCGGGTTGTTCTTGGTACGGCGCTGCAGCACCTGCACGGTGCGGCGGATTTCGTCGTCACGGCCGATCACCGGGTCAAGCTTGCCTTCTTCGGCACGCTTGGTCAGGTCGACGGTGTACTTGTCCAAGGCCTGGCGCGACTCTTCGGCGTTGGCGTCATTCACCGCTGCGCCGCCGCGCAGGTTGTTGATGGCGTTTTCCAGGGCCTTCTTGCTTACGCCCTGGCTCAACAGCAACTTGCCGAGCTTGCTGTTCTCGTCCATGGCGGCCAGCAGCACCAATTCACTGGAAATGAACTGGTCGCCTTTCTGCTGGGCCAGGCGGTCGGCCTGGTTGAGCAGGCGCGCCAAGTCCTGCGACATGTTCACGTCGCCGGTGGGGTTCTGGATTTTCGGCAGCTGGTCGAGTTCTTTTACCAGTGCCTGGCGCAGGCTGTTGATGTCGAAGCCGACCTGCATCAGCAGCGGCTTGATCGAACCACCTTGCTGCTCGATCAGCGCCTGCAGCAGGTGCAGGGGCTCGATAGCGGGGTGGTCCATGCCAACGGCCAGGGACTGGGCATCGGAAATCGCTAATTGAAGCTTGCTGGTTAAACGGTCTATTCGCATGGGAGTACCTTCCTGTAAGGGCAGGTCGGAGCGATGGACAGCACCTTTAATGAAGAAACCTGCCTGAGATGAGCTTATAGATAAGGCTGATTCTGGAAGATTCAAGCGTAGCGGGGTTGACCGAGGTCAGCCTGATGGATTAACGGTGCCCCAATCGCCGGCAAGCCGGCTCCCACAAGAAGGCGCAAACTTCAAGCAAGGTGGGTACTTGTAGGAGCCGGCTTGCCGGCGATGAGGCCGGGCCTGTCAGCGAGGATCCAGCCAGACCAAAGAAGCAAACCGCCCACCCTGCGGGGTACGGCGATAGGAGAAGAACCGCTCATCGCTGACCGTGCAGTAACCACCGCCATAAACCGCAGTCACACCGCGCGCCGCCAGGCGAATACGCGCCAGCTCATAGATGTCGGCCAGCAACTTGCCCGGCCGCTCACCGTCGACAAATGCTCTGGTAGCCTCCGGGTGCACCGCCGTGAAGGCATCACGCACTTCCAGGCCTACTTCGAAGGCCTGCGGGCCGATGGCCGGGCCCAACCACACCAGCACTTCTTCAGGCGGCAAGGCCAAGCGGTCCAAGGTGGCTTCCAACACGCCACCAGCCAGCCCGCGCCAGCCAGCATGCGCCGCCGCTACACGGGTACCGGCGCGGTCGCAGAACAGCGCTGGCAGGCAATCGGCAGTCATCACGGTGCAGGCGATGCCGGGCTGGTCGGTCCAGCTGGCGTCGGCTTCGGCGACCACGGACGGGTCGGCATCCGCCACCACCAGGCCATGCACCTGTTTGAGCCAGGCGGGCTGGATGGCGAATTCGTCGCTCAGGCGACGGCGGTTCTCGGTGACAGCCTGCGGCTCATCGCCCACATGGTCACCCAGATTGAAGGATTCGTAGGGCGGCAGGCTGATGCCGCCCTGACGGGTGGTGACGCAGGCGCGGACCGAGGCCGGGGCGGGCCAGTCGGGGAACAGCAGCGACTGCGCCAGGCCACTCATCCCACAAAGCTCTCGCGGTCCTGGTTGAGCAGCGACAGCAACCAGACGAAATCATCTGGCAGTGGCGATTCCCACTTCATGATCTCACCGGTAATCGGGTGAGCCAACGCCAGGAAACGCGCGTGCAGCGCCTGGCGCGGGAAGGTCTTGACCGCCTCGACCATGGTTGGGCTGGCAGCCGGTGGAATGCGGAAGCGCCCACCGTACGTCTGGTCGCCGACCAGCGGGAAACCAACATGGGCCATGTGTACACGGATCTGGTGAGTACGGCCGGTTTCCAGCTTGACCCGCACGTGGGTGTGGGAGCGGAAGCGCTTGAGCACGCGGTAGTGGCTGACCGCCGGCTTACCGCCGTCGGTGACTGCCATGCGCTGGCGCATACCGCCGTGGCGGCCGATCGGGGCATCGATCTTGCCACCGGCCGTTACCACACCAATCACGATGCACTCATAGATGCGGCTGACTTTACGGCTTTGCATCTGCTCGACCAGCTTGGTCTGCGCCTGCAACGTCTTGGCCACCACCATCAGGCCGGTGGTGTCTTTGTCCAGGCGATGAACGATACCGGCGCGCGGCACGTTGACGATATCTGGCACGTGGTGCAGCAACGCATTGAGCAGCGTACCACTGGCATGACCGGCGGCCGGGTGCACAACCAGCCCGGCGGGCTTGTTGATGACCATGATATGTTCGTCTTCGTAGACGATATCCAGCTCGATATCTTCGGCGATCCACTCGCCCTGGGCCTCTTGCTCGGCCTCCAGCGCCAGCAGCGAGCCACCATGGACGGTATCTCGAGGGCGCACGACGGCGCCATCGACCGTCAGGCGGCCCTCTTTGATCCACGTAGTAAGCCGCGAACGCGAGTACTCGGCGAACAATTGGGCGGCGACCTGGTCGAGGCGTTGACCGCCCAGTTCGGACGGTACCTCTGCGCTAAGTTGAATGATCTCGGACATGCTCGATTCGGCGGGCGCACAGCCTTTGGTTTCGGCTGCGAGCTTGTGGTTAAATACGGCTTCTTTTGTCCCGGGGTTGGCCGGGGCGCTCATCATAACAGGACGGCACCGCCCAAGACAGCGGCCGTCAAAGGGACGCAAGCCGCCATGCAAGTGAAACACCTGCTGCTGATCGCCATCCTCGGGCTTACCGCGGCCTGTTCCTCTAATAAAGAGGTGATTGACGAGAACCTCAGCGAGGCCGAGCTGTACCAGCAGGCCCAGGCTGACCTGGACAACTCCAGCTACACCAGCGCCGTGAACAAGCTCAAGGCCCTGGAGTCGCGCTACCCGTTCGGCCGTTATGCCGACCAGGCGCAGCTAGAGCTGATCTACGCCAACTACAAAAACTCCGAGCCGGAGGCCGCCAAATCGGCTGCCGAGCGCTTCATCCGCCTACACCCGCAGCACCCGAACGTCGATTACGCCTACTATCTCAAGGGCCTGACCTCGTTCGACCAGGACCGTGGCCTGTTGGCGCGCTTCCTGCCGCTGGACATGACCAAGCGTGACCCGGGCGCCGCGCGCGACTCGTACAACGAGTTCGCTCAGCTGACCAGCCGCTTCCCCAACAGCCGCTACGCCCCGGACGCCAAGCAGCGCATGATCTACCTGCGCAACCTGCTGGCCTCCTACGAGATCCACGTGGCTGACTACTACCTGAGCCGCCAGGCTTATGTCGCTGCCGCCAACCGTGGCCGCTACGTGGTAGAGAACTTCCAGGAAACCCCATCGGTCGGCGACGGCCTGGCCGTGATGGTCGAGTCGTACCAGAAAATGCACCTGGACGAACTGGCCGCCACCAGCCTGGAAACCCTCAAGCTCAACTACCCTGACCACCCGAGCCTGGTCGATGGCGAGTTCCAGCCCAAGCAGACCGAGTCTGACGGCCGTGGCTGGTTGTCCAAGGCCACCCTGGGCCTGATCGAAACCGACGCGCCGCTGCCGCCGGGTGAAACCCGCGCCAATCAGGACGTGGTCCGCCAGTTCCAGGACGCCCGCGCCGAGATGCCGCAGGACCTGCTGCCGAAAGACGAAAACGGCGACCCGATCCTGCCGGAAGGCCCGAAAGAAGCCGAAAAAGACCGCTCCTGGTTCAGCTACATGACCTTTGGTCTGTTCGACTGATTCATCGTGGTACGAGAAAGGGAGGCCTTGGGCCTCCCTTTTTTATTGGCCGCGCCCTAGACTGTCGGCTTCTCCAATAGACAAGCTGGACACCATGGTTCGCCTACTTTTCTGGATCGCCCTGATCGCCGCCGCGTTCTGGCTGTGGCGCAAATTCAAGATCAGCCAGCAATCGCCATCCGGGCCGAAACTCGACGCGCCGCTGCAGATGGTGCGCTGCGCCCATTGCGGCGTGCACCTGCCCAATGACCGGGCGTTGCACCGGGGCAATGAGTGGTATTGCAGCCAGGCCCACCTGCAGCAGGGGCCTGGCCAATCGCGTTGATTCGGTGTGGGCCTCTTCGCGGGGCAAGCCCGCTTCCACAGTTGAAATGCATGCCTTCAGCGCAGTGATTATCTGTGGGAGCGGGCTTGCCCCGAGAAGCACGCGTTGATCATGCGATCAATCACACCAGCCACTTGTCCCTCCCCGACCCTTTCGCACCATTTACGACCCCTACCCCTCCGCCAGCATTGACCCACCCCGGCAAAATTCGCTAAATCCTATTTATCCGCATAAATATGAAAAATAGCGAAATGCTCAAACCCAAACGCAAGCGCCAGAAGTTGTCCGACGTGATCGTCGAATCGGTCAAGCGCTCGATCGTCACCGAAGCCTTGCACCCAGGCGACCGCTTGCCCACCGAGCGTGAGCTGATGGAGCACTTCGAATGCTCGAAAGGCACCGCCCGCGAAGCGCTCAAGGCGCTGGAAGTCGAAGGCCTGGTCAGCACCCGCACCGGCCCTGCCGGCGGCGCCTACCTGAACGAAGTCGGCACCGAACCGGCCAGCCGTGCCCTGCGCAACTACCTGCACTTCCAGCACCTGGACGGCGAGCAGGTGTACCAACTGCGCAAGGTCATTGAGGTGGAGCTGGCAGTGTCGGTGATGGGGCAACTGAGCGAAGCCGACTACGCCGCGCTGCAGGCCAACATCGATTTCTGCAGCGCCCCGGAAGACAGCGAAGAAGGCCAGCGCGAGCAACGCCTGGCAGAACTGGAGTTCCATACCCTGCTGGCACACCGCTGCCCCAACCCGCTGCTGCGCTTCATGGCGGTGTTCCTCAACGACCTGCTGCGCGACCTGGTGGTGCTGAAGAAGGCCTACCTGCCCAAGCGCCAGCAGTTCGCCGCCGCCAACATCGACTACCACAAGCAACTGTTGCTGGCCCTGCGCGCCAGCGACGAGCCCGCCGTGCGCCGACTGATGCACGAGCACATGTGTGACGCCGAGCACCACATGACCGCGCTGGAAGGCGAGGTCGCCCGCAACTTTTTGCTGGAGTTCCCACACAACCACTGATCCGCCTGGACAGAGGCCTGCACACAGGCCCGGCCGCACCGCTTTGTCATTGCACTCCTGCCTAATAACCACAACCAAGGAGTTACTCATGCAAAGACGTACCCTGCTCAAGGCAGGCCTTGCCTTGGGTGCCTTCGGTAGCCTCCCCTTGGGGGCGCACCGGGCATTCGCCGACGAACCGCTGACCTTCTACGGGCTCAAATCCATGTCTGGCGCCTTCGCCAGCTACGGCAAGTACGCCGACATGGGTTCGCGCCTGGCCATCGCCGAGCACCCGCAACTGCTCGGCCGCCCGCTCAAGTACAAAGTCATCGACACCGAAGGCAACGCCGGCAAGGCGGTGCGCAAGGTACAGGAAGCCATCGGCCAGGATGGCGCACGCTTCTTCCAGGGCTGCACCCTGTCGTCCTCGGCGCTGGCCGTGTCGAAGGAAATCCACAAGGCAGGCGGTGTGTTCATGACGCCGGTCGGTGCCGACGAGATCACCGGCAAGGACTGCAACGCGTCGACCTTCCGTTGGTCGGTGCCCACCTATGGCGCCATCCGCGAGACGCTGATCCCGATGATTCGCCAGCTGCCGCAGGCCAAGCGCTGGTACACCATCACCCCGCAATACGTGTTCGGCGATGCGCTGCTGGACAACGCCCGCAAGGTGTTCGCCGAGTTTGGCGTGGAACACATCGGCAACAGCTACCACTCGCTGCAGGAACAGGAATTCTCCGGGTACCTGACCAACGCCATCGCCGCCAAACCCGACGTGCTGGTGCTGCTCAACTTCGGCAGCCAGTCGTCCAACGCTTTGCGCCAGGCGGTCAACTTCGGCATCAAGGACCGCATGAAAGTGCTGATGGTGTGGTCGGCCGGGCTCGACCAGTTCCAGGAGCTGGGCAGCGACGTGCTCGAAGGCGTGTACTTGGGCGCGCAGTACTGGCACCAGGTCGATACACCCCTGAACAAACAGCTGGTCGCCGCCACCCAGAAGGCCTATGGCATCAACCCCAACTACCCGCTGGCGGCCGACTACATCGGCACCAAGGTCATGCTCGATGCCATTACCAAAGCCGGCAGCCTGGATGGCGCCAGCGTGTCAGCCGCCTTGCAGGGCATGCGCTTCCAGGGCCCTACCGGCGAAGAGCTGATCCGCCCCGGCGACCACCAGGTGCTCAAGGACTACTACTTGTTGCGCGGCAAGCCCCAGGGGCAGATGCGCGACGAGGACGACCTAGCCGAAGTCATCAGCTCGGGGCGCTCGTTCGTCGAAGTCGACCACACCGGTTGCGCCTTGGCCTGAAGCTGCGGCGTTAGTCAAAACCACTCGTACAGGCAGGCGCAGCGCGCACTGTCGAGGGCACACTCATGCTCGATTTGTACCTGTTCCAACTGCTCAACGGCCTGGGCCTGGGGATGATCTACTTCCTCATCGCCGTGGGCCTGACGATCATTTTCGGCCTGCTCAACTTCGTCAACTTCGCCCACGGCGCGTTTTTCTTGCTGGGCGCGTACCTGTGCTACACCGCCGTGGCGATCACCGGCAACTTCTGGCTGGCCCTGCTGATCGCCCCGCTGGTGGTCGCGGCGCTGGCCTGGGCGGTAGAGCGGTTGTTGATCAAGCGCATCTACCACTTGCCGCACACCTTCCAGATCCTCGTCACCCTGGGCATAGCGCTGATCATCCAGGAAGCCTCGGTGCTGATCTGGGGCCCGGTGGGCAAAAGCATCGCAGTGCCACCGGAGCTGCGCGGGGTGCTGATCGTCGGCGACTTCATCTACCCGTACTACCGCTTGTTCCTCATCGGCTTCGCGGCGCTGATCGGCCTGGGCCTGTGGCTGCTGCTGGAGCGCACCCGCTTTGGCGCGCTGGTGCGCGCAGGCAGCGAGAGCACCGAAACCGTGTCGCTGCTGGGCACCAACATCTTCCGCCTGTTCTCACTGACCTTTGCCCTGGGCGTGGGCCTGGCCGGCGTGGCGGGGGTGCTGTTCGCACCGCTGCGGGGTGCCCAACCCTTCGTCGGCCCAGAAATCCTCGGCATCGCCTTTGTAGTGGTGGTGATCGGCGGCATGGGTTCGTTCGGCGGCGCGCTGGTGGGCGGCCTGCTGGTGGGTGTGGTGCAAAGCATGATGACCAGCCTCTGGCCGCAAGGCGCCAGCTTGATGATCTACGGCGCGATGGCGGCGGTGATCCTGGTTCGCCCCTATGGCCTGTTCGGGAGAGCATGACGATGAGCGAGAAGAACCCATTGCCCGTAAAGGGCCGCACCCCTGCCCTGCTGCTGTTGGTGCTCGCCAGCCTGGTGGCGCTGCCGTTGATCTTGCCGTCGGCTACCCTGGCCACCGAGATCCTGATCTTTGCCTTGGCGGCGCTGGCCTGCAACCTGCTGCTCGGCTACACCGGCCTGCTGTCGTTCGGCCAGGGCATTTTCTTCGGCGTGGGCGCCTACGGCGCGGCGCTGCTGATGATTCACCTCAACTGGGGGATGTTCAGCGCGCTGCTCGGCGCGGCCGTGTTCGGCGCTTTTCTGGCGCTGCTGGTAGGGGCCCTGGCAATCCGCCGCAAAGGCATCTACTTCGTCATGCTGACCCTGGCCTTCAGCCAGATGGCGTACTTCCTGGCGTATACCTTGAGCGGCTGGACCGGCGGTGACAACGGCCTGCTCGACGTGCCGCGGCCGAACATCGAAATCGCCGGCCACGTGCTGGTCGACCTGGCCGACCCACGGCACTTCTATGTGTTTGTGGCGGTGCTGTTCCTGTTGATCTTCGCGGGCGCCCTGCGGGTGATCCGCTCGCCGTTCGGCAGCACCCTGCTGGCGATCCGCGAAAACGAGACCCGCGCCGCCGCCATCGGCTACGACACCCGCCACTTCAAGATCCTGGTGTTCATGATGTCTGGCGCCATCACCGGTATCGCGGGTGCGCTGTACGCGATGCTGCTGCACTTCGCGCCGCTGTCGAACATCGACCTGATGATGAGCGAGAACATCCTGATCATGACCATCGTCGGTGGCACCGGCTCGCTGTTCGGCTCCTTGCTGGGTGCGGGCGCCATCGTAGTGCTGGGCGATGTGCTGTCGGAGCTGTGGCCACGCTGGCTGATGCTGCTGGGGGCGATTCTGATCCTGGTGGTGGTGTTCATGCGTGGGGGCCTGTGGGGCGGCTTGGCCGAGTTGGGCAAGCGCCTGCAACCCTCGCGCACTAACGATGACAAGACAACAGCCAAGACCAAGGAGACCTTGTGATGAGTGATTACCTCCTGGAAACCCGCAACCTGGAGCTGGCCTACGGGCCGTTCAAGGCGGTGGCAGGCGTCGACCTGAAGGTCCGCGCCGGCACCATTCACACGGTCATCGGCCCCAACGGCGCCGGCAAGACCAGCCTGTTCCACTGCCTGACCGGCGAACGCCAGGCCACCAGCGGCAAGATCCTGTTCAACGGCCAGGACATCATCCGCAAACCATCCCACGGCCGCGTGGCGCTGGGCATGGCGCGCTCGTTCCAGCTCACCAGCCTGTTCCAGAACCTGTCGGTACGCGAAAACCTGCGCCTGGCGGCCCAAGGCCGCGATGGCCTGGGCGCGCTGAACTTCTGGCGCAGCGTGGAGCACAAGCGCAGCCACTGGAACACCGCCGATCAAGTATTGGAGCGGCTGAAGCTGACCGCCCGCGCCGACACCCTCGCCGGCGAACTGTCGCACGGCCAGCAACGGGTGCTTGAGGTGGGCATGTCGATCTGCGCCAAGCCCACCCTGCTGATGCTCGACGAGCCGACCTCGGGCATGGGCATCGACGACATCCCGGTGATGACCGACCTGATCAGCGACCTGGGCCGCGACCATACCGTGCTGCTGATCGAGCACAACATGAGCATCGTCATGTCGATCAGCCAGCGCATCACCGTCATGAGCCACGGCCAGATCCTGGTCGAGGGCACACCGGAACAGGTGCGTAACGACGCCCGCTTGCGCACCGCCTACCTTGGAGAGGCCGCCTGATGCTCGACGTCGAATCGATCCATTCCTACTACGACAAGAGCCACGTGCTCGAAGGGGTTTCGCTGCAGGTCGGCGCCGGTGAACTGGTGACCCTGCTGGGGCGCAACGGCGCCGGCAAGACCACCACCTTGCGCAGCATCCTCGGTATCGTCCGGCCGCGCCAGGGGCAGATCAGCTTCAACGGCCAGCAGCTGGTCGGCCGCGAAATCTTCGACATCGCCCGCCAGGGCATCGCCCTGGTGCCGGAGCATCGCGGCATCTTCCGCCAGCTCAGCGTCGAGGAGAACCTGAAGATTGCCGTGCGCAAGGAAAGCCGCTGGCAGCTGGAAGACGTCTACACCCTCTTCCCGCGCCTGAAAGAACGGCGGCGCAACGGCGGTTTTGCACTCTCCGGCGGCGAGCAGCAGATGCTGGCCATCGCCCGCGCCCTGCTCAATGACCCCAAGTTGCTGATCCTCGACGAGCCCACCGAGGGCCTGGCCCCGGTGATCGTCGATGAGCTGGTGAAGATTTTGCGCGGGATCAAGGGCGAAGGCCTGTCGATCCTGCTGGTGGAGCAGAACCTGATGGTCTGCGACGCCCTAGCCGACCGCCATTACGTACTCGAACAAGGCCGAGTGGCCTACCAGGGCAGCGCGGCGCAGTTCCGCGACGACCCGAGCATCAAGAACCGCTACCTGGCCCTGAGCGCCTGAAAGGAGAATGCCCATGAATACCCGCATCGATCCCTCGCAGCACTTGCTCGGCCAAGGTGCGTTGGTCAGCCGCGAGCGCCTCTGGCAATCGCTGATGGACCTGGCCAGGCTCGGCGCCACCGCCAAGGGCGGGGTGTGCCGCCTGGCCCTGACCGACCTCGACCGCCAGGCCCGGGACCTGTTCGTGCGCTGGTGCACCGAGGCGGGCTGCACGGTCAGCGTTGACGCCATCGGCAACATTTTCGCCCGGCGCCCCGGGCGTAACCCGGCCTTGCCACCGGTGATGACCGGTAGCCATATCGACACCCAGCCCACCGGCGGCAAGTTCGATGGTTGCTACGGGGTGATGGCCGGGCTGGAGGTGATTCGTACCCTCAATGACCTGCAGCTGACCACCGAGGCGCCGCTGGAAGTGGTGGTGTGGACCAACGAAGAAGGCTCGCGCTTCCCACCGTGCATGATGGGCTCAGGCGTTTTTGCCGGTAAGTTCGGCCTGCAGGAAACGCTGGACAAGGTCGATGACCAAGGCCTGTCGGTGGGCGCGGAGCTGACGCGTATCGGCTACGCCGGCCCCCGCGTACCCACGGGCCATGCGGTGGGCGCCTACTTCGAAGCGCACATCGAGCAAGGCCCGGTGCTGGAAGACCAGCGCACCACCATCGGCGTGGTCCAGGGTTGCCTGGGGCAGAAATGGTTCGACCTGGTGCTGACCGGCGTCGAGGCCCATGCCGGCCCAACCCCCATGCACCTGCGCAAGGATGCTCTGGTCGGCGCCGCCGATGTAGTGGCAGCGGTCAATCGTGTGGCCCACGCTCATCAGCCGCATGCCTGCGGCACGGTGGGTTGCCTGACCTTGCACCCCGGCTCGCGTAATGTCATCCCCGGCCAAGTGCACATGACGCTTGACCTGCGCCACCTCGACCCGGCCCACCTCGACGCCATGGTCGACGAAGTGCGGGCGGCGATCGATGCGACCACGGCAAAACACGGGTTGACCTTCGAACTCACACCCACAGCCGACTTCCCCCCGCTGTACTTCGCCGAGCAATGCGTCGATGCCGTGCGCCAGGGTGCACGCGAGCTGGGTTTGAGCCACATGGACATCGTCAGCGGGGCTGGCCACGACGCGATCTTCCTCGCCGAGCTGGGCCCGGCCGGCATGATCTTCGTGCCTTGCGAAGGCGGCATCAGCCACAACGAAATCGAAAACGCAGCGCCACAGGATCTGGCTGACGGCTGCGATGTGCTGCTGCGCGCCATGTTCCAGGCCGCCAACCAGAGAGCGCATTGAGATGAACGGCAAAACAGCCATCGGCGAATTGACTGCCGTCGAACTGCTCGAACTTTACCAGCGGCGTGAGCTGTCGCCTGTAGAGGTGATCGATGATGTGCTGACGCGCATCGATCAGCACAACCCGGCCGTCAACGCCTACTGCCATGTGGACGGCGAAGGCGCCCGCGCCGCCGCCCGCGCCAGCGAACAACGTTGGCAACGCGCTGAGCCGTGTGGCCGGCTGGACGGGGTGCCAGCGTCGATCAAGGACCTGACCCTGACCCGCGGCATGCCCACACGCAAGGGTTCACGCACCACATCGGGCGCTGGCCCGTGGGACGTCGATGCGCCCTTCAGCGCATTCATGCGCGGTGCGGGTGCAGTGCTGGTCGGCAAGACCACCACGCCGGAGTTCGGCTGGAAAGGCGTGACCGACAACCCGCTGTACGGCATCACCCGCAACCCGTGGGACACACGCCTGACGGCAGGTGGCTCATCCGGCGGCGCGGCGGCTGCGGCGGCGCTGAACCTGGGTGTGCTGCACCAGGGCAGCGATGCCGGTGGTTCAATCCGCATCCCTTGCGCCTTTACCGGCACCTTCGGCATCAAGCCCACATTCGGCTACATACCACAGTGGCCGTCCAGCGCCATGACCGTGCTCTCGCACCTTGGGCCGATGACCCGCACCGTCGATGACTCGGTGCTGATGCTCGACTGCGTGGCTCGGCCCGATGCGCGTGATGGGCTGGCCGGTGCAGCCCGACAGGCGCCATGGCTGGGCCAGGAGCAGGACCTTAGCGGGCTGCGTATCGCCTACAGCGCCGACTTCGGCTACGTGCAGGTCGACCCGCAGATCCAGGCGCTGGTGGCGCAGGCGGTGCAGCGCCTGGCGCGGCTGGGGGCGCAGGTGGAGGAAGTCGACCCGGGCTTCGCTGACCCGCTGGAGACATTCAATACCCTGTGGTTTGCCGGGGCTGCTCGGCTGACCAGCGCCTTTACCGACGAGCAGCGGGAGCAGATCGACCCCGGGTTGCGCTGGATTGCCGAACAAGGCGCGCAGACCAGCTTGAGCGAATACACCCAGGCGCTGGAGGCACGGGCCGAGCTGATTGCGCGGATGAATGCCTTCCACCAGCGTTATGACGTGCTGGTGTCACCGATGTTGCCGCTGGTGGCGTTCGAGGCGGGGCATAACGTGCCGCCGGGGTCGCGGATGGCGCAGTGGATGGAGTGGACACCGTTCAGCTACCCGTTCAACTTGACCCAGCAGCCGGCGGCGTCGGTGCCGTGCGGGTTTACCCGCGAGGGGTTGCCGGTGGGGTTGCAGGTCGTTGCGGGGCGGTTTGCCGATGAGCAGGTGCTGCGGGTATGCAAGGTGTATGAGCAGCACTACCCGAGCCGGCATTTGCAGGCGCCGATGGTGAGTTGAGGCCTTAGTTATTTGCTGGCCCCACCGGCCCAATCGCCGGCAAGCCGGCTCCTACAGGTACAGCGCAGCACTTGAGAGCAACGCTGTCACTGTGGGAGCTGGCTTGCCAGCGATTGGGCCGCCAAGCGCCCCTGGCGATCTCAGCCCAGACGCCCGTCCGGGGCATACGGCGCGGGATCAATGATCGGCGCAGCGCCCGTCAGCAAATCGGTAAACAACTGACACGAAGCCGGCGCCAGCACCAACCCATTGCGGTAATGCCCGCAGTTCAACCACAACCCGTCATGCCCGGGCACAGGCCCGATATAGGGAATGCCTTCAGGCGACCCCGGCCGCAGCCCGGCCCAGTGCCCCACGACCGTTGCATCCTTGAGCGCCGGCAACAGCTCCACCGCCGAGGCCTTCAGGCTCGCCAGCGCATCCTCGGTCGGGGTCTTGTCGTACCCGGCATGCTCCAGCGTGCTGCCCACCAGGATGTGCCCGTCACGGCGGGGGATCGCGTAACGCCCCTTGGCCAGCACCATGCTCGGCAAGAAGTCCTCGGCGCACTTGAACAGGATCATCTGGCCCTTCACCGGCTCCACCGGCAGCTCAAGGCCTAGGGTGCGCAGCAGGTCGCCACTCCAGGCGCCAGCGCTGAGCACCACTTCATCGGCCTGCAGCACGCCATTTGCCGTCTGCACGCCAGTCACGCGCCCGCTATCTTCGACGAAGCCGGTGATTTGGCAGTGTTCGCGCAAAGTCACGTTGGGCAATGCCAGCAGCGCCGCCTTGAGCGCCTTGACCAGCCGTGGGTTGCGCACGTTGGCCACGCCTGCCATGTGGATGGCGTGCTTGAAGCCTGGGCCCATTACCGGCACTGCGTCATAAACCGCAGAGATATCCACTGCACTGAGTGGCCGGCGCTCGCGTTGCGCCCACGCCAGGGCTTCGGCTTCGTCGTCCAGGTCGAGCCAGTACAAGCCGGTGGTGTGCACTTCAGGGTCGATGCCGGTGCTGGCGAACAGGCGCTCGCCCAGCTGTGGATAAAAGTCCTGCGACCAGTGCGCCAGCGCAGTCACTGCCGGGCTGTAGCGCCAGGGGTACAGCGGCGAGACGATGCCGCCACCCGCCCAGGACGACTCACGGCCGACTTCGCCCTGGTCGCACACCACCACCTGGCCAACCTTCGCCGCCAGGTTGAACGCCGTCAGCAGGCCAATCACCCCGCCACCGACCACCACTACTTGCTTGCTCATCTGTCGATCCAACACCTGAAGTAAAACCGCGATGCACGGGCATCATTCAACCTTCAGCTTCCCCAACAACGCTCGCTGGCCTCGCCGGCACCGGGATTGCTCTGCACGCCGGCCTGGTCGAGCTCAAAGTCGCCACAGCGATCGTCGGCCATCAGGCCATGCGGCAGCCGCCGAGCACGCAGCGTGAAGGTATCGCTGCCGCGTTGGGCCTGCAGGCTGTAATGACGGTTGGCAGTGGGCAACGCCGGGTCGCCCTCGGCGTATTGGCCGGTGCGCAGGCGATGGCGCTCCAGGCGCAGGGCTGCGTCATGCAGCAGGCCAACCACTTCGCTGCGTGCGGCTCGCCTGAGCTGGTCGCTGTAACTGGGGTAGGCAATGGCTGCCAGAATGCCGGTGACGGCCACGACAATCAACAACTCGATCAGGCTCAGGCCGCGTTGCATGTCAGCCCTCCCTGAGCCTTTGCCGCCACAGGATGCGCCGCGGCGCTTGTGCTTGAGCGGCTGGGATGGCGTAGACCGCTTCAAGTACCTGCCGTGATTCGGGTTGCAGGCTGACGGCGGTAATCCTGTACAGCGTGACCGGTTCATCCTTGGGCATGTGCAAGGCACGGGTGCTCACGCCGAGGTTCTGCAACACAAAATAACCGCTTTTGCTGGTGTGCCATTGGCCCTGCAGGTCGTGTGGATTGGGCGGTGGCAAACACGCTTGGCACGCCTCGGGCGGCGACACTTGCAATACACCCTCGCCGGCCAGCAGCGTGGCCTCTGCTTGTTCGAACGCCTGCTGGCCATCGCGCAGGTAACCGGCCAGGCGTGTTTCCACCAGGGCACCGCGCAAAGCGGAAGCAGCGAGCAAACCGAGCAGCAGGCTGAGGACCAGGGCCAATAGCAGGACAACCCCTCGCTGGTGCTTCATGGTTCGGACACCGGGTTGCGGATCGCTACGCTCATTTCGTACTGCTGCTTGAGGCCCATGGCTGGGTCGAATAGGGTCAACGCTATATCGACCCGCTCCCCCTCCTGCGCCGGCACGTGCTCAAAACGAATTTCATGCACATGGTCGATCAGCGGCTGGAAGCTGGTGTTGCTGCCCCGCTTGAACCTCAGCGTCGTTCCCGACAATTGATAAGTGTGCCGGCTTATGGCGTACGACCAGAGGCGTTCATTACCTGCAACAAGGCCACTGCCAATGTGCACTTCGCTGATGCAATCCGTCTGTAACGTCCAGTCAGGCTTACCGTCGTACCCCGGCAATTGCGCCACCACGACCGTGAGGCCGGAGCGGCTGACTTCCACCGGCCGGCCGAATGCCTGTCGCGCAGCTGGATCCCTGAAGTCACCTGGCTGCAGGCGCAAGCAACCGAACATACCGGCCATGCGGATATCCTGAGCCATGTGCAGCAGCGCAACACGTGCATCATCCTGCATGCGCGCTGCGGCGCCCTGCAGGCGCCAAGCCTGATGAGCGGAGACGAAAAGTTCACTGACAGCGGCCATCAACATCAACCCGATAACAAGCGCCAGCAGCGCCTCGAGAAGGCCGAAACCACGCTGCAAACGCCTCACGGCGCGGGCACCGTCAACTCGCCCATGGCCCAAGCCCGCTCATGCGCAGTCTGCGCAGCCAGCACATCCTGCACATCACGACGGGCTGCGTCTGTGGCCTGGAGTGCCTGCAGTTGTAAAGCCGCTGCGGCGAACACCCCCAGCGCGACCACTACCAGGGCCAGCAGTACCTCCAGCAACGTCATGCCATATTGTCTTGTGTGCATCCCTGCACCTCCCGCGACATTTCCCGCGTTTGTCTTGAACATGGCGACTGGACCTCTTGCCCAGCGACCGTGAAGCTGAAGCAAAGCACTTTCAGGGAGGAATGCACGGTGAAGCAACAGGGGGTAACACTGATACAAATGATGTTTGGCTTGGCGGTGGCCACGCTGCTGACACAGCTTGGAATGCCTGCCTACGCCAGATTGAGCGACGACTTACACAGGGCAGCGGCGGCCCGTGACTTGGCCCAAGCGTTGCGCACCGCGCGCAGCCACGCACAATTGCAACGACAGGCCGTACAAGTGCGGGCGCTCGATAGCGATTGGGGAAAAGGGTGGCAGGTGATACTGGAACATAACCAGCAAGTCCTGCGCGAGCATCGGCTGTCACGGCCCATCAGGATCGCAGCGAATAGCGGAGGGCAGGTGAAGTTCAGTGCACTGGGCGTGCTGCACAACAACCGTTGGCTAGGTGCAACGCTTGAAGTCTGCGAACGGTCGTCTGCAACCAGCCAGCATCGCGTGGTGCTGGCCAGCGGCGGCAGGATCAGCCTGCGCACAGGTGAACCGAACAGTTCACTGTGCGCAGCCCCCTGATCAGATCAGCGAGCGAACCCGCAGCTCTTTGGGCATGGAGAACGTGATGTTCTCCGGGCGCCCATCAAGTTCTTCGGCGCCAGTCGCGCCCCAGCCCTTGAGCTGGTCGATCACGCCGCGCACCAGCACTTCGGGGGCCGAAGCGCCGGCAGTGATGCCGATCCGCGCCGCCTGATCGAACCAGCTGCGCTGCATGTCCTCGGCGCCATCGATCAGATAGGCCGGTGTACCCATGCGTTCGGCCAGCTCGCGCAGGCGGTTGGAGTTGGAGCTGTTGGGGCTGCCCACCACCAGCACCACGTCGCACTCGCCCGCCAGTTGCTTGACCGCGTCCTGGCGGTTCTGGGTGGCGTAGCAGATGTCGTCCTTGCGCGGGCCGCCGATGTTCGGGAAGCGTGCGCGCAGGGCGTCGATGACGCGGCTGGTGTCATCCATCGACAGCGTGGTCTGGGTGACGAAAGCAAGGTGGTCCGGGTCGCGTACTTGCAGCTTGGCGACATCGTCCTCGTCTTCGACGAGGTAGATGGCGCCGCCATTGCTGGCGTCGTACTGGCCCATGGTGCCTTCGACTTCCGGGTGCCCTTCGTGGCCGATGAGGATGCACTCTCGGCCGTCGCGGCTGTACTTGGCGACCTCGATATGCACCTTGGTCACCAGCGGGCAGGTGGCGTCGAACACCTTCAGGCCACGGCCAGCGGCTTCCTGGCGCACGGCCTGGGAAACACCATGGGCACTGAAGATGACGATGACGTCGTCCGGCACCTGGTCCAGCTCTTCGACGAAGATGGCGCCACGGTTGCGCAGGTCTTCCACCACGAACTTGTTGTGCACCACTTCATGGCGCACGTAGATCGGA
Source organism: Pseudomonas sp. NPDC012596 (assembly GCF_042902325.1). Taxonomy (NCBI): domain Bacteria; kingdom Pseudomonadati; phylum Pseudomonadota; class Gammaproteobacteria; order Pseudomonadales; family Pseudomonadaceae; genus Pseudomonas; species Pseudomonas sp. NPDC012596. The sequence goes on along the minus strand of NZ_JBIBEB010000012.1, from coordinate 11,114 downwards.
GGGCCGAAGACTTCCAGCGCACGGTTGACGATCTCGATCGCCCGGTCGACCCCCGCGCAGAAGCCGCGAGGGTTGGCGAGTTTGATTTGCATGCTCGGCTCCAGGCTTACAGGGCCTTCACCTCGAGGATCTCCACCTCGAAGGTCAGGGTCTTGCCAGCCAGTGGGTGATTGAAGTCGATGGTCACCTGGTCGTCATCGAACGCTTTGACCACACCTGGCAGCTCGGTGTTGGCGGCATCGTTGAAGATGATCAGCAGCCCTTCGGAAAGCTCCATGCCCTCGAAGTTGGACCTTGGCATGACCTGCACGTTCTGCGGGTTGGGCTGGCCGAAGGCATTCTCCGGGGCCACTACTACAGTGCGCTTGTCACCGGCCTTGAAACCGAACAGCGCGGTCTCGAAGCCGGGCAACAGGTTGCCATCGCCGACCTTGAAGGTGGCCGGGGCCTTGTCGAACGTGCTGTCGACGGTGTCGCCGTTTTCCAGGTGCAGCGCGAAGTGCAGGGTGACTTCGGTGTTCTGGCCGATACGGGTGTCAGTCATGGACCGGATCCTCGGACTTCTTGCTCTTGAACATATCCAGCGCCAGCATCACCGCGCCAACGGTGATAGCGCTGTCGGCCAGGTTGAAGGCCGGAAAGTGATGAATATTCTTCCAGTGCACCAGAATGAAATCGACCACGTGGCCCAGCACGATGCGGTCGTACAGGTTACCCAGCGCACCGCCAAGCACCAACGCCAAGGCCACGGCCAGCCAGGTCTCGTTGCGCCCCAGGCGCTTGAGCCACACCACCAGCACCGCACTGACCGCCACGGCGATCAGGGCGAACAGCCAGCGCTGCCAGCCGGAGCTGTCGGCCAGGAAGCTGAACGCCGCGCCGGTGTTGTAGGCCAAGGTCCAGCTGAAGTAGTCAGGGATGACCACGATCTGCTGGTACATGCTCAGGGCGTTGTTGAAATACAGCTTGCTGGCCTGGTCGAGGACCAGGACCAACAGGCTGAGCCAGAGCCAGCCAAGGCGCCCGAAGCGCCCAGCAGCAGGGTTAGGCATAGTGGCGCACCTCACCGGAGCCGGTCAGGTTATCGACGCAACGGCTGCAGATTTCCGGGTGCTCTGCGTGGCTGCCGACGTCGGCGCGGAAATGCCAGCAACGGCCGCACTTGGCGTGGCCGGACTTGACCACTTGCAGCTTGAGGCCCTCGACCTCGGTGGCCACCGCTTCGGCCGGCGCTTGCGCGAACGGCACCACGCTGGCAGCGGAGGTGATCAGCACGAAGCGCAGTTCGTCGCCCAGCTTCGCCAGGTCGGCGCTCAGGCCATCTTCGGCAAACAGGGTGACTTCGGCCTGCAGGTTGCCGCCGATGACTTTGGCGGTACGCTGGTTTTCCAGCTCCTTGTTGACGGCTGCCTTGACCGCCATCACGCGGTCCCAGTAGGCACGGTCCAGCTCGATGCCTTCCGGCAGCTCGCTCAGGCCCTGGTACCAACCGTTGAGCATCACCGACTCGTTACGCTCGCCCGGCAGGTACTGCCAGATTTCGTCGGCGGTGAAGGCCAGGATCGGCGCGATCCAGCGCACCAGCGCCTCGCTGATGTGGTACAGCGCGGTCTGGCAGGAACGGCGGGCGACACTGTTGGCGCCAGTGGTGTACTGGCGGTCCTTGATGATGTCGAGGTAGAAGCCACCCAGCTCTTGCACGCAGAAGTTGTGGATCTTCGAGTAGACGTTCCAGAAACGGTACTCGCTGTAGTGCTCTTCCAGCTCGCGTTGCAGCAGCAGGGCACGGTCTACAGCCCACCGGTCCAGGGCCAGCATGTCTTCCGGGGCCAGCAGGTCGCGGGCCGGGTCGAAGCCGGACAGGTTGGAGAGCAGGAAGCGCGCGGTGTTACGGATGCGGCGGTAGGCGTCGGCGCTGCGCTGCAGGATCTGCTCGGAAACCGCCATTTCACCGGAGTAGTCGGTGGCCGAAACCCACAGGCGCAGGATGTCGGCGCCCAGGGTGTTGTTGACCTTTTCCGGCTCGATGGTGTTGCCCAGCGACTTGGACATCTTGCGGCCGTTCTCGTCCACGGTGAAGCCGTGGGTCAGCAGCTCGCGGTACGGCGCGTGGTTGTCGATGGCGCAACCGGTGAGCAACGACGAGTGGAACCAGCCGCGGTGCTGGTCGGAGCCTTCCAGGTACAGGTCGGCGACTGGGCCGGTGGCGTGGCCGATGTCATGCGAGCCACGCAGCACGTGCCAATGCGTGGTGCCGGAGTCGAACCACACGTCGAGGGTGTCGGTGATCTTGTCGTACTGGCCCGCTTCGTCACCGATCAGCTCGGCGGCGTCCAGCTTGAACCAGGCTTCGATGCCCTCCTGCTCGACACGCTTGGCCACCGCTTCCATCAGCTCGACGGTACGCGGGTGCAACTCGCCGGTCTGCTTGTGCAGGAAGAACGGGATCGGCACGCCCCAGTTGCGCTGACGCGAGATGCACCAGTCGGGGCGGTTGGCGATCATCGAATGCAGGCGCGCCTGGCCCCAGGCCGGGACGAACTTGGTGTCTTCAATGGCCTTGAGCGCGCGCTCACGCAGCGGCTCGCCAGTGGTGGGCTGCTTGTCCATGCCGACGAACCACTGCGCGGTGGCACGGTAGATCAGCGGGGTCTTGTGGCGCCAGCAGTGCATGTAGCTGTGGCTGATGGTTTCGGTGTGCATCAGCGCACCGGCTTCGCTGAGCTTCTCGATGATGGCCGGGTTGGCCTTCCAGATGAACTGGCCGCCGAAGAATTCCAGCGACTCGACGTACACGCCGTTGCTCTGTACTGGGGTGAGGATGTCGTCGTTGACCATGCCGTAGCGCTTGCAGGTGACGAAGTCGTCTTCACCGTAGGCAGGCGCAGAGTGAACCACACCGGTGCCGGCACCCAGTTCGACGTAGTCAGCCAGGTAGATCGGCGACAGGCGGTCATAGAACGGGTGGCGGAAGTTGATCAGCTCCAGGGCCGAACCTTGGGCAGTGGCGATGACCGAGCCTTCCAGGTTGTAGCGCTTGAGGCACGATTCGACCAACTCTTCGGCCAGCACCAGCAGACGCTCACCAGTATCGACCAGGGCGTACTTGAACTCCGGGTGGATGTTCAGCGCCTGGTTGGCGGGGATGGTCCAGGCAGTGGTGGTCCAGATCACGATGGCGGCAGGCTTGGGCAGCGAAGCCAGGCCGAACGCGGCGGCCAGCTTGTCGGCGTCGGCGACCGGGAAGGCCACGTCGATGGTCTGCGACTTCTTGTCGGCGTATTCGACTTCGGCTTCGGCCAGCGCCGAACCGCAATCGAAGCACCAGTTCACAGGCTTGAGGCCCTTGAACACGAAGCCTTGCTTGACCATCTCGGCCAGCGCGCGGATTTCACCGGCCTCGTTGGCGAAGTTCATGGTCTTGTACGGGTTGTCCCAGTCGCCCAGCACACCCAGGCGGATGAACTCGGTCTTCTGCCCTTCGATCTGCTCGGCCGCGTACTCGCGGCACAGCTCGCGGGTGCGGTCGGCGGTCAGGTGCTTGCCATGGGTGACCTCGACCTTGTGCTCGATCGGCAGGCCGTGGCAGTCCCAACCCGGCACGTACGGCGCATCGAAGCCTGCCAGGGTCTTGGAGCGGACGATCATGTCCTTGAGAATCTTGTTCAGCGCATGACCGATGTGAATCTTGCCGTTGGCATAGGGCGGGCCGTCGTGCAGGACGAACTTCGGACGATCCTTGCCAATTTCGCGCAGCTTCTGGTACAGGCCAATGCTGTCCCAGCGCTGCAGGATCTGCGGTTCGCGCTGAGGCAGGCCGGCCTTCATGGGGAAGGCGGTGTCCGGAAGGTTAAGCGTGGCTTTGTAGTCGGTCATTTCAGGCTCTTCGTTAGCGGTTGAGCGTGCCAATGTGCACGTGCGGCGGCGATATCCGCATCGATCGCCGACTTCAGCGCCTCCAGGGAGGCGAATCGCTGCTCTTCACGCAGCTTGTGGTGGAATTCCACCGTCAGGCGCCGGCCATACAGATCGCCGGCATAATCCAGTAGATGAATCTCGAGGTGCGGGCGGCCGTCACCGGCCACGGTGGGGCGTACCCCAATGTTGCCGACACCCGGCCAGGCCTTGCCGTCGATTTCGATGCTGGCCAGGTAAACCCCGGACAGCGGCACGCGGCGGCGCTTGAGCTGGATGTTGGCGGTGGGCGTTCCGAGCTGGCGGGCCAGCTTCTGGCCGTGCAGGACGCGCCCGCTAATGCGGTATGGGCGGCCCAGCAGATGCTCTGCGAGCTCGAAGTTGCCCTCGGACAGCGCCTTGCGCACCTCGGTGCTGCTGACTCGCAGGCCGTCCTGGATCACCGTGTTCGCGGCTTCGACAGAGAAGCCATATTGCTTGCCGGCTTCGATCAGGAAGGTGAAATCGCCGGCGCGATCGCAACCGAAGCGGAAGTCGTCGCCCACTTCAAGGTGGCGCACGCCCAGGCCGTCGACCAGGATCGCCTTGACGAACTCATCGGCGCTGAGCTTGCTCAGGCGCTGATTGAAAGCCAGGCACAGCACCCGATCAATGCCTTCGGCGGCCAGCAGCTCGACCTTGTCGCGCAGGCGCGCCAGGCGGGCCGGTGCTGTGTCCGGGGCGAAGTACTCGCGCGGCTGCGGCTCGAAGATCACCACGCAGGTCGGCAGGCCAAGCGCCTGGCCGCGCTCGCGCAGGCGCGCCAGGATCGCCTGGTGGCCGCGGTGAACCCCGTCGAAGTTGCCAATGGTGGCGACACAGCCCCGGTGCTCGGGGCGCAGGTTGTGAAGACCTCGAACCAGCTGCATAACGCGCTTCTTGCTCATAAAGTGGCCGATTATAACCACACCCGGGCGCCGGTGACAGGCAGCAGCGCCCGGGGGTGGCGTGGAATAGGAAAAACCGACGCCTGACCCGCTTTCTACCTCAGTGCAGGGCCTTGCGGGCGAAGTGCCGAGGCCTGAAGCCGCACAGGTACAGGCAACCGAAATAGGTCACGATACCGGCCGCGATCAACGCCCCCAGGCGCATGAAACGTTCGAACATGTTGCCCTGCTCCCAGGCTGGCAGGTAATGCATGCCCACCAGCAGTACCGCCACCATCAAGGTCACCGCAAACACCAGCTTGAGCAGGAACATCATCCAGCCCGGCTGAGGTTGGAACAGCTGCTTGCTGCGCAGCTTCCAGAACAGCAGGCCAGCATTGAGGCAGGCACCCAGGCTGATCGCCAGGGCAAGGCCGGCGTGCTGCAGCGGGCCGACCAGGGCCAGGTTGAACAATTGGGTGCAGACCAGGGTGAAGATCGCGATGCGCACCGGCGTACGGATATTCTGCTGCGCATAGAAGCCCGGTGCCAGTACCTTGACCAGAATGATTGCCAACAGGCCTACCGAATAGGCGATCAGGGCGCGCTGGGTCATCGCCGCATCGAACGCGGTGAACTTGCCATATTGGAATAGCGCGACGGTCAGCGGCTCGGCGAGGATAGCCAGGGCCAATGTGCAAGGCAGCACCAGCAGGAAACACAGGCGCAGGCCCCAGTCGAGAATCCGCGAATACTCCTCGCGGTCCTTGTTGGCGTAGGTCTTGGCCAGGGTCGGCAGCAAAATGGTGCCCAGGGCCACGCCGAGCACACCCGATGGCAGCTCCATCAGGCGGTCGGCGTAGTACATCCACGACACCGAGCCAGCCACCAGGAAAGAGGCGAAAATGGTGTTGATGATCAGCGAAATCTGGCTGACGGAAACACCGAGGATGGCTGGCAGCATCTGCTTGAGTACCCGCCACACACCGCTGTCCCGCAGGTTGATCCGCGGCAGCACGAGCATGCCGATCTTCTTCAGCGCTGGCAGTTGGTACAGCAACTGCGCCAGGCCGCCGGCCAGCACGCCCCAGGCCAGCGCCATGATCGGTGGATCGAAGTACGGCGTCAGCAGCACGGCGAAGATGATCATCGCCACATTGAGCAAGGTTGGCGTGAACGCCGGGACCGAGAAGCGGTTCCAGGTATTGAGGATCGCCCCCGCCAGGGACGACAGAGATATCAGCAATATATAAGGAAAGGTGACCCGCAGCAGGTCGGTGGTCAGCTGGTATTTCTCGGTACTGTCGACAAAGCCTGGCGCGGTGGCCCACACCACCCAGGGTGCGGCGAAGATGCCGAGCACCGTGACCAGGGCAAGGATCAGCGTCAGCAGGCCGCTGACATAGGCAATGAAGGTGCGCGTCGCCTCATCGCCCTGCTGGGTCTTGTACTCGGCCAAAATCGGCACAAACGCCTGGGAAAACGCGCCCTCGGCAAAAATACGCCGCAGCAGGTTGGGCAGCTTGAAGGCGATGAAGAAGGCATCGGTGGCGATGCCGGCACCGAAAACACGGGCCAGGATGGTATCGCGCACGAAACCCAGCACCCGGGAAACCATGGTGATGGAACTGACTGCAGCCAGGGATTTGAGCAGGTTCATCGAAAAGATTCACGCCAAGGGCAGAGGACGCTGCCAGACAGCGTCCGAATGTGCGATACTCCCGCGCCTTCGCAGGGGAGCCAAAAATTCCCGAGTTTACAGGTCGTGCAGCAGAAAGGAATATTTCCCTCCTGTTGGTGCGCCGCTCGGCGGAACCTTGCAGGTGGCCTTGACATCCGTTCAAGTGATCGGCATGATTCGCGGCCTATTTTGTTTGCTATTTACCTAAAGTCTTTCGAGGAGCTCGACGGTGGCCAACACACCTTCCGCCAAGAAACGTGCAAAACAGGCTGAGAAGCGTCGCAGCCACAACGCCAGCCTGCGTTCCATGGTCCGCACCTACATCAAGAATGTAGTTAAAGCCATCGACGCAAAAGACGCCGATAAAGCGCAAGCCGCTTACGTTCTGGCTGTACCTGTAATCGACCGTATGGCCGACAAAGGTATCATCCACAAGAACAAAGCTGCTCGCCACAAAGGCCGTCTGAATGGCCACATCAAGGCGCTGAAAGAAGCTGCAGCTGCCTAAGCGACGCTTTAGTCGAAAAACCGGCCCTAGGGTCGGTTTTTTATTGCCTGCGATTTATGCACGGGCAACAGAAAATGCGGGGCTGCACTTGGCAGCCCCGCTGGTGTATCACTTGGCGATCTGAATCTTCGGCGCCCACTGCAGCCAGGTATCCTCCGGCTTGTCGAACAGGGCAAAGGTCTGCTGCGGCCGCGCTGGGTTGCCCATCTGCTCGCCGTCTGGCGTGGCGAAGGCAATGCCCCCATCAATGAGCGTTTCCAGCGACTCGGTACGCACGGTGGCACCCTTGAACAAGCCCCAGTCAAAACCGAAGCCACTGCTGTTCCAGAACCGGCTGCCGCCACGTACCAAGGCGGCATAGCGCGGCTCGATCAGGATGTGAATCAGCACGCGATCTGCGGTCTGGCCCAGCTCGAAGCCAGTCACCTTGCCCACCGCGACTTCACGGTAGGTCACCGGCACGCCAGGCTTGATCGAGCCACGCCGCGGGGCGCTGAGGGTCAGTGGTAGGCCGATCTCCTCGCCTTTTACCTCAGGCGCTTCGGCCAGGGCGATGAAATCCCGCTGCGGCCCCTTGTCCTTCACTGCAGGCTGCACTTCCAGGTACTGCCCGCCAATCAGCGTATCCAGGTTCTCGGTACGCACCAGCCCCAGGGCCGGCTTTACCACCCAGAACTGCGTCCCGGCCCGCGCGATACGGTCTGCCGACTCCGTGATGCGTGCTCGCAGCAGCACTGCCTGCAGGTCCTTGGTCAGGTCGACACTTTCGATACTGCCCACGTCCAGGCCGCGGAAGCGGATCGGCGTGCCTGGCTTAAGGCCATCGGCACGGTCCACACGAATGGTGATCAGCGTACCGGCGCGGTTCACCGCCTCCTGGCTGTCATGCAAACGGAAGCGCGGAATATGGCGTTTGAGCGCCACATTCGGCGACGGCGTATCGAAGGCGATGCCGCCAGCCATCAAGGTTTGCAGCGATTCGCTCTTTATCTTGATACCGGAGAGGCCACCCGTGAGGGTAATGCCGCTGACGTTCCAGAAGCGCGATGAGCCATTGACCAGCTTTTCGTATTCTTTTTCGATGTGCACGCCAATCAGGATGCGATTGCTGTTACGGGCAAACTGGTAACTCTGCACGCTGCCGACCTTGACCTGGCGGTACATCACCGGGCTACCGACTTCCAGCGAGCCAAGGGTGTCGGCGAACAGCACCAAGTGCAGGCCTGGCGCCTTGAGGTCGAGCGGCGGTGCCTTGGGCCGCGCCTCGAACTCGCGTTGTGGCGTTGCACCCTTCTCACCCGGGCGAATGGCGATGTAATTGCCCTTGACCAAGGCTTCCAGGCCAGTGATACCCGCCAGGGAAATGGACGGCTTGACCACCCAGAACTGCGTGCCATCGACCAGATAGTCTTCGGTCAGCGGGTCCAGCGTTAGTTCGGCCATGGCGCTGCCGAGGTTGTCTTCCATCTTCAGGGTTTTCAGCGAGCCAACCTGGATGCCCTTGTACATGACAGGCGTTCGGCCTGCCTGCAAGCCCTCGTAGTCGCTCAACTTGACCTTCACCCGGATGCCCGCCTGAGCTGCATCGAAGTCTTCATAGAGGCGGAACGGCAGGCTTGGGTCCGTGGGCGGGCTGTCCTTGCGGTACTCCGGGGTAGCGAAGGCGATGCCGCCGGCAACGATGCTGGACAGCGACTCACTGCGCACCTTCACCCCGGACAGGCCGGCATCGATGCTGATGCCACTGGCATTCCAGAAGCGCGTGTGTTTGCGCACCAGGCTGGCGTAGGCCGGCTCGATGAACACTTTGACCTCGACAGTGCTCTGGTCCTCGGAAAGGCGGTAGCTCTTCACCCGGCCAACCTGGATCTGCTTGTAGAACACCGGGCTGTCACGGTTCAGCGAACCCAGGCGCTCGGCCTTGAGGGTGAGGTGCAGGCCCGGCTCGCTGTCAGACAGCGGTGGCGCCACCTTCAACGCGGTGAAGCGCTTGGTGCGCTCACCCTCGCCAGGGCTGACGGCAATGTAATTACCTGACACCAATGTCTCAAGGCCAGTGATGCCCGCCAGGGTGACACTGGGTTTGACCAGCCAGAAGCGCGTGCCCTTGGTCAAGTGGGGCTCGGCAGCCTGGTTCATTTCGATGGTTGCAATAACGCCCTGCTTCTCGCCCTCGGCATCGAGCACCAGGCTCTTTACCTTGCCGACCGGCATGCCCTTGAAGATCACCTCGGTCTTGTTGGCGACGATACCCTCACCGCTTTCGAACCGAACCTCGATTTCCACGCCGGCTTCGCGATAGGCCTGCCAGGCTAGCCAGCCACCAATCATCAGTGCAATCAGCGGCAGAATCCAGATGGCCGACCAATTGGAGGCTGGGCGGGTTTTAGCCGTTGGCATGTCACTCATTGTCGTCATCCGACTCCGTGTTATCCCAGATCAGCCGGGGATCGAAAGTTAAAGCAGCGAGCATCGTGAGTATCACTACAGTAGCGAAGGCGACAGCGCCCAGGTTGGCTTCGACACTGGCAATGCGGCCGAAATTCACCACCGCCACCAGGATGGCAATGACGAAGATGTCCAGCATGGACCAGCGCCCTATGAATTCGATGAAACGGTACATGAGGATACGTTGCCGCGCCGATAAGGGCTGGCGGCGCTGTACCGAATACAACAGCAGCGCGATACCCACCAGCTTGAACGTGGGCACCAGAATACTGGCGATGAAGACCACGGCGGCAATTGGCACCATGCCGTGCTTGAGCAAGGTAATGACCCCCGACATGATCGTGTCCGGGCTGCCCTGCCCCAGCGTGCTGACGGTCATGATCGGCAGCAGGTTGGCCGGGATGTACAGAATAGAAGCGGCAATCAGCAGCGCCCAGGTTCGTATGATGCTGTTGGGGCGCCGTGCATGCACGAGGGCCCCGCAGCGCGTGCAAGCCTGCGATGTGCTGCCAGGGTCTTGCCGGTTAAGTTCATGACACTCATTGCAGACCAGAATGCCTGCATCAATCGCCCGCATGGAGATCCTCCCCCGACAACGCGCTCCATATCTGGTGTGGAGACATCACCACTTCAAGCCACACCTGGATCAACAGCAGGCTGATGAAACAGAACAACCCAAGCCCCACGGTCAATTCGGCCAGATCGACCAGCTTGACGATCGCCACCAGCACACCCATGAAGTAGACCTCGAGCATGCCCCAGTCACGCACGTGGTGATAGATGCGGTAGCACAGCAGGCCATAGCTACGCCCCGCGTTAAAACGGATGCTCAGCAGTACTAGCAGTTGGCACAGGAGCTTGAGGAACGGAATGGCCATGCTGCACAGGAACACCACGACTGCGACACCGCGCATGTCCGAGTTGTACAGGCCCACCACCCCACTCCACACCGTATCGTCTGAAGTCTGGCCAAGCAGATGCAATTGCATGATCGGCAGGAAATTGGCTGGCACAAATAGCAGCAGCGCAGTCAGCACCAGGGCTAGGCTACGGTTGACCACATTGTGCCGGTGAGCGTACAGCTCATAGCCGCAGCGGGGGCATTGGGCTTTTTCATCATGCTGCAGTGTCGGCTTGCGCATCAGCAGGTCGCATTCGTGACAGGCGACCAGTTCGTCCAGCGGCAACTGCTCTAACGCTTGAGTTTCGACTGGGTTGGGCATCTCGAGGTTCTGAATAGGTACGTCGGCTCTATTCTAGTGTTCCAGCTCGAAATGTGGGAGCCGACTTTCCGGCTAAGGAGGCTGGAAAGACAAAACCCCTACCTGCTCGCGCAGATAGGGGTTTTGCGAAATGAATCTTGACGATGACCTACTCTCACATGGGGAAACCCCACACTACCATCGGCGATGCATCGTTTCACTACTGAGTTCGGGATGGGATCAGGTGGTTCCAATGCTCTATGGTCGTCAAGAAATTCGGTAGCCAGAATGTCCAGATGGACAGCCCAGCGAATTCAGATATGTGATTTGTGTAATGTGCGTTCGAACTTTCGGTTCGTTTCGTCTTCACCACCGCAATCTGCGCTAGCAAATTGCTTGGGTGTTATATGGTCAAGCCTCACGGGCAATTAGTATTGGTTAGCTCAACGCCTCAC
>NZ_JBIBEB010000011.1:0-187424 GCF_042902325.1 Pseudomonas sp. NPDC012596 | reverse complement strand
TCAAATACCTCCTGATCATGCGTATTAGCCTGTAAACCATGTTCCCGGTTTGAAATGTAAACGATGTCTTCGGTTTGTACCCGGGGCAAGCCCGCTCCCACAGATTCACCACACAACTCAAGTTCACCACACAACTCAGGATTTCTGTGGGAGCGGGCTTGCCCCGCGAAAGGGACCGCACTGATTCACACCGCAAGAATGAACAAGAACCGCACGTCCACCATCAAGTACACTCGCGCCCTGCCCTGTACCGGAGACCGCCGTGAGCCCCATCGCCCTAGCCCGCCTGCTGACCCTTGCCGCCGTCTGGGGGGCGAGCTTTCTGTTCATGCGCATCATCGCTCCGGAACTTGGCACCGTGCCCACCGCCTTCTTCCGCGTGTCGATCGCCTGCCTGGGCCTGGTCGCCATCCTGGGCGCCGCGCGGGTGCGCTGGGACTTCGAAGGCAAGCTCGGCGCCTGCCTGGTGCTGGGCATGATCAACTCAGGCATCCCGGCTACCTTCTATTCAGTGGCGGCACAGGTGCTACCGGCCGGTTACTCGGCGATCTTCAACGCCACCACCCCGCTGATGGGCGTGCTGATCGGCGCGCTGTTCTTTCGCGAAGGGCTGACCGTGGGCAAACTGTGCGGCATCTTCCTGGGCCTGTTCGGCGTCGGCATCCTCAGTGGTGCGGGCCCTGTAGCCTTCGACATGGCCCTGCTGCAAGGTGCCCTGGCGTGCCTCGCGGCAACCACCTGCTACGGCTTCGCAGGCTTTCTGGCGCGGCGCTGGATCAGTGGCCTGGACAGCCGCCTTTCGGCACTCGGCAGCATGCTCGGCGCCACGCTTCTGATGACACCACTGTTCGCCTGGAGCGCATGGGCCCAACCGCCTGCCAGCTGGGGCGGCTGGCAGGTGTGGATGTCGCTGCTGGGCCTGGGGCTGGTGTGCACGGCCTTCGCCTATATCCTCTACTTCCGCCTGCTGGCAGAAATCGGCCCGGTGAAAGCCAGTACCGTGACCTTTCTGATTCCGGTGTTCGGCGTACTGTGGGGCGCCTGGCTGCTGGACGAGTCGCTGTCGATGGGCCACCTGTACGGCGGCCTGCTGATTGCTGCCGCGCTGTGGCTCGTCCTCAAGCCCGCACGCCGCACTGCCTGAGGGATTGTAGGGGGCTGCTGTGCAGCCCAATCGCCGGCAAGCCAGCTCCTACAGGTATTGCACTGCACTCAGGCAAGCCAGCCCCTGCAGGTATTGCACTGCACTCAGGCAAGCGAGAATTCCTGTGGGAGCCGGCTTGCCGGCGATGAATACCCCGCCGTTTCACCTGCGAAACCTCTACCTTTTCGCGTTACCCAAAATGCCCAGCTTCCTCGCACGAACTGAAGTTCATGCGCGGTTGCTGGGCATTTTCGTGCCATATAAAAAACCATGTTTCATATATAAAACACGCTCTAAATTCCAGCCAATTCACAAGTTATTAATAATTAACAAAATTATTGTTTATTTGAGGAAATTTCCCAACTGGCATTGTTCATGCACTGAACGGCGTATCACCTATAAAACAGACCAGAGAGCATTCCCATGGCTGTGAAAGAGATGTACGCAATCGCCCCGCAATGGCATGAACCGCAGCGCAACGAAGCAGCGACCGAAATCGAATTCCGCAACGTCGGCAAGGCCTTCCCGGCCAAAGGTCAGGTTGACGCGCCGTTCGCCATCCGTGATGTGAACTTCAAGATCCGTCGCGGCGAAGTGGTTTCCATCATCGGGCCTTCCGGCTGTGGCAAGAGCACCATCCTCAACATGGGCTCTGGCCTGTACCGCCCCACCGAAGGCGAGGTGCTGGTCAGCGGCGAAGCGGTCAACGGCCCGGTGCCGAAAGTGGCCTTCATGCTGCAGAAAGACCTGCTGATGCCGTGGCGCAGCATCCGCCGCAACGTCGAGCTGGGCCTGGAGATCCAGGGCATGCCCGCCGCCCAGCGCAAGGTCATTGCCGAGGATCTGCTCAAGCGCTGCCACCTGCAAGGCTTCACCGACCACTACCCGTTCCAGCTGTCCGGCGGCATGCGCCAGCGCGCCGCACTGGCCCGCACCTTGGCGATCGACCCGCAGGTGCTGTTTCTCGACGAGCCGTTCTCGGCCCTCGATGCGCAAACCAAGATGATCCTGCAACAGGACCTGGCGCAGATGCTGTTCGAGGAAAAGAAGACCGCGTTGTTCATCACCCACGACCTGGTCGAGGCCATTGCACTGTCCGATCGCCTGCTGGTGATGAGCGCACGCCCCGGCACGATCATCGAGGAAATCGAGATCGACCTGCCTTACCGCAACAACCCGCTGGAGCGCCGCAAGCTGCCGGAAATCGGCCCGCTGGCGGGCCGCCTGATGGATCTGCTGAAGGTCGGCGAAGACCTCGACCTGCACTGACCGACGCCCCACTCATTACTCGGGAGTTAGCATGTTCACCACCTACCTCAAGCGTGTGGCACACACCATCCTGGCTGCACTGGCACTGAGCCTGGCCGCCCAGGCGCAGGCCCAGGCCGAGCCGACCAAGGTCACCTACCTGTTGCCCGCGCCGCCCAGCCTGCCGGCGTTCGCGCCATGGATCATCGCCAAGGAAAAGGGCTACTACCAGGCCCAGAACCTGGACCTGACCTTCATCGCCGCCAAGGGCGGGGTGGACGTTGCCAAGCAGATCGGCGCCGGCAACGCCCTGGTCGGCGGCGCCATCGGTGACACGCCGATCATCGTGCGCCCCAACGGCATCCCGGTGCGCGCGGTGGCCGTGCTCGGTGGCGGTGGGGTGACCATGATCGCCACCAACGCCGGCGAGAACATCCAGTCGATCCAGCAGCTCAAGGGCAAGACCCTGACCGTGATGTCCTACTCCGACACCACCTACTACGCCCTGCTCGCCTCGCTGCGCAAGGCCGGCTTGACCAAGGACGACGTGGACATCCAGGCCGCCGGCCCCTCGGGCGTATGGCAACTGTTCTCGGCCAGCAAGGCCCAGGCCATGGCCGGGGTGCCGGACTGGGTGGTCAACGCCGAAGACGCCGGGCTGAAGTACGCGCTGATCCCCCGTGAGCAAGTGTTCGAGAGCATGGCCCAGGCGATCCTCGCCTCCGACGATGCCATCGAACACCACCCAGAGGTGGTCCGCGGCGTGGTCAAGGCCACCCTGCGCGGCCTGCAGGACATCATCGACGACCCCAAGGCCGCCGCCGCCAGTTTCGCCCGCGCGGTCCCGGCGTACGCCGGCAAGCAAGCGTCGCTGGAAAAAACCCTGCGCCTGTACGTGGAGTACGTGTACGCCGGTCAGCCCGTACTCGGCCGCATCGACCCGGCGCGCCTGGACACCGTGCGCAAGTTCTACGTCAGCGAAGGCATCGTCCCTCGCGAACCCAAGCTCGACGAGCTGTACAGCAACCAGTTCATCGAAACCAGCACCGCAGCCAAATGACGGCCCGGCCATAACAAGGTAATCGCCCGATGAGAAACCTCAACCCATCCATGCTCGGCAGCGTCGCCCTGCTGGCCCTGTTCCTGGTGCTCTGGCAATGGGGCCCGGGGCTGGTCGGCATGCCCGAATTCGTCATGCCCCAGCTGAGCCGGGTAGCCCAGGAAAGCCTGCTGATGTGGCAATCCGGCGGCCTGCTCGAACACACCCTGATCACCGCCTTCGAAATCATCGTCGGCTTCGCCCTCGGCGCCCTGCTGGGCGTGGCCATCGGCGTATCGCTGGGCCTGTCGCCGTCGGCCGAGGCCATGCTCTCGCCGTACATCCTGGCCCTGCAGATCGCCCCCAAGGTGGCGTTCGCGCCGCTGTTCGTGATGTGGCTGGGCTACACCATCTACCCGAAGATCCTCATCGCCATCCTGATCGTGTTCTTCCCGGTGATGATCAACGTGCTCTCGGCCATCCGCACCGTCGACCCGGACATGATCAACCTGGTGCGCACCATGAACGCCAGCCGCTGGCAGATCTTCCGCCTGGTGGAGTTCCCCTCGGCCATGGCCGCGCTGTTCTCCGGCCTGCGCATCGCCTCCACCCTGGCGGTCATCGGCGTGACCGTCGGCGAGCTGGTCGGTGGCAACCAGGGCCTGGGCTTCCTGCTGGTGGATGCCGAAGGCCAGGGCAACACCGCCGGGGTGTTCGTGGCCATCGTCATGCTCACGCTGATCGGCGTGCTCGCTTACGGCGCCGTGGTCTGGGCCGAGAAGCGCGTTCTGCACTACCTCCCCAAAGCCATGCTGAGTAGCCAATGATGAGCAGCTTCAACAACCTTCTCGAAGGCCGCCGCGTGCTGGTCACCGGTGGCGCCCGCGGCTTGGGCTATGCCTTTGCCCAGGCCATCGCCCAGGCCGGTGCGCGGGTGGTCATCGCCGATGTGCTGGCAGGCCGCGTGCAACAGGCCGCCTGTGAACTGAGCGGCATGGGCCTGGATGTCAGCGGCGTCAGCCTGGACCTGGCCAGCCCCGAATCCATCGACGCCTGCATCGAGCGCACGGTCAAGCGCCTGGGCGGCCTCGACGGCCTGGTCAACAACGCCTCGATCACCAACTCCGGCGGCAAAAGCTGCGAAGAGCTGGACATCGAGACCTGGGACCAGGTCATGCAAGTCAACGTGCGCGGCACCTGGCTGATGACTCGCGCCGCCCTGCCGGCCCTGCGTGAAAGCGGCCGTGGCGCGGTGATCAACCTGGCCTCCGACACCCCGCTGTGGGGCGCGCCGAACCTGCTGGCCTATGTCGCCAGCAAGGGCGCGGTGATCGCCATGACGCGCAGCCTGGCCCGTGAGCTGGGCAACGCCAACATCACCGTCAACGCCATCGCCCCCGGCCTGGTGCTGGTCGAGGCCACCGCCTACGTGCCCGAGGCCCGCCACCGCCTGTACACCGAACAACGGGCCATCCAGCGCCCGCAACTGCCCGACGACGTCAGTGGCGCGGTGCTGTTCGCCCTGTCCGACCTGTCGCGCTTCATCACTGGACAAACCCTGCCGGTCAACGGCGGGTTCGTCATGCCCTGAGCAAAGGAGAATCCCATGACCGACCTTTCCCAACAGCAAGACGCCCCGAAATCCTGGGACCGCCCGGCCGACGCCGACCTCGCCAGCTGGATGCAGACCCGCATCGCCCGCTACGAGACCCGCCGCTACGACTGGGACGCGCTGAAGTTCCAGGCCGACTACGACCCCAAGTTCCGCCGCGCGCAGATGCGTTACGTGGGCACCGGCGGCACGGGTGTAGGCAGTGACATGAACACCATCGCGTCCGAGCACTTCACCTTCTCCACCATGGTCATCCCGGCCGGCCACGAAGGCCCGCCGCACCTGCACACCGATGTCGAAGAGGTGTTCTTCGTGCTGCGCGGCAAGCTCAAGGTGGTCATCGAAAAGGATGGCGAGCGCTTCGAGACCATCCTCACCGACCGCGACCTGATCTCGGTGCCGCCTGGGGTGTACCGCGAAGAAATCAACGTGGGCGATGAAGACGCCCTGATGTGCGTGATGCTCGGCGCCAAGAAGCCGGTCACCCCGACCTACCCGCCAGCGCACCCGCTGGCGTCGATCAAGCGCGGGTAAGCCGATGATGCCGATCACCCCCATCGCCCCGCTGCTCGCGCAGCTCGACCAGCGCTTCGGCGCCCGCCTGCTGCGCCTGAACCAAGGCCAGCAAGCGGTGCGCGAAGCCGGCAGCGGCGAAGCCATCGTGCTGCTGCACGGCATTGGCTCGGGCGCGGCCAGCTGGTTGCAGGTGGCCCTTGGCTTGAGCGAGCGGGCGCGGGTGATCGCCTGGGATGCACCGGGCTATGGCCAGTCCGCGCCATTGCCAAACGCAGCGCCAAGCGCCTGCGACTATGCCGGGCGCCTGCTGCAGACGCTCGACGCCCTGGGCATCGCGCGCTGCGTGCTGGTCGGCCATTCCCTTGGCGCCCTGACCGCCGCCGCGTTCGCCCAGGCCCAACCGGGCCGCGTCAGCCGCCTGGTGCTGATCAGCCCGGCACGCGGTTACGGGGCGCAACCCGATCAGCGCCAGGCGGTGCGCAACAAACGCCTGCACAGCCTGGAGCAGCTGGGCATCGAACAGATGGCCCGCGAGCGCAGCGCGCACTTGCTGGCCCCTGGCGCCAGCATCGAGGCCCTGGCCTGGGTGCAGTGGAACATGGCGCGGTTGCTGCCACAGGGCTACCGCCAGGCCATCGAACTGCTGTGCGGCGACCACCTGTTGCGCTACGCGCCGTTGGCGGTGCCCTGCGAAGTGCACGGCGGCAGCGCCGACAGCATCACCCGCGCCGACGACTGCCAGGCCCTGGCCGCAGCCCTCGGCGCGCCTTTCACGCTGATACCCGGCGCCGGCCATGCCTGCGCCATCGAACAACCCGACACGGTGACGGGCCTGCTGGCCCGCGCCCTGGACGCCTCTCTCACAGGTAGCGTGCTATGAACGATATGGATCCGTTGAAGGAAAACCAGGACAAGTACATTGTCCCGGGCCTGGAACGCGGCCTGCTGCTGCTGTGCGAATTCAGCCGGCAAAACCGTACCCTGACCGCCCCCGAACTGGCCCGGCGCCTGTCGCTGCCACGCTCGACCATCTTCCGCCTGCTGACCACCCTGGAAACCATGGGCTTCGTCACCCGCAGCGGCAACGAGTACCGCCTGGGCATGTCGGTGCTGCGCCTGGGCTTCGAATACCTGGCCTCGCTGGAGCTGACCGAACTGGGCCAGCCGCTGCTGGCACGGCTGTGCGACCACCTCAACTACCCGAGCAACCTGGTGGTGCGTGACGGCCGCTCGATCGTCTACGTGGCCAAGGTTTCGCCACCGTCGGTGTTCTCCAGCGCGGTCACCGTCGGCACCCGCCTGCCCGCCCACGCCACCGTGCTGGGGCGCATCCTGCTGGCCGACCTGAGCCTGAACGAGTTGCGCGAGTTGTACCCGGAAGAACACCTGGAGCAGTTTTCGGCGTGCACACCCAAAACCGTACTGGAGCTGTTCGACCTGGTCCAGGCCGACCGCCTGCGCGGCTATGTCAGCGGCGAAGGTTTTTTCGAACCGAGCATTTCCACGGTGGCAGCCCCGGTGCGCGATGCCAGCGGCCAGGTGGTCGCCGCGCTCGGCCTGACCATCCCCACCGTGCAGATCGGCCACGTCAATTTCGACAACCTGCTAGGCCAGGTGCGGGGCAGCGCCGATGAGCTGTCGCGGCTGCTCAACTACACGCCTAACGCCGGCCTGGGCCGCGTCACTGCGCTGATGAGGGACTGAAATGAACCCCTATCAACTTCACGACAGCACGGTGATCGTCACCGGCGGCTCGTCCGGCATCGGCTACGCCTGCGTCGAACTGCTGCTCGAAGCCGGTGCCCGCGTGGCCTTCTGCGGGCGCAACGAAGGCCGCCTGCGCAGCGCCGAAACGCGGTTGCGCGAACGCTTCCCCGAAGCGCGCCTACTGGCCCAGGTGTGCGACGTGCTCGACGCAGGTTCCGTGCAGGCCTTTGCCGCCGCCAGCCAGGCAGCGCTCGGCGCGGCCCAGGTGCTGATCAACAACGCAGGCCAGGGCCGCGTGTCGACCTTCGCCAGTACCACCGATGACGCCTGGAACGACGAGCTGCAGCTCAAGTTCTTCTCGGTCATCCACCCGGTGCGCGCGTTCATGGCGCAACTGCAAGGCCAGGCCAACGCCTCCATCGTGTGCGTCAACTCGCTGCTGGCCAGCCAGCCCGAGCCACATATGGTTGCCACTTCGGCCGCCCGTGCAGGGCTGAAGAACCTGGTGCGCTCGATGGCCTTCGAATTTGCCGAACAGGGTATCCGGGTCAACGGCATCCTCATCGGCCTGGTCGAGTCGGGGCAATGGCGCCGCCGCTTCGAGGCGCGCGAGGAGCGCGAACTGGACTGGCCGCAATGGACCGCGCAACTGGCACAACGCAAACAAATTCCCTTGGGCCGCCTTGGCCTGCCGAAAGAAGCGGCGCAGGCGATCCTGTTCCTCGCCTCGCCCCTGTCGGCCTACACCACTGGCAGTCATATCGATGTATCCGGAGGCCTGTCCCGCCATGCGTAACGAAAACACTGTCACCGTCGGTGCCGTCATCACCGCGTTCCTCGAGCAATGCGACGTCAAGGCGGCGTTCGGCGTGATCTCGATCCACAACATGCCGATCCTCGATGCCTTCGCCGTGCGCGGCAACATCCGTTTCGTCATGGCCCGCGGTGAAGCCGGGGCCACCAACATGGCTGACGCCTACGCCCGCAGCAGCGGCGGCCTGGGCGTGTGCCTGACCTCCACCGGCACCGCGGCCGGCAACGCTGCCGGGGCGATGGTCGAAGCGCTGACCGCTGGCACGCCGCTGCTGCACATCACCGGGCAGATCGAAACCCCGTACCTGGACCAGGAGCTGGCCTACATCCACGAAGCGCGCGACCAGCTGACCATGCTCAAGGCGGTGTCCAAGGCGGCGTTCCGCGTGCGCAGCGTCGAAACCGCGCTAAGCACCCTGAAGCTGGCCGTGCAGACCGCCCTGACCGCGCCCACCGGCCCGGTCAGCGTCGAGATCCCGATCGATATCCAGTCGGCTTTCATCCCCATGCCAAGTGACCTGTCGCCGCTGCCGATCCCGGTTGCCGCACCGGCTACAGAAGCCCTCGACCTGGTCGCCGAACGCCTGGCCAGCGCCACCCGCCCGCTGCTGTGGCTGGGCGGTGGTGCGCGGCATGCCGGCGCGCAGGTCAAGCGCCTGCTCGACATGGGCGTCGGCGTGATCACCTCGACCCAGGGCCGCGGTGTGGTCAACGAAGACGACGCACGCTGCCTGGGGGCGTTTTCGCAGAACAAGCTGGTCGAAGGCTTCATGCAGACCTGCGATGCGCTGGTGGTGGCGGGCTCGCGCCTGCGCAGCAACGAGACCTTCAAGTACGCCCTGAAGCTGCCGCGCACCACCCTGCGCATCGACGTCAACCCGGCCATCGAAGGCCGCAGCTACCCCAGTGACCTGTTCATCTGCGGCGACGCTGCGCTGGCCCTGGAAGGCCTGGCCGACCGCCTGCAGGGCCGCCTGAACATCGACCCGAACTTCCTGGCCGAGCTTAAGGCCGTGCGCGAGCAGGCGCGCAAGCAACTGGTGGCAGACCTTGGCCCGTATGCGGCACTGGTCGAGCAGTTGCAGGCGCAGACCGGGCGCAACTTTACCTGGGTGCGCGACGTAACCCTGTCCAACAGCATCTGGGGCAACCGCCTGCTCAACCTCTACCACCCGCTCGCCGGCGTGCACGCGCTCGGCGGTGGCATCGGCCAGGGCCTGGCGATGGGTATCGGCGCGGCCGTGGCAGCGGCCGAGACCGCCCCGGGGCGCAAGGTGTTCGCCCTGGCCGGCGACGGCGGGTTCATCCTCAACCTGGGTGAACTGGCGACCCTGGTGCAGGAGAAAGCCAACGTGGTCATCCTGCTGATGAACGACCAGCGCTACGGCGTCATCCGCAACATCCAGGACGCCATCTACGGTGCCCGGCATGCCTATGTCGAACTGCACACGCCGGACTACAGCAAGCTTGCCGAGTCGCTCGGCCTGCGCCACGGCCTGGTCAGCGACCTGAAACACTTCGGCGAGGTGCTCGAAGGCGCGCTGAGCGCACAAGGCCCGTTCCTGCTGGAAGTGGACATGCTCAGCGTCGGCGGTTTCGCCACCCAGTTCGCCGGCCCGCCCAACAGCGAAACCAAGGCGCAGAAGGCCACGGCCTGAGGACCCTGCCATGTTGCATATCACCATGATCGGCTGCGGCGCCATTGGCGTCAGCGTGCTCGAACTGCTGGAGCAAGACCCACAGCTGTGCGTGGACGCGGTAATCGCCTCGGCCGGCTCCGAAGACCTGGTGCGCCAGCGCCTGGCCAGCTTTCGCCAGCCGCCACGGGTGCTCACTGCCCTGCCCAGCGACCACTGCCCCGACCTACTGGTCGAGTGCGCCGGCCACAAGGCCATCGAGGAACACGTGCTGCCAGCGCTGGAGCGCGGCATCGCCTGCCTGATCGTGTCGGTGGGGGCGTTGTCCGAGCCCGGCCTGGTCGAACGCCTGGAAGCCGCAGCGGCGCGCGGCAACACGCGCATCGAGCTGCTGCCAGGCGCCATCGGTGGCATCGATGCCTTGTCGGCGGCCAAGGTCGGCGGCCTGGATGCGGTCACCTACACCGGCCGCAAACCGGCCCAGGCCTGGAAGGACACCCCGGCCGAGCAGGTGTGCACGCTGGCCACCCTCAGCGAAGCGACGGTGATCTTCGATGGCAGCGCCCGCGAAGCGGCGCGGCTGTACCCGAAGAACGCCAATGTGGCGGCCACCCTGTCGCTGGCGGGGCTGGGCCTGGACCGCACCCGGGTAACCCTGATCGCCGACCCGCACAGCGAAGAGAACGTGCACCAGGTCGAAGCCCGTGGCGCCTTCGGCCGCTTCGAGATGAGCCTGCGCGGCAAACCGCTGGCGGCCAACCCGAAAACCTCGGCACTGACCGTCTACAGCGTGGTGCGCGCCCTCGGCAACCACGCCCATGCCATTTCCATCTAGGGGACTGCCAATGACTCTGGAACAGACCTTACCCATTTGCATCGCCGGCACCTGGCGCCTGGGTGGCGGCGAACGCTACGCCACTTGCTACCCCGCCACCGGCGAGCCGGTCGCCTGGCTCAATGCCGCCAGCCTGGAGGATGTCGAAGCCGCCGTGCAGGGCGCGCACCAGGCCTTTTTGCACAGCGGCTGGGCCCAGCGCAAACCGCATGAGCGCGCCGCTGTGCTGTACCGCATCGCCGGGCTGATCCGCGAGCGTGCCGAAGAGCTGGCGCAACTGCAGCGCCAGGATAACGGCAAGCCGATCAACGAGACCCGCGCCCTGGTCGCCAGTGCTGCGGGCACCTTCCAGTTCTTCGCTGCCGCCTGCGAAACGCTGGAAGAAACCATCACCCCGTCGCGCGGTGACTTCGTCAGCATGAGCGTGTACGAGCCGATGGGCGTGGTCGCGGCGATCACCCCGTGGAACTCGCCGATCGCCAGCGAGGCGCAAAAGGTTGCCCCGGCCTTGGCCGGCGGCAATGCGGTGGTAATCAAGCCGGCGGAAATCACCCCGCTGCTGGCCCTGCAATTGGCCCGCATCTGCGAAGACGCCGGGCTGCCCAAAGGCCTGGTCAGCGTGCTGCCGGGCAAGGGTTCGCTGCTGGGTGACGCCTTGACCCGCCACCCGCTGGTCAAGCGCGTGTCGTTCACCGGCGGGACCCGCACCGGCAAGCACATCGCGCATATCGCCGCCGACAAGATGATGCCGGTGTCGCTGGAGCTGGGCGGCAAGTCGCCGACCATCGTGCTGGAAGACGCCGACCTCGACCACGCCGTGGCCGGTGTGCTGTACGGCATCTTCAGCTCCTCGGGCGAGGCCTGCATCGCAGGTTCGCGGCTGTTCGTCGCCCGTGCCCTGTACGAGCCATTCATGGCCCGCCTGACCGCCGCCGCCGCGCAGCTGCGCCTGGGTGACCCGGCCGATGAAAACACGCAGATGGGCCCGCTGATCAGCGCCGGCCACCGCGAATCGGTGGAGCGCTACGTGGCCCTGGGCCTGGCCGAAGGTGGCCGCCTGCGCCTGGGCGGCCAGCGCCCGAGCGGCGGCCTGTTCGACCAGGGCTACTTCTACCCGCCAACCATCCTCGAAGGCCTGAGCAACCGCCAGCAGGTCTGCCAGGAAGAAATCTTCGGCCCGGTGCTGGTCGCCATGCCGTTCGACAACGAAGAGCAATTGCTGGCCCAGGCCAACGACAGCCTCTACGCGCTGGCCGCCGGCATCTGGAGCCGCGACTACAAGCGCGCCTGGGCCCTGGGCCGCAAGCTGCAGGCCGGCACGGTGTGGATCAACACCTACAAGCAATTCTCCATCTCGACGCCGTTTGGCGGCTGGCGTGACAGCGGCCTGGGCCGCGAAAAAGGCCGCCTGGGCATCCTGCAGTACATGGAGCAGAAGAGCCTCTACTGGGGCATGAACCAACAACCGCTGGCATGGGCCGGCGTGGAGGCAGGGCAATGAGCGTACTGGGCATCGACGAAGTCACCTATGGCGTGGAAGACCTCGCCACCTGCGCGCGCTTCTTCGCCGACTGGGGCCTGAGCAAGGTCAGCGAGCAGCCCGACGAGGTGGTCTTCGAAACCCTCAACGGTTGCCGCGTGGTGCTGGCGGCCATCGACAAGCCTGGCCTGCCACCAGCCATCGAGCCCGGCTCGACCGTGCGCGAGGTGGTGTGGGGCGTCGCAAGCCAGGCAGACCTGGCGCTGTACAGCCAGCGCATCGCCAACGACCCCGGTTTCGTCGAAGGCAACGGCCGCATCGGCTGCACCGACCCCAATGGCCTGGCGATCCGCCTGCAAGTCACCCGCAAGCACGCACTGGACATCGAGTGCAGCGGCCACAACACCTGGCAAACCAAGGGCCGGATCAACAAGCCAGCGCCGGTCTACGAACGCGCCACCCCCATCGAAGTGGGCCACGTGGTGTTCTTCGTCAAGGACGTGAATGCCTGCGAAGCCTTCTACCACGAGCGTTTCGGCTTCCAGGCCTCGGACCGCTACCCCAACCGCGGCGCGTTCCTGCGTACCGCCGAAGAAGGCGGCCACCACGACCTGTTCATGCTGCAGCTACCGGCGCCACGCGCCGGGCTCAACCACGTGGCCTTCACCGTGCGTGACCTGCACGAAGTGTTCGGCGGCGGCATGCATATTTCCCGCTGCGGCTGGGCCACCGAGATCGGCCCGGGCCGGCACCCGGTGTCGTCGGCGTTCTTCTGGTACTTCAAGAACCCGGCCGGGGCGCTGGTGGAATACTACGCCGACGAAGACCAGTTGACCGGCGACTGGCAGCCGCGTGAATTCGAACCCGGCCCCACGGTGTTCGCCGAATGGGCGATCGCCGGTGGCATCGATGGCAATACCCGACGCCAGCAGAATATCGAAGCGCCGCAAGGCAAGTTCCTCACCGACAAACCCAAGAACAATTGAGGCCACTCCCATGAGCACACCCGAGGTTTACCTGCAGCCGCACCAGGCGCGCAAACGCCCCAACACGCCGTTCGAAGACCTGCTCGGCGACTCGATCGAACGCGCCTACGGCAACGGCGTGAGCGAAATGGGCGAATTGCTCGCGCACCTCAACCTGGCCGGCCCGCCTTGCCCGCTGACCCGCGGTGAATGGACCGAAGACTCCTTCAAAACCCTGATGGCACGGCTGGGCGAATGACCCACCGGAGGTAGAACAAAATGAACATGCAGATTACCGTCGACCCTGTTGAACAGCACCTGGCCAACGGCCTGAAAGACCTCTGGTTCCCGGTTTTACCGTCGCAGCTGCTGGGCGAAAAACCCGTCTCGATTCGCCGCCTGGGCTGCAAGATCGCCCTTTGGCGCGACAACGACGGCAGCGTGCACGCCCTTGAGGACCACTGCCCGCACCGCGGTGCGCCACTGTCCCAGGGGCCGGTGCTGGGCGACCGCCTGCAGTGCCCGTACCACGGCGTCGAAGTACGCTGCGATGGCACCGTCACCAAGGTGCCGGGCAGCCCCGGCTGCAAGCTCGAAGGCAGCCGCCCGACGCGGATGTTCCATACCCGCGAGGCGGCGGGGGCGATCTTTTTGTTCAACGCCACCGACCCGCACCTGGCCACGCCGCCGGAGCTGGTGCTGCCCGAGCAGCTGACCTCGCCCGAGTGGAGCAGCTTCCTCTGCTACACCGAGTGGAAAGGCGACTACCGCTACGTGCTCGACAACGTCATGGACCCGATGCACGGCACCTACCTGCACAAGATGTCGCACTCCATGAGCGAAGGCGAAGCCACCGCCAAGTTCGTCACCCGTGATACCGACCAAGGCTTCTTCTTCGAGAAGGAAGGCCAGCGCGGGGTCAACTTCGACTGGACCGAGTTCCTCGACAACGGCTGCCACTGGCTGCGCCTGGAGATCCCCTACCCGAAGACCGGCGGCCCGGGCGGCAACTTCACCATCATCGGTAGCTACACACCGAGCAGCCGTGCCCTGTCGGCGGTGTTCCACTGGCGCGCACGGCCGCTGACCGGCTGGCAGCGCGACACCTGGCGCTTCCTCTACAAGAACCGCCTGGAGGCACGCCACTGGGCGGTACTGGAGCAGGACCGGGTGCTGCTGGAGTTCATGGAATTCGACGCCAACCAGCGCGAAAACCTTTACCAGCACGACCTGGGCGTGGTGCGCCTGCGCCGTTACCTGAAGGGCAAGGCCAAGGAACAGCTGGCCCTTATCGAAACCCAGCAACTGGCCTGAGCCTGAGGTGACCGATGTCCAACTCTTGCACCCTAAGCGCACTGGTGCACACCCTGCGCCATGAAGCCGAAGGCATCATCAGCGTCGAGCTGCGCCCGTGGGGCGATACCGTGTTCACGCCGTTCGAAGCCGGTTCGCACATCGACCTGCACCTGCCCAACGGCCTGGTACGCAGCTATTCGTTGCTGAACGCCCCGAGCGACCAGGGCCGTTATGTGGTCGGCATCCTGCGCGACCGCGCCAGCCGCGGCGGCTCGCGCTACGTTCACGAGCAACTGCGGGTGGGCACACAGTTGCAGATCTCCCAGCCACGCAACAACTTCGCCCTCGACACCCGCGCCAGCCACAGCGTGCTGGTGGCTGGCGGCATCGGCATCACGCCGATTTATTGCATGTTCCGCCAGCTGCTGGCGCTCGGGCGCTCGGCTGAACTCATCTACTGCGCCCGCTCGCGCGCCGAGGCGGCATTGGTTGACGAGATCAGTGGGCTGGGGGCGAAGGTGCTGTACCACTTCAACGACGAGAAAGGCGGCCTGCCGGACCTTGCCAGTTACCTGGCCGGGCGCCCTGGGGACACGCACTTCTACTGCTGCGGGCCGACGCCGATGCTCGATGCCTTCGAGCAGACCTGCGAACGGCTCGGGTACCCGCATGCGCATATCGAACGGTTCACCGCCGCCGAAGTGGCAGCCGCAGAGGACGCGCAGGACAGCTACAGCGTCGAGCTGAGCAAGTCGGGCAAGACGGTCAGCGTCGAGCCTGGGTTGAACCTGCTGGATGTGCTGCTCGAAGCTGGCTGCGATGTCGAATACAGCTGCCGCGAGGGGGTCTGTGGCTCGTGCGAAACCCGCGTGCTGGAGGGCGATGTGGACCACCGCGACGGGGTGCTGACCAAGGCAGAGCGGGCGGCGAATAAATCGATGATGGTGTGTGTTTCCGGGTGCAAGAGCCGGCGGTTGGTGCTGGATCTGTGATGGGCATGTCGATGTTTATCTGGCGCCCATGAGATCGAGCGCCGCCCGCGCGGCGCTCGATCTCCGCCTCACCCAACGACTCAAGCCGTACAAACAAATCCATAAAAAACCCGCAGTCCAGGGGGCGACGCTCCCCCTTTGCCTGCAGAAAACCTCCCAACCTTGCAGGGCACAACATGAACAGGTACCTGATCACCCTCGGTCTGCTGGTCACCGCATGCTCAAGCTTCGCCTCCGAACCCGGCCCCGCCGCCCCGGACCAGCCTCCCACCGCGCAAAAGCCCTTCCCGCACATCGCCTGGCGCAGCGACGACGGCCAGAGCAGCCTCGACATCGGCGGCGCCTTGCGCATCAACTACCGCGACGAACACTGGGACACCACCGAGAACAACGGCCGCTTCCTCTTCGACACCTTCCGCCTGGACGTGCAGGCCAGCCATCGCCAGCTGTTCAGCGATGTCGGTTACTGGTTCCAGGACGACGGCAAGCGCTCCATCGACCGCGGCTACATCGGCTACCGCTTCAGCCCGCAAGCCAATCTGCAACTGGGCGCACCGTTCAAACCGTTCGGCCTGGAGCCCTACCCGCAGTTCGGCTGGAGTTATCACATCCCGTTCTTCATGGGCTATGGCGTCAGCGCCGGCACCGGGTTGAAGTACAGCTACAAAGACGCTCAGTGGGACCTGCAACTGGGCTACTTCCCGCGCATGCTGCCGTCGAGCCTGCGCTATTCGCCGGAGGTCGGGCGGTATGCCGATCTTGACGACAACGCCGTGCCGTTCACCCAGTCGCGCCAGGACAACGAAAAGCGCAACCAGCTCAACGCCCGCGTCGCCCGTACATTCAATGGCGATGGCTGGAAGACCGAGCTGGGCGCTTCACTGGCCGCTGCCCAGCTGTACAACGCCACTACCCATGATGACGGCGACTACTGGGCGGGCGGCGTGCACGCGCTGTTCAACACCGGCCTTTGGACCGTGACCGGCCAGGCAATCCGCTATGAATACGACCCGAAAAACCCGGCGGGCGTCAGCGACGACGCGGTGCTGATGGGCGGCAACGGCCTGACCCCGGCCTACCTGATCGCCGCCAAAGCGACCATCGCCGCAGTCAACGTTGGCTACGACGTATTCACCCCGAAGCTTGGGCAGCTTAAGAAGATCAAGCTCTATACCGACTACAGCCGCATGATGAAAGATGAGCACGGCTGGGACGATTCGCAGATGTTCACCGTCGGCGCGCAGTTTCTGGCCATGCCAATCATGGCCTGGGTCGACCTGACCTGGGCGCGCAATGCCAACCCATTTGGTGGGGCAGAAAATGGTACGGGGTGGACCAGCACCGGTTCGGTGGGCAGTAACGACTGGTATTACCGGACCAATATCAACATCGGCTATTACTTCTGAAATTATGATTCTGTCTATCCCGGCCTCATCGCCGGCAAGCCGACTCCCACAGATACATCACCATTCTCGAGAACTGTGCACTACCTGTGGGAGCCGGCTCGCCGGCGAAGAGGCCGGTACAGACAACACAACCAAACCGCATTACGATAGGCAGCCCTCCCGACGCGTAACGCCCCATGCCCCCCGAGCAAACCCCAGCCTACAAGATCGTGCTCTGGCGCCTGGAGCAGGATGCCCAAGGCTACCCTCCCGCGTCGGTCGAAGGCCTCTGGGCAAAGCCCACCGCAGCTGGCTACCAAGTCGAAAGCATCCCCTTCTATGCCTACGGCATCGCACCGGGCGATAGCATCAGCATCCGTGAAGACGGCGAGCAATGCTGGTTCGAAACCCTGCAGCAAAGCGGTGGCGCTTCGGTGTTTCGTGTTCTTGTGAAAGCCGCAGGCGATCTGGAACAGGTGCGCGCTGCGCTCGAAGATTTCGGCTGCCCCAGCGAAGTCGAAAAAGCCGTCAGGATGCTGGCCGTCGAAGTCCCGCCTGCACGTACACTCGACACCCTGCTCTACTACCTGCTGACCCAGCGCGAAGCCGGCACCCTGGACTTCGAGGAAGGCGTACTGCGCCACGCCGTCCCCGAAGAATTCCGCTAACGCCCTACGCTTCGGCCAACCGCGCCGCCGGCTTGCGGAACACGAACAGCAAACCCACCACGATGAGCCCCATGCCCAGCAGGCTGAGCGGTGCCAGGCGGTTGCCGAAAATCAAGAAATCCATCACCGCAGTAACCGCGGGCACCAGGTAGAACAAGCTGGTGACATTGACCAGGTTGCCCTTGGCGATCAGCCGGTACAGCAGCAAGGTCGCCAGCAGCGAAACCACCAACCCCATCCACAGCAGCGCACCGATGAAACTGCTGGCCCACTCAACGTGCAGCGGCTGCAACGGCGCGAACACCGCACACATGGCAAACCCCGCCAGGTATTGCAGCGGCAGGGTGCCCATGGGGTTGTCGGTGATGCGCTTCTGCAGGATCGAGCCGAAGGTCATGCTGGCCAGCGCCAGCAAGGCAAACAGCATCCCGGCCAGCGACACGCCGCCGAGGTTGATGCCCTGATAGACCACCATCACCAGCCCGCCAAGCCCAAGGCCCAGGCCAAACAGCCGGCTCCACGAGCGCTGGCGCTCCATCAGCACGACGGTGAGAATCGGTTGCACACCCATTACCGTGGCCATCACCCCAGGGGTGACATGAGTATTGAGCGCCAGCAGGTAGAAGATCTGGTAGGCACCAAGCAGCACGCAGCCGGTGCCCAGGGCCCGCAACATCGCCGCCCCGGTACGCGGCCAGCGCAGGCCCAGCAACGGGCCGATCAACAACAACCCGGCCAGGGCCAGCGCCGAGCGCAACAGCAGGAAGGCGAACGGGCTGGCATGGGCCAGGCCGAGTTTGGAAACGATGGCGCCACTGCTCCACAGCAGGACGAACAGGCTGGTAGTGGCCGCAGAGGCCACGCTAGCTTTGGAAAAGACAGACATGGTTGCACCTGTATTCGGGCAAAGAAGCCGAACGGTGGGCGTGAACTTCAGCAGGGGAAGTAGCCGACCGTGTTCAGTAGGTTGCGCGTGTAAAGGGATGCGGCCAGAAGCCGATCAGCCCAGCACGACCACGCAAGGAGGCGGAGCTACGCCGCCTACGACGCCACTGACAGGTGGTGGGTAATGACTGATCATGGCCGGCTGCTGGCTGCCACGCACGACCGTGCCCGCGACTGGCGCGATAGCAAAGCTTGTGGTGGAAGGGGTGGCTGGCATGAACAGGGTCTTCGGGGAAATGAATGCACTGGACTATAGCGGGGGATTCTTCGCGGGACAAGCCCGCTCTCACAGGGCATGTGGTAGGCCTGTGGGAGCGGGCTTGCCCCGCGAAGAGGCCCTGTCGGGCAAAGATCAGAACAACCAGTGATACAGCAGGTAGGCAACCACCACCGCCAGCACCGGCCGCAGGATGCGGTAGGCCTTGGGGTTGGCGCGTTTGAACTGCTTCACGCGGGTGCTGATCTTGTTGCTGAAGCGCTTGCTCCAGGCATACGCCTGGTTGATCCCGCCCACGCGCTCGTCGTCGGTGTTCTGCGGCGCGGTGGCGCGGCCGAGGAAGGCACTGACCTTGCGGTTGATGCGGGTCATCAGCGGGCTGCTCAGCGGGCGTTCGATGTCGCAGAACAGGATCACCCGGGTGACGTCGGTTTCGTTCTTCACCCAGTGCACATAGGTTTCGTCGAACATCACGTCTTCGCCATCACGCCAGGCGTAGACCTGGCCGTCGACGTAGATGCGGCAGTCGTCGGAGTTCGGCGTCGACAGGCCCAGGTGGTAACGCAAGGACCCGGCAAACGGGTCGCGGTGTGGGTTGAGGTGGCTGCCACCGGGCAGCAGGGCGAACATCGCGCCTTTGACGTTGGGGATACTGCTGACCAGCTCGACGGTCTTCGGGCACAGCGTTTCGGCAGACGGCAGCGGTTTGTCGTACCACTTCAGGTAAAAACGCTTCCAGCCCTTCTTGAAGAACGAACCAAAACCTGCGTCGTTGTCTTTCTCCGCGGCGCGGATGTAACCCTCGTCGAACAGGCGCATGGCCTCTTCGCGGATCACCTGCCAGTTGTCCTTGAGCACGTCCAGCTCGGGGAAGCGCTGGCGGTCCAGGTAGGGCTTTGACGGCACACCGGAGAACAGGTACATCAGGCTGTTATAGGGGGCGAACAGCGCCGAATGGTTGACGAACTGGCGCAGTACCGGCAGGCGCGCCTTGCCGCGCAGGTGCACGTAGAGCACGCTGCCGAAAAACACCAGCAGGACACCGGCCTTGGCGACAAAGGAAAAGGTCATGCAACACTCCTTGGAATGGAAGTAGGCCAGCGCTGCCTGCCTCCAGAAAAATCATCCGGCCATCATAAACCCTTCCCGCCCGGGTAAAAACAACCCGGGCGGGATCTCACTCATGAAGATTTTGCAATAAACCACGCCGCCGAACGTTGCCCCGGGTCAGCGGCAGGGCTGATTACTGCTGGTTTTCCTGCTCGCTGAACAGGTCGCTGAACAGCATGCTCGACAGGTAGCGCTCGCCAGAGTCGGGCAGGATTACGACGATGGTCTTCCCCTGCATTTCCGGTTTTTCCGCCAGGCGCACGGCTGCCGCCATGGCCGCGCCACAGGAAATACCGCAAAGAATGCCCTCCTCCTGCATCAGGCGGATGGCCATGGCCTTGGATTCTTCGTCAGTCACGGTCTCGACCTGGTCGACAATCGACAGGTCGAGGTTTTTCGGCACGAAACCGGCGCCGATGCCCTGAATCTTGTGCGGGCTGGGCTTGAGCTCTTCGCCGGCCAGGGTCTGGCTGATCAGCGGCGAGGCCACCGGCTCCACCGCCACTGACAGGATCGACTTGCCCTGGGTGTGCTTGATATAGCGCGACACACCGGTAATGGTGCCGCCAGTACCGACGCCGGCCACCAGCACGTCGACAGCGCCGTCGGTGTCGTTCCAGATTTCCGGGCCTGTGGTCTTTTCATGGATGGCCGGGTTGGCCGGGTTGTCGAACTGGCCAGGCAAAAAGTACTGCGCCGGGTCCGAGGCAACGATCTCGTTGGCCTTTTCGATCGCGCCTTTCATGCCTTTGGCAGGCTCGGTGAGCACCAGTTCGGCACCCAGGGCCTTGAGCACCTTGCGCCGCTCCAGGCTCATCGACGCCGGCATGGTCAGCACCAGCTTGTAGCCACGTGCGGCGGCAACGAATGCCAGGCCGATACCGGTGTTGCCCGAAGTCGGCTCGACGATGGTCATGCCGGGTTTGAGCTTGCCGCTGCTTTCGGCGTCCCAGACCATGTTCGCACCGATACGGCACTTGACCGAGTAGCCCGGGTTGCGCCCTTCGATCTTGGCCAGGATGGTCACACCGCGCGGGGCGATACGGTTGATCTGCACCAGCGGCGTGTTGCCGATGGAATGGGCGTTGTCTGCGTAGATACGGCTCATGGCAGGGTCCTTGGCATGAAATAGCAGGGAAAGACTTAAAGGGTAAGCCCGCCCCGGTGGCCCGTAAAGCCCGTTCGAACTCGCCCGGCAGCGCTGCGGTCAACCGCACAACCCACCCTGGAGAACGCCGCGATGAAAGCCCGTTATCGCTGGCCGCTGATCGGCCTGGCCAGCCTGGTCGTGCTGCTGGTGGCCCTGCACCTGGCGCTGCCCTACCTGGTGCGCAATTACCTCAACGACAAGCTGGCGGACATGGGCGAGTACCGTGGCCAGGTCGTCGATGTGGACCTCGCCTGGTGGCGCGGCGCTTACCAGATCAATGGCCTGAAAATCGTCAAGACTAGCGGCAAGGTGCCTGTACCCCTGCTAGACGCGCCGCTGATCGACCTGTCGGTGAGCTGGCATTCGCTGTGGTACGACCAGGCCGTCGTGGCCGAAGTCACTTTCTTGCGCCCGGTGCTGAACTTCGTCGACGGTGGCAGCAAACAGGCCTCGCAGACCGGCCGCGGTACCGACTGGCGCCAGCAGCTGGAAAAACTGTTGCCGATCACCCTCAACGATGTGCGCATCGATGACGGCACGCTGACCTTTCACAACTTCAATTCCAAACCGCCGGTTGACCTCAAGGCTACCCAGCTCGACGCCAATATCCGCAACCTGACCAACGTGCGCGATGAAAAAGGCCGGCGCGACGCCAGCTTCGACGCCAAGGCACTGCTGCTGGGCGATGCCAAGGTCGAAAGCCGCGCCACGTTCGACCCATTCAGCGATTTCGACGACTTCGAGTTCCGCCTGCGGGCCACCGGCATCGAACTGCGCCGGCTCAACGACTTCGCCAGTGCCTACGGCAAGTTCGACTTCAACGCCGGCCACGGCGATGTGGTGATCGAGGCGCAAGCGGAAAAAGGCCGGCTCAATGGCTACATCAAGCCGTTGCTGCGCGACGTCGACGTGTTCAATTGGCAGCAGGACGTCGAGAACAAGAACAAGGGCTTCTTCCGCTCGGTGTGGGAGGCCTTGGTCGGGGCCAGCGAGACGGTGCTGAAGAACCAGCCGAAAAACCAGTTCGCGACCCGCGTGGAGCTGAGCGGCAGCGTGCATCAGCAGGACATCAGCGCCATCGAGGCGTTTTTGCAGATTTTGCGCAACGGGTTTATCCAGGCATTCAATGCACGGTATGAGCAGCCCAAGCCTGATTCCGACTGAGCGTGCGTGACGGGCCATTCAGGGACTGAATACCCGGTCTGCGTTTGCACGCGTTCGAGGCCGGGGTATAGTCGCTGACAAACGATAAACATGTGTTGCCTGTACTGGCCCTATCGCCGGCAAGCCGGCTCCCACAGATGCCTCACTGAGCTCAAGGGCGATGGGGTACCTGTGGGGCCGGCTTGCCGGCGATAGGGCCGCAACAGGCACCCCGCAGAGGACATTCCCGATGAAGTTCGAAGGCACCCGCGACTACGTCGCCACAGACGACCTGAAACTGGCGGTCAACGCGGCCATCACCCTCGAACGCCCGCTGCTGGTCAAGGGCGAGCCTGGCACCGGCAAGACCATGCTGGCCGAGCAGCTCGCCGCCTCCTTCGGCGCGCGGCTGATCACCTGGCACATCAAGTCCACCACCAAGGCCCACCAAGGGCTGTACGAGTACGACGCGGTCAGCCGCCTGCGCGATTCGCAGTTGGGTACCGAAAAAGTCCACGACGTGCGCAACTACCTGAAGAAGGGCAAGCTCTGGGAAGCCTTCGAGGCCGAAGAGCGGGTCATCCTGCTGATCGACGAGATCGACAAGGCCGACATCGAGTTCCCCAACGACCTGTTGCAGGAACTCGACAAGATGGAGTTCTACGTCTACGAAATCGACGAGACCATCAAGGCCAAGCAACGCCCGATCATCATCATCACCTCGAACAACGAAAAGGAGCTGCCCGACGCCTTCCTGCGCCGCTGCTTCTTCCATTACATCGCCTTCCCCGACCGCGACACCCTGCAGCAGATCGTCGATGTGCACTACCCGAACATCAAGCAGTCGCTGGTCAGCGAGGCGCTGGACGTGTTCTTCGACGTGCGCAAGGTGCCGGGCCTGAAGAAAAAGCCTTCCACCTCCGAGCTGGTCGACTGGCTCAAGCTGCTGATGGCCGACAACATCGGCGAAGCGGTGCTGCGCGAGCGCGACCCGACCAAGGCCATCCCGCCACTGGCCGGCGCCCTGGTGAAGAACGAACAGGACGTTCAGCTGCTCGAACGCCTGGCCTTCATGAGCCGGCGCGGCAACCGCTGACAGGAGCCGGCCATGCTGCTCAACCTGTTCAACGAAATGCGCGCGGCCAAGGTGCCGGTGTCGGTTCGCGAACTGCTCGACCTGCTCAATGCCCTGCAACAGCGGGTGGTGTTCGCCGACATGGACGAGTTCTACTACCTGGCCCGCGCCATCCTGGTGAAGGACGAGCGCCATTTCGACAAGTTCGACCGGGCATTTTCGGCTTACTTCAAGGGCCTGGAGAACCTCGACCGGCACCTGGAAGCACTGATCCCCGAAGACTGGCTGCGCAAGGAATTCGAGCGCTCGCTCACCGATGAAGAGCGGGCGCAGATCCAGTCGCTGGGCGGCCTGGACAAACTCATCGAGGAATTCAAGAAACGCCTCGAAGAGCAGAAGGAGCGCCACGCCGGCGGCAACAAGTGGATCGGCACCGGTGGCACCAGCCCGTTCGGCTCGGGCGGCTTCAACCCTGAAGGCATTCGCGTCGGCGAGGCCGGCAAGCGCCAGGGCAAGGCGGTAAAAGTCTGGGACCAGCGCGAGTACAAGAACCTCGACGACCAGGTCGAACTGGGCACCCGCAACATCAAACTGGCCCTGCGCCGGCTGCGCAAGTTCGCCCGTGAAGGCGCCGCGGAAGAGCTGGACATCGACGGCACCATCGACCACACCGCACGCGATGCCGGGTTGCTCAACATCCAGATGCGCCCGGAACGGCGCAACACCGTGAAGCTGCTGTTGCTGTTCGACATCGGCGGCTCGATGGATGCCCACGTCAAAGTCTGCGAAGAGCTGTTCTCGGCCTGCAAGACCGAGTTCAAGCACCTGGAGTACTACTACTTCCACAACTGCGTGTATGAGTCGGTGTGGAAAAACAACCTGCGGCGTACCTCGGAGCGGTTCTCCACCTTCGACCTGCTGCACAAGTATGGCGATGACTACAAGGTGGTGTTCGTCGGTGACGCGGCCATGGCGCCCTACGAGATCACCCAGCCGGGTGGCAGCGTGGAGCACTGGAACGAAGAAGCGGGTTACGTGTGGATTCAGCGCTTCATGGAAAAATTCAAGAAGGTCATCTGGATCAACCCGTATCCGAAGCAGGCCTGGGATTACACGGCGTCGACCCATCTAGTCCGGGACTTGATCGAGGACAAGATGTACCCGCTGACCTTGCAGGGGTTGGAGGATGGGATGCGTTACCTGTCCAAGTGATATCGCTTGCACCGGCCTCTTCGCGGGGCAAGCCCGCTCCCACAGGTTCAATTGCAGTAAAAACCTGTGGAAGCGGGCTTTCCCCCCGAAGAGGCCGGCAGTTTCAACGCCAACGGTTCAGATAAGCCTGCTGCTGCCGCCAAGCCTCTTCCTGCACCACCGCCCTGAACCGGACCGCCTCTCCCGGCATGCACTGCGCCAGCTGCGCCAACGCCAACGGCGTCAACGCCCCCAGCCGCGGGTACCCACCAATGGTCTGGCGGTCATTGAGCAATACGATCGGCTGCCCGTCCGGCGGCACCTGCACCGCCCCCAGCGCAATCCCTTCGGAGATCATCGGCGCGCCCTGATAGACCAACTGTGGCCCGAGCAAACGGATGCCCATGCGGTCGGCACGGCTGTCCAGCGTCCAGTCGCTGTTGAAGGCCTCGAACAGGCTCATGCCACTGAAATCACCGATCTGCGCGCCCATCACCAAGTCGAGCACAGGCTTGTGCGGATAACTGGGTCGCAGAGCCTCCGGCACCTCACGCAGGGCCGGTAACGTGGCGGCAAACGCCAACGGCTGCCCTTTGCCAAGGGCCACGCCATGGCCATCAAGGCCACCCAGCCCTTCACGCGTCACGGTAGCGCAGCTGCCGAGCACAGCCCCGCCCTGGAAGCCGCCCGGCGCTGCAATGTAAGCGCGCACGCCGTGCTTGGGCTGTTTCAAGGAAAGCCGCTGGCCCTTGGCCAAGGTAAAACTGCGCCACGCAAGCTGCGGCTGGTCATCCACCCGCGCATCCAGGTCGGCGCCGGCCAGGGCCAGCACGCAGTCCTGCTCGGCCACTACCGTAAAGCCGCCCAGCGCCACTTCCACCACCGGCGCACCCAGCGGGTTGCCCAGTAGCCAGTTGGCCCAGTTCATTGCCACCCAATCCAGCGCCCCACCCTGGGTCACGCCCAAGTGGCGCACGCCAAAGCGGCCAGCGTCCTGCAGCTGGCACAAGGCGGTGCTGGCTTCGATCCTCAACTGCGTCATGCCAGTGCCTCCAGCGGGCTGTCATCCCCTCCCAGCGCCCTGAACTCGGCGTGGGACACCGCCACGAAGCGCACCCGGTCGCCCGGTTGCAGCAGGCTGTAACCTTCACGTTCGCGGTCGAACAGGCGCACCGGTGTACGCCCGATCAAATTCCAGCCGCCCGGCGATACTGCGGGATAGGCCGCTGTCTGGCGTTCGGCAATACCCACGCTGCCGGCCGCCACGCGCTTGCGTGGAGTGCTCAGGCGCGGCGCTGCCAAGCGCTCGTCCACCAGCCCCATGAAGCCGAAGCCTGGGGCAAAACCGAGGGCGAACACCGGGTATTCGCGCCCGCTGTGCAGGCGGACCACTTCCTGCTCGCCCAGGCCGCTGCGGGCAGCCAGCACTGGCAGTTCGGGGCCGACGCTGGCGTCGTACCAAACCGGGATCTCATGTAAACGGCCACCGCTGCCGGTGTCGGGCTGCAACCCTTCCAGCGCCTGGCTGATCAGCGCCCTCGCCTGCCCTGGCGGCATTGCGAACTGCACCATCAGCGTGGTGTAGGACGGCACCAGGTCCACCAGTTGCTTGCCGAACGCAGCGCTCAACCGCTGGCTGGCCGCGAGCATCCACGGCATGTTGGCCTCGTCGATGGCGTCGAACAGGCGCACCATCAGGCTGTCGATGGCGACCACTTCAATACGCAATTTCATGCGTGCTCCAGCGCATCGAGTGCCTGGCGAATCTGCCGTACCGCTGCCACCGAACTGTCGTTGTCACCGTGCACGCACAGGGTACTGGCGTGCAGGCGCAGCGCGCTGCCATCGTTTGCAACCAGGGCTTCACCCCGGGCCAGGCGCAGGGCCTGCTCAACCACCAGTGCCGGGTCGTGGTGCACCGCGCCGGGCAGGCGCCGCGACAGCAGGTGGCCGCTGGCGGTGTACGCGCGGTCGGCGAAGGCCTCGAACCACAGCGGCACGCCGATCTCATCGCCCAGGGCCTGGGCTGCGCTGTCGTCGGCGGTGGCCATGAGCATCAGCGGCAGGTTGCTGCCGTACGCGGCCACGGCTTCGAGCACGGCGCGCAGCTTGAGCGGGTCGGCCATCATGTCGTTGTACAGCGCGCCATGGGGTTTGACGTATGCCACGCGGCCGCCAAGCACCTTGCAGATGCCGTCCAGGGCGCCGATCTGGTAATGCAGCAGGTCGCGGATTTCATCGCTGCTGCAGGCCATGGAACGGCGGCCGAAACCGACCAGGTCCGGGTACGCCGGGTGGGCGCCGATGGTCACCCCATGCTGCAGCGCCAGGGCCACCGTGCGGCGCATGGTGGAAGGGTCGCCGGCATGGTAGCCGCAGGCGATGTTGGCGCAGTCGATGTACGGCATCACCTCGGCATCCAGGCCCATGCGCCAGCTGCCGAAACTTTCGCCCATGTCGCAATTGAGTAGCAGGCGTTTCACCTGGCGTGCTCCCGTGTCGATGTTCATT
This sequence comes from Pseudomonas sp. NPDC012596, assembly GCF_042902325.1. NCBI lineage: Bacteria > Pseudomonadati > Pseudomonadota > Gammaproteobacteria > Pseudomonadales > Pseudomonadaceae > Pseudomonas > Pseudomonas sp. NPDC012596. The sequence goes on along the minus strand of NZ_JBIBEB010000011.1, from coordinate 160,745 downwards.
TGCCTACCTTAGCGCGCCTGCAGGTGTTTGCCGCGAGTTTCCGGCAGGCTCAGCGCTGCCACGATTACCACGCCATAGGACACGGCGGCAAAGCCACCGATGCTCAGGCCCAGCGGTATGGTCTGACCGAGCAGGCCGATCAGCAACGGGAACATCGCCGCGAAGACCTTGCCGATGTTGTAGCAGAAGCCCTGCCCCGACCCACGGATACGGGTAGGGAACAGTTCGGTGAGAAACGCCCCCATGCCGCTGAAGATGCCCGAGGCGAAGAAGCCCAGCGGGAAGCCCAACCACAGCATCACGCCATCGCTGACCGGCAGCTGCGTGTACAGCAGCACGATGATGAAAGAGCCCACGGCGAACAGGATAAAGTTCTTCTTGCGCCCCAGAATGTCGGACAAGTACGCGCTGACCACATAGCCCACGTAAGAGCCGACGATGACCATCGCCAGGTAGCCGCCGGTGCCCAGCACGCTCAGGCCGCGCTCGGTCTTGAGGAAGGTCGGCAGCCACGAGGTGATGGCGTAGTAGCCGCCCAGCGCGCCGGTGGTCAGCAGGGACGCCCGCACGGTGGTCCAGAGCATGCCGGGGGCGAAGATTTCATAGAACTGCGCCGGTGCCTCGGCCTTTTCCACGGCCTTGGCCTGACGATACACCTCCGGGTCCTTGACCAGGCGGCGGACGAAGATCACGAAAATCGCCGGCACCAGCCCCAGCAGGAACAGCGCGCGCCAGGCCTGCTCCGCCGGTAGCCAGGAGAACAGCAGCGCATACAGGATCGCCGTCAGGCCCCAGCCAAGGGCCCAGCCCGATTGCACCATGCCCACCGCCTTGCCACGGTCCTGGGCGCGAATCACTTCGCCGATCAGCACCGCGCCAGCGGTCCATTCGCCGCCAAAGCCGAAGCCCATCAAGGTGCGGGCGATAAGTAGCTGTTCGTAGTTCTGCGCAAAGCCGCAAAGGAAGGTGAAAAAGGCGAACCACAGCACCGTCAGCTGCAGGGTGCGGACCCGACCGATGCGGTCGGAGAGGATGCCGGCGACCCAGCCGCCGACCGCCGAGGCGATCAGGGTGCTGGTGTGGATCAGCCCGGCCTCGGTGGTGCTGATCCCCCAGAGCATGATCAGCGTAGGGATGACGAAGCTGAGCATCTGGGTGTCCATGCCGTCCAGGCCATAGCCAATCTTGCAGCTCCAGAAGGTGCGCCGTTGCTGGGCGTCGATGTCGCGGTACCAGGCGAATGGCCCGGTCGAAGGTGGGGATTGCACCTGTTGCTGTACGCCGCTTGGGTTCATGCTTGCCTCGGCTTGTTGGTATTGTTTTATGGGCGACGTCTGGCGTCGCGGCCTGTGCGCCATGTTCAGAGCCCACGCCCTCTGCGTCCAACGAGAAAAACCGCCGGTCTGGAACAAGAAAAACTGATCATGAACCTTCGTTTCCTCGAAACCTTCGTCTGGGTGGCCCGGCTCAAGAGCTTTCGCCTCACCGCCGAAAAACTGTTCACCACCCAGGCCTCGGTTTCCAGCCGCATCGCCGCGCTGGAGGCCGACCTTGGGGTCAAGCTGCTGTTGCGCGACTCGCGCGGTGTTAGCCTGACGCCGCAGGGCAGCAAGGTACTGGAATATGCCGAGCGCATGCTGGATACCGCCAAGGCCATGAAGCAGTCGCTGGACAGCGACCGCGCCAAGGTCGGGCGTATTCGCCTGGGCGTGATGGACACGGTGATCCATACCTGGATGAGCGCCTTGGTGGCCGAGCTGAGCGAGCGCTACCCGCAGGTGGAAATCGAACTGGTCGCCGATACCGCACTGAACCTGCGCGAACAGCTGCAAAAAGGCTTTCTCGACGTGATCCTGCAGACCGACTTGCTGCGCGAGCAATCAATCCGCAGCCAGGACCTGGCGCGCTACCCGATGGGCTGGGTGGCGGCGGCCGGTTCCGCCCAGCACCGCGATTACCATTCGCTGGCCGAACTTGCCCGGGAGCGTATCGTCACGTTCTCGAAGAACTCGCGGCCGCACCAGGAAGTGCTCAGCCTGCTACAGGGCGCGGGCGTCGAAGCACCGCGGCTGAACTGTGTGAACTCGGTGGCGGCGATCACCCGCCTGCTGCGCGATGGCTTCGGCATCGGCGCCCTGCCACCGGCGCTGGTGGATGCCGAATTGAGCCGGGGGGAGTTGGTGCTGCTGACGGGCCTGCAGCCACCGCCGAGCCTGGAGCTGGTGGTGGCCTGGCAGACCGGGGTGGCGCTGGTGGATGAGGTGGTCGGGGTATGTCGGCAGGTGCTGGAGCGGTATGCGCGGGATGTCGGCGGGCAGCGGATTGTGTTGGTCTGAGTGGGTATCAGCACCGGCCTCTTCGCGGGCCAAGCCCGCTCCCACAGACTCACCGCAGATCTGTGACTCAGCGGGCATTGTGTGGGAGCGGGCTTGCCCCGCGAAGAGGCCGGCACAGGGCACCCAAGGCTCAGCGCCAGCTCTCTTTAACCGCCTTGCGCCGCCCGCCCAGAATCACCCAGCCGATGCCCAGCAACAGGCTCTCGACCACGAACGCCAGCACGAACCCGGCGCCAACGCCCCAGCCGATGGCTTCGGGCACCAGCAGAATCTGGTAGCTGTAGCCCTTGAGCGTCTCTTCGCGCAGCTGCGGGTCGGGCTGCACCAGCACATGCCAGGTCGTGGTCACCCAGGAGCCCTGCAGCGCCTGCCACTCGGCCTCCAGCAACTGGTTGCGGATCATCAGGCTCTCGATGCTGTTGGCATCACTGTTGAACACCGGGTCGTCACTGCTGCGGTAGTGCCGCAGCAGTGCCTGCAGGTCGCCATTGAAGAACCGTTCAGCCGTCTGCTGGAAGCCATCGAGCGCCTGGCGCGATTCGAACAGGTGCGCCTCTACCCGCTGGCTGTAGTCCTTGACCAGCCCAGGCACCTGGATACCGGCCAGCAGGCCGAAGGTGAACAGCAGCAACCGCAGGTAACTTCTGAACATGCAGCGTCCTTAGCTCTGGCCTTGCGAAACGCACTCTCCGTGCCGCCACAGGGCCCACTGGCCGGGCTCGTAGCGCCGCCAGGTCTCGTTCTCGGTCAAGGCCTCGGTGGCTATCACCGTGACCACGTCGTTGGGGGTGGTTTCGGTGTGAAAATCGACGATAAGGTCGACATCCTTCAGCCGCGCAGCGCCAAACGGCGCGCGACGGGTAATATGCACCAGCTTGGTCGAGCAGAAGCAGAACAGCCAGTCGCCGTCGCTGAGCAGGCAATTGAACACGCCCTTGCCGCGGTACTCGGCACAGGCTTCGACCAGCACCGGCAGCAGCTGTTCCACCTCCACAGGCTCCGGGAAGGCCGCGCGGATGCGGTTGAGCAGGTCGCAGAAGGCGGCTTCGCTGTCGGTGTCGCCGATCGGCCGATAGAAGGTCGCTTCACCCTTGAACTCGCCCAACTGCCCGTTGTGCGCGAAGCACCAGTTGCGGCCCCACATTTCGCGGACGAACGGGTGGGTATTGGACAGGCACACCCGGCCAACGTTGGCCTGGCGGATGTGGCCGATCACCACTTCGCTCTTGATCGGGTAACGCTGCACCAGGTTGGCCACTTCCGACTCGCTGCTCGCGGCCGGGTCCTGGAACAGGCGCAGGCCGCGGCCTTCGTAAAAGCCGATGCCCCAGCCATCACGGTGCGGGCCGGTGCGCCCACCGCGCTGCATCAGGCCGGTGAAGCTGAAGACGATATCAGTGGGGACGTTGGCACTCATGCCCAGCAATTCGCACATGGCGGTCTCCCGGCTTACAGACGTGGCTCGACCCGGCCGCCAGCGGGTGTGGCAGGCGGCGGGTCGTTGCGGTAACGGTCGCGGCGTTCGCCGGCCAGCGGGGCGCCCATGCCGACCGCCTCGTCTTCGGCGGCCTGGCGCTGGGCAGCCGCTTCAGCCTGTGCGCGGCGCTCGCGGGCGCGTTTTTCCAGCGGCCAGCGCAGCAGCACGAAGGCCAGGTACAGGCCAAAGGCGATCAGGCCGTACATGGCAAAGTCGGAGACCGCGCGCCAGGCGTTGTTGCCGACTTTGAAGGCAACGTCCAGGGCGGTGATGGCAATGGCCGGGGCCATGGCATCCTTGCCCGGGTCGACCACGGTCGGGGTCAATAGCAGGACCGCGAGGATGACCCGCAGCGGCTCACGCAGCCAGCGCCACATCCAGCCGGTGAGTTTGAAACCCACCCAGATGCAGCCCAGGGCAGCAACGGCGTAGAGGCCCCAGGCGAGGGTATAGTCGTTCTCGGTCATGGTGATCGTGCAAGCCAGGCAAAGAGTTGCCTATGATAAACACTTTTCCGGGCGCAGGCGCCCCCTAGCCAAGAGATCCCCAATGCCCAACGCGCTCCAGCCTCCCATTGCCCGCCCGGACCAGGCCACCGACCCCTACGCCTGGCTGCAACAGCGCGACACCCCTGAAGTGCTCGAGTACCTGCAGGCCGAGAACGCCTACCAGGAGGCCTGCCTGGCCGACCAGGCGCCCCTGCGCGAGCAATTGTTCGAAGAGATCAAAGCCCGCATCCTCGAAACCGACCTGTCGCTGCCTTCGCCCTGGGGCCCTTACCTCTACTACACCCGCACCACCGCCGGTGACGAATACCCGCGCCACTACCGCTGCCCACGCCCGGCGGATGACTCCAACACCGTCGACGAAAGCCAGGAACAACTGCTGCTCGACCCCAATGCCCTGGCCAACGGCGGTTTTCTGTCCCTGGGGGCGTTCAACGTCAGCCCGGACCACTGCTTGCTGGCCTACAGCCTCGACACCAGTGGCGACGAGGTCTACACCCTGTACGTCAAGGACCTGGCCAACGGCAGTGTCACCGCCCTGCCCTTCGACGATTGCGACGGCAGCCTGACCTGGGCCAACGACAGCCAGACATTGTTTTTTGCCGAGCTGGACGACACCCACCGGCCGTGCCGCCTGCGCCGCCATACCCTGGGCATCGAGGGCGCACAGACCGTTTTCGAAGAAGACGATGGCCGCTTCTTCCTGCACTGCTACCGCTCAAGCTCGGAAAAACAGCTAGTGCTCCTGCTCAACAGCAAGACCACCAGCGAGGCCTGGGTGCTCGATGCCGAAACGCCACAGGCCGCATTCTCATGCCTGGCGCCCCGTGTCGAAGGCCATGAATACTTCCCCGACCACGGTCAGCTCGATGGCCAGTGGCGCTGGTTCATCCGCAGCAACCAGGACGGCATCAACTTCGCCCTTTTCCACGCCCCTGCAGACCAGGCGCCCACCCGCGCGCAATGGCAGGTGCTGGTGCCGCACCGCGACGACATCATGCTCGAGGGCCTCAGCCTGAATGCCGACGCGCTGACCCTGAGCCTGCGCGAAGGCGGCCTGCCGATCATCGAAGTGCGCCCGCAAGGTCTGCCGGCCTACCGCGTCGAACTCCCGGATGCGGCCTACAGCCTGTACGTGCAGGACAGCCTGGAGTTCGCCAGCACCCGCGTGCGCCTGCGCTACGAGGCGCTCAACCGCCCAGCCCAGGTACGCCAGCTGGACCTGGCCACCGGCGCACAGGTGGTGCTCAAACAGACCCCGGTGCTGGGCGAGTTCGATGCCGACGACTTTGTGAGCGAGCGCCTGTGGGCCACTGCCGCAGACGGCACCCAGGTGCCAATCAGCCTGGTGCGCCGCAAGCAGGACCTGGGCAAGACCGTGCCCCTGTACCTCTACGGCTACGGCGCCTATGGCGAAAGCCTCGACCCGTGGTTCTCGCATGCCCGCCTGAGCCTGCTGCAACGCGGCGTCGGCTTTGCAATCGCCCATGTGCGCGGTGGCGGCGAGCTGGGTGAAGCCTGGTATCGCGCCGGCAAGCAAGAGCACAAGCACAACAGCTTCAGCGACTTCATCGCCTGCGCCGAGCACCTGATCGCCCAGGGCGTGACGGCCTCCGACCGCCTGGCCATCAGCGGCGGCAGCGCCGGTGGCCTGCTGATGGGTGCGGTGCTCAACCTGCGCCCCGAGCTGTTTCGCTGCGCGATCGCCGAAGTGCCGTTCGTCGATGTGCTCAACACCATGCTCGACCCCGAGCTGCCGCTGACCGTCACCGAGTACGACGAATGGGGTAACCCCGAAGAGCCAGAAGTGTACGAGCGCATCAAAGCTTACGCGCCGTACGAGAACGTCCGCGCCCAGGCCTACCCGGCCATGCTGGTGGTCGCCGGCTACAACGACAGCCGCGTGCAGTACTGGGAAGCGGCCAAGTGGGTGGCGCGCCTGCGCACGTGCAAGACCGACGGCAACCTGCTGCTGCTCAAGACCGAGATGGGTGCAGGCCATGGCGGCATGAGCGGGCGGTATCAGGGGCTGCGGGATGTGGCGTTGGAATATGCGTTCGTATTTGGTGAACTGGCCGTGGTGTAAAACGCGTTTTTTGTTGTCTTAGTGGTCGCGCTTCATTAGCAAGGACCACCTCTGCCCCCGTAGGAGCGGCTTCAGCCGCGAACACCGGCAAAGCCGGTGCCATCCAGCGAGCCGCTGGCTTCGCGGCTGAAGCCGCTGCTACAACGGGATTGGGTGATCACAAGATACCGGACAACACGAAGAACAACACATGCCCGACCAGACCCACCTCAGCGCCGAGATCCGCGACATGCTCATGGACTGCGGCCTGTTCGATACCCTGCAACCCAGCGACTGCCTGACCGCCGCGGGCTATTTCAGCCTGGCCGCCATGGCTGAGGGCGAAACCATCTTCAACGAAGGCGACGCCGGTACGTTCATGTGCATCCTGCACCGTGGCGTGGTTTCTGTACGCAAGACCGACGCCACAGGCAATCAGCTGGAAATCGCCACCCTGCGCAGCGGCCGCGCCTTTGGCGAAATGGCCGTGCTCGACGGCGAACGCCGCTCGGCCAGTTGCGTCGCCGCCAGCGACTGCCAACTGCTGACCTTGGGCAAGGACTCCCTGGAAAAGATGCTCAACGAAGCGCCACGCATCGCCGCACGGATCATCCGCGCGCTGGCCGTGGCCCTGTCGAAACGCCTGCGCATGCAGGACGGCCAGCGCCTGGCGCTTTAGTCGTCATCCGCCGCCGGCTTGGCAGGCTCGGTGCGCAAGCCGGGCAAAGGCTGGTCCTTCGGCGGGCCGGGCACCGGCATCGGCGGCAGCAGCGGTGCGCCGGGGTGGCGGTCATAGGCCTTGGGCGGGGTGCTCGGGGTGATCTGCGGGTACGGCGTGGGCGTCGCGGTGCCAGGCGCCCCGGGCACCGGCGTGCTGATACGTGGCGGCGTGCCGGCAGCCTGGGCCACGGGCAGGCCGGCCAGCAACAGCGCGGCGAGGATCGCATGCAACATCAGCAACCTCCTGTCTGAACATTCCTACAGGCTACGCCGTTATGAAAGTTTTCGCCTGTCCGCCTGCCCCACAGGCGCGCTAGACTCATGGGCATAACCGTTATCTGCCTGATCAGAACAAAGGAAACACCATGAGTTCGGCTTCCACTTCCGCCGCCACCGCCCGCCTCGACCGCATCCTCGCCGACGCCAAGCGCGACAAGGAGATGGGCTACCGCGACAAGGCCCTGAGAATGTACCCGCACGTGTGCGGCCGCTGCGCCCGTGAATTCGCCGGCAAGCGCCTGAGCGAGCTGACCGTGCACCACCGCGACCACAACCATGACAACAACCCGCAGGACGGCTCCAATTGGGAGCTGCTGTGCCTGTACTGCCACGACAACGAGCACTCGCGCTACACCGACCAGCAGTACTTCAGCGAAGGCTCCACCAGCACCCCGAGCATCGCCAAGGCCACCCACAACCCGTTCGCCGGGCTGGCGGGCCTACTGAAAAAAGACTGAACGTCGATACGGCCACCGCTGCTGCCGGCAAGCCCGTATAATCGCGCTTTTTTTTGCGAAGGGCCCCGGCACGTGGCAAACAAACGGTACAGCTGCATCGGCCTGTTCAACCCCAAGTCTGCGGAGAACGTCGGTTCGGTGATGCGCGCAGCGGGTTGCTACGGCGTCAACTCGGTGTTCTACACCGGCAAGCGCTATGAACGCGCGCGCGATTTCGTCACTGACACCAAACGAGTGCACTACGACATCCCGCTGATCGGCATCGACGACCTGCAACGCATCATCCCGCTGGGTTGCACGCCGGTGGCCGTGGAGTTGGTGGACGGCGCCCGGCCGCTGCCCGAATACACCCATCCAGACCGCGCCATCTACATTTTTGGGCCCGAAGACGGCAGCCTGGACGCCGACGTGCGGGCGTGGTGCGAAGAGACCATCTACATCCCCACCCAGGGCTGCATGAACCTGGCGGCGACGGTCAATGTGGTGCTGTATGACCGCATGGCCAAGGGCTTGAACACCCGTTCGGGGCCCAAGTTCAAGTAACAGAAAAGCCGCCGTTGGGGTGTCTGAACCGGCCTGATCGCCGGCAAGCCGGCTCGCACATGCATCCCCAAAGGTCAAAAGGCCTTTGGGGTATCTGGACTGCCCCTCAAGGGTTGGATTGGTGTCCAACTTCTTGGGGGCAGTCCATACCTGTGGGAGCCGGCTTGCCGGCGATGAGGCCAGCCCTGACACCACAAAGGCGGCCGGGTGCTGAGCTCCGTCAGAACAGCACCGTCCTGCAATCAGTTCACGAAGCGTTGATCCAGATGGTCTTCAGCTCCGTGTACTGGTCATGGGCCCAGATGGACTTGTCACGCCCACCAAAGCCGGACTCTTTGTAACCACCGAACGGCGTCGAGGCATCGCCTTCACCGAAACAGTTGACCGTGACCACGCCCGCGCGGATTTCACGCGACAGGCGCAAGGCATGGCGCAGGCTGCCGGTGTAGGCCGAAGCGGCGAGGCCGTAGACGGTGTCGTTGGCCAGCTCGATCGCCTCGTCGATGGTCTCGAAGCTGGTCACGCTCAGCACCGGCCCGAAGATTTCCTCGACGAACAGTTTGCTGTCGCGGCCCACGCCATCGACGATGGTCGGTTGCACGAACACGCCCTGCTCGGTCTCGCCGCCCTGCACCACCTTGAGCTTCTGCTCGGCAGCGTATTCCAGGTACGACCTGACCTTCTCGAAGTGCGATTTGCTAACCATCGCACCCAGGCGGTTTTCCGGGTCCAGCGGGTCGCCCAGCTTCCAGCCTTTCAGGTGCTTGGCCATCAGGGCCAGCAGCTCGTCCTTGACGTCCTTGTGAACGATCAGGCGCGAGGAGGCCGAGCAGTTCTCCCCCATGTTCCAGAACGCACCGGCGGTGACGAACTGGGCCACTTCATCGAGGTCTTCGCAGTCGTTCATGACCACGGCCGGGTTCTTGCCACCCAGCTCCAGGACGATGCGCTTGAGGTTGGACTCGGCGGCGTACTTCAGGAACAGGCGGCCGGTGTCGGTGGAGCCGGTGAAACTGACCATCGGGATGTCCATGTGGCGGCCGATGGCTTCGCCCACTTCACGGCCACCGCCTGGCACCAGGTTGAACACGCCTGCCGGTACACCGGCCTGATGGGCAAGCTCGGCTACGCGCAGCGCGCTGAGGGTGGTTTCCTTGGCCGGTTTGACCACGACCGAGCAACCGGCGGCCAGCGACGGGGCGATCTTCCAGGCCAGCATCAGCAGCGGGAAGTTCCACGGCAGTACCAGGCCGACCACGCCGATGGCTTCGCGCACCACCATGGTCACGGCAGCGTTACCAGTGGGGGCCGTGTTGTCGTAGATCTTGTCGATCAGCTCGGCATGCCAGCGGAGGGTGTGGATGGTTTCCGGCACGTCGACATTCTGGCACTCGCTGACTGGCTTGCCGCTGTCCAGCGCTTCCAGCACGGCCAGTTCGTGGCTGTTGTCTTCGAGCAATTGGGCGAACTTCAACAGAATGTGCTTGCGCTCGCCCGGCTGCAGCCTGGACCACGAACCTTCTTCGAACACGCGCTTGGCCGCCGCCACGGCGACGTCCACGTCCTGCACGTCACACGCGGCGACCTCAGCCAGTTGCTTGCCGGTGGCCGGGTTGGTGGTGACGAAGGTGAGGCCCGAGACGGCATCGCGAAACTCACCGTCGATGAACGCCTGGGTGCGCAGTTGCAGGTCGGCGGCGATCGCCGCGTATTGCTCCTTGCTCAGCAATTGAGCCATGTTCAGGCACCTCCCGTGATCTGTGCGATGTTGCGTTTCAGTTCGCTGACGACGCGCTCCAGCGCCTGCTTCTCGGCAGCGTCCAGCTCGGACAGCGGCTTGCGTACGCCACCGGTGCTCAGGCCGTTGAGCGCCACGCCGTACTTGATCGACTGGACGAACTTGCCACCTTCGAGGAAGTCCATCAGCGGCATCATGGCGCCCATGATGCGGCGGCCTTTATCGAAGTCCTTTTCGAGCACGCAGGCTTCAAACAGGGCCACGTGTTCACGCGGGATGAAGTTGGAGCCGGCGCAAACCCAGCTTTGTGCGCCCCAGGCGAAGAACTCCAGGGCCTGGTCGTCCCAACCGCACGACAGCTGGATGTTCGGGCGCTGGATGGCCAGGCGATGCAACTGGGCCATGTCACCGGAGCTTTCCTTGATGGCGACGATATTCTTCACATCTGCCACGGCATCGAAGAACGCCTCGCCCATGCTCACGCTCATGCGGCCAGGGTAGTTGTAGAGCATGATTGGCAGGCCAGCGGCGGCGTCGACGGCTTTGACGTGCTGGGCTATCTCTTGCTGGGTTGGCAGGGCGTAGGGTGGAGTGCCCACCAGCAACGCGTCGGCCTGGATTTCCTTGGCGTGCTTGGCGAACGCCACCGCGTCTTCGGTACGGATGCCACCGGTGCCGACGATCAGTGGCAGGCGGCCGTTGAGCACGTCCTTGGCCTGGGCGGCCAGCTCGATACGCTCCTGGGTGGTGTGGGCGTAGTACTCGCCGGTGGAGCCACCGATGATGACACCATGGATTTTCGACTCGACCAGGTATTCGAGGACTTCAGCGAACGCCGCCTTGTCGATCGAGCCGTCCGCAGCCAGCGGGGTGATTGCCGGGGTGTAGATGCCTTCGAATTTCACGGTAGGTTCTCCAGTACGTTGATCAATCATGTAAAAGCCACCGCGGCTCGACGCGGCGGCAGGTTGTAGGGGCTCAACCCAGCGAGGCGGCCTGTTGCAGGTTCAGCGAACGGGTTTCCGGGGCCAGGGCGATGGAGAAGGCCAGGCCGACGAAGGTGACGGCAGCGGCGGCATACATGGTTGCGCCGATGCCATAGCTGTCGAGGGCGATGGGGACCAGCCAGGTGCCGACCGCAGCACCGACCCGCGACATGGAGGTGCCCACGCCCACCGCGCCGGCACGGATTTCAGTGGGGAACAACTCGTTGGGATACACCAGCTGCAGCACCTGGGCACCACCGATGAACAGCGCATAGGCACCGAACAGCACCAGGATGAGCATCTCGTTACTTTGGCTGAAGACCCCCAGGCCGAGCAGGGCCAGCCCCGACCAGAAGAAGCTGTGCAGCAGCGTGGTGCGCCGGCCGATGGTGTTCAGCAAGCGGGTGCCGATGATGCAGCCGACCACGAACAGGCAGGTGATCGCCACCGACCCGATCGACGCCCAGTCACCTTTGAGGTTGAGTGCGCCCAGGACCTTGGGGGCGAAGGCATAGACGGCGAACACCGGGATCACCGAGCACGTCCAGAACATGGTGACGAACAACATGCGCTTGCCGTAGCCGGAGTGCAGCAGGCTGAAAAACGACAGCTTGCGGGCCTTCGGTTCCTCCGGCAGGTTGTGCAGCGAGAAGTCGTTGCCGTACACGGCCTTGATCACCTGCTCGGCTTCGGCCGAACGGCCCTTGCTGATCAGCCAGCGTGGCGACTCGGGCGTGCCCAGGCGAATGGCGAACAGCAACATGCCGATCACTGCGGCGCTGGCCAGCACCAGGCGCCAGGCATCGTCACCGCCGTGACGCAGGATGGCCTGGCCGATGACATAGGCGGTAGCTGCGCCGGCGAACCACAGCACGGTCAGGGTGGCCAGGCGTGGGCCGCGGTTCTTCCTGGGCAGGAACTCCACCAGCAGCGACGTCGCCACCGGGTATTCGATGCCCACCGCGATGCCGATGGCAAAGCGCAACAGGAACAGCGCCAGCGCCGACTCCACCCAGAATTGCGCAACCGAGGACAGGATGAACAGGGTCGGCCCGATAAAGAACACGCGCTTGCGGCCGAAGCGGTCGGTCAGCCAACCGCCGAAGAAGCCACCAAAGAAGATGCCGATCAACGCCGAAGCGGCGATCATGCCCTGCCAGAAGCTGGTCAGGTTGAGGCCTGCGGACATCTGCACCATGGCCACGCCGATGATGCTCAAGATATAACCATCGACGAACGAGCCCCCGCCGGAGCGCAACGTCAGCAATTGGTGAAAGCGGTTGATCGGTACATCTTCAATCGAAATATTCGGACTTTTCATTGTTGTTCCTACCATTTCATTTACATGCACGTTTTCAAGGCGAGCGCGCCCGCGAAACTGAAAACCTGTTCAGCCCCGGGTGAACGGACAGCGCGTCTCGATCATCAATTTCGGGCAAAGCGAGCCCGTATCGGTCAAAAACGACCGACTTCAAATGTCCAATGGCCTAACTTGTGTAACGGATCAGCTTTCTCTTCCTGCGCGCATCTGCCCCCACTTCAGGTTGGCGTTCAAACCCAAGGAAACCAAGGGCTGCGGTGGGTTCGCACAAGGCCCCGGGGCATTGAGCAGAAACTCGATGAGTTCGTTCTTGTCACCGGCCAACCAGTCGCCCAGCAACTTGCCGGTGACCGTACCGCGGGTAACACCGAGGCCGTTGCAGCACAATGCGCCTACTACATTCGGTGCCAACTTGCCGAAGAAACCCATGTGGTTGCGCGACAGTGCCAATGCACCGCCCCAGGTATATTCGAAGTTCACGCCGGGCAACATCGGAAAGCGCCGGGCGAATGATTCGCGGTGGCGTTGGACGAACCGTTCCAGGTACTTGCGGTTACTGCGCCCATCGGGGTTGTAGCTGAAACTGTTGCGGATCAGCAGGCGGTTATCGACAGTGCGGCGCAGGGTAGTGCCGAACGGGTCTGCCGGGATCACGCCCCAGTTGGGTTTGCCACCCAGGTGCGCCTGTTCGTCTTCGCTCAGCGGGCGGGTGATGCTGGCGTAGGTAAACACCGGCAGCATGCGGCCCTTGAGAAAGCCGAAGCTCATGCCGAAGGCGTTGGTGGTGAGCACCAGCTTGTCGGCCGTGATTGACCCGTTGGCATGGCGCAGCACCACCTTGTCTCCATACTCGACATCGTTGATGGGGGTGTTTTCGTACAGGGAGACGTTGCTCGGCAGGCTGTGGGCCAGGCCTTTCACCAGTGCCGAGGGCTGCAGCAGCGCCGTGCCGGGGGTGAACAGGCCCTTGCGGTAGAAATGCGTGCCGATGTGGTCCGGCAGGTCGCGACCTTCGATCAGCTCGTAGGCCTGGCCGAGCTTGTCCAGGCCACGGCGGTAGGCATCGAGCACGGCAATGCCGCGATCCTCGATGGCCGCCTGGTATTTGCCACAGTGGCGGAACTGGCACTCGATGCCATGGCGTTCGATCAGCTCCTTGAGGTAGGACTGCCCACCCAGATTGAGCTTGAGCACGGTCCTGGCGATACCAATGTCACCGATGTAGTCCTCGGCGCCGATGTCATGGGGCAGGTCGATAGCGAAACCGGCGTTGCGCCCCGAGGTGCCGAAACCGACCTCCTGGGCCTCGATCAGCACGATCTCATCGTCGGGGAAGTTCGTTGCCAACTGGCGCGCCGCAGCCAGGCCGGTGAAGCCAGCGCCCACCACCACCCAGCGCGCGTGGCTATGGCCAATGTGGGCCGGCCTTGGCCTGCGGAGTTGGCTCAGGTGGTACCAGCCACAGGTGGCATCATCGGCAGGTAACGAACTTATTCTTGTCATGTCACTAACCTGGGTCGTGTTGTTGACTAGCGGTCAGCGCCCGTGGCGCAACCCCTCAAACTCATATCTGAATCGGCACATCCAACCCTTGTGGCGCGGCGTATTCGGCCATGCGCCGGCGCGACAGTTCGAAGTGTTCACGCACCAGTTGCCCGGCGGCCTGCGGGTCGCGGCGTTCGATGGCCTGGATCATCTGGTCGTGCTGCTCGCAGGCGACTTCGAGGTCACGCTGCATGTCATCGGTGGTCGGGTGGCGATAGAAAATCTTGCCCAGCCGGGTATGGTCGATCAGCAGGCGACGCAGGCTTGGCATCAGGTAATCGTTGTGCGCCATCTTGCCGATTTCCAGGTGGAAGGCGTCGTTGTAGAGCACACGGTTTTCCACATCACGCTCTTCGATGGCCTGGCGGAACAGCGCCTGGATGGCTTTGAGCGCTTCGATCTCGGCTTCGCTGGCATTGCTGGCGGCCAGCTGGGTAGTGGCGACGTAGATGAGCGGCGCGGCCACGTAGAAGCTGTGCAGCGATGCGTGGTTCATCGCGGCGACGCGAGGGGCGCGATTGGCTTCCAGTTCGATGTAGCCTTCGGCGGCGATCTGGCGCAGCAGCTCGCGAACCGGGGGGCGCGACAGGCCGAACTCGTCGCACAGGGCCAGTTCGTCCACCACTGCGCCTGGTGCCAGTTCCATGCTGAGGATTCGGCGGCGCAGCGCTTCGGCGAGGACGGCCTTGCGGTCCTGCGGCACCTCTGCACTGACGGGTTGGACGGTGGCTTTCATGGTGGCCTTTGTTGTTGTCATGGCGCTGTGTCTACTATTTGTATAACGACTATATGGCACTGTTAGACAATGTGTCTACAGCATTTTCGATGAGCGGTGGAATCTGCAGAAGCCCCATATTCAAAGGGCTTGAGCGGAGTTCAGGGGTGAGATTAAACACCCTCGAGGCTGCATTGCCAAACCGGACAGGTAGTTGTCCAGACAAGACAAACCCACCGCCCGGCAACGCCGACTGAACGGTGGGCACTGCACATGGGTCAGCTGCTTACACTTCACAAGGAGGGCTTGCCATGCTCGATATTCATTCCACTTCGGCATCACAGGAACATAATGTTCAGGGCCTGGAACGGGTCGGATCACTGGCCGGCGGAGCGTTGATGTTCACCAAAGGCTTGCGCCATGGCGGCCTGATCGGGCTGCTGCAGATGGTGGTGGGCGGTATTGCGGTGGCACGAGGCGTCAGCGGGCATTGCTCTACCAAGGCCTGGTTTCAGCAACACCGCCAGGAATATCACCGTCTGCGTTCGGACATCGAGCGCAGTGCGGGGGAGCTGCAGGCGCTCAAGCGCAGTGCCGATGCGGCTACGCGCGGGGTGACGGTGACGGGCAAAGATCCGTTGACCGGTAGTTGATGGGTTGTTTGTACCGGCCTCTTCGCGGGCCGGTACAGCCAGCAGAGAACTAGCGCAATGCCTTGCTCTGAAATGCCTTGCTCTGCAACACCTCGGACCGCCGCCCCAGCACGCTCTCGCTGATCTGCACGAACTCATCGGTAGTCACTTTCGGCAAGCGCATCAACGCCTGCGTCACATCATCCAGCGATCGCTTGGCCTGGGTGTGGATGCGGATTTCCTTGTCCAGCGCCTGCAGCAGCAGCACCCCACGCGCCACTTGTGCCGGCCCCACCTGCTCGCCGCGCAGCTGAGTGACCTTGGCGCCCTGCTTCTGCAACCGCGCCTGCCACACTTGGTATCGGTCGTCGCTCACGCCCCCGGCGCGGCGCAGCAGTTCGTTGGCGTAATACTCGGTGAGGCTCTGGCCTAGCCAGTCACTGTCGGCACTCACGCGGATCTGCGCAAACAGCTGAACCAGCTCGCGCAGCAGCGGGCTGCTGCCGCTCTCGCTGACCATGGGCCGGCCGCTGTGCAGGTAAAGCGAGCCCCGCGCCGACATCGCCCCACGCCACATGCCGTCGCGGGCACCGACCAGCAGCAGCTTGGGCGGATTGCGCGGGAACACGGCCTGCAGGTGCGGCCAGACGAAGGTCAGCAAGGTCAGGTTGTCCATGCGGCGCATGCCCTGCCCTACCGGAGCCGCTACGGTCACATCGGTTTCGCCCAGGCGTGCACGGCGGCTGCCGAGGTCGCCTGCAAGCATCCAGCCGGTCGGGCGGTCGAACAGGCGCGAAACATTGTCGATGCGGAATTTGTCCTTGCCGATACGCGGCCAGGAGGTTTCGATGCTTTTCCAGCCCTCGGGCAAGTCGACCGACAGGCGCGCCACCAGTTCGGTGCCGTCTTGCTGATCGAGGCGCGCCGGCGGCACCAGCTGGTCGCCCATGAACAGGGCCCAATGGGGCGTGATACGCGAGGAATAGGCGCCGCTGCGCAGCTTCTGGTCCAGCTTCACCCGGTAACTGAGGCTAGTCTTGCCCGCTGCCGGGCGCCACACGCCCCGCTCGCCCTGCGCCTGCCATTGGCCATCCGCCTGGAAACCGCTGTAGGCGCCAGCCTTGCCCAGGTCGAAGTCGAGGCTGCGTACGGCACTGCCATCAGCCAGGGTCAGGCGCACTTCGGCCTGGCCGTTGGCGGGCAACAGGCGCACCTGATAGTCGAGGTCGACCTTTTTCGCCCAGGCCGACGAACAGGCGACAAGGCCCAGGAGCAGCAACAGCTGGCAACGCATACAGAAACTCCTTGTTTCCCAGAGGCGACGGACTGTGCCGCTCAGCTGGCGCGAAAGATCAGGTGGTCTTCCCAGTCGTCTTCATCCACGTCCTGCTCCCTGAGCATACGCCCCGACTGGGAAATGCGCTGCTCATGCACTTGCTGGCGGTCACCGCAGACCAGGTGGTGCCAGGCCGGCAGGTCCTTGCCCTCGCTGACAAGGCGGTAGCCACAGGTGCTCGGCAGCCATTTGAACTGGTCGGCCTTGCCTGGGGTGAGCTGGATGCAATCGGGTACTTCGGCGAACCGGTTGGGGTAGTCGCTGCACTGGCAGGTGTTCATGTCCAGCAGCTTGCAGGCGATGCGCGTGTAATAGACGCTGTTGTCGTCCTCGTCCTCGAGCTTCTGCAGGCAGCACAGGCCACAGCCGTCACACAGCGACTCCCACTCTTGCGGGTCGAGTTGTTCGAGGGTCTTGCGCCGCCAGAACGGCGCGCTTTCAGCGATCATCACACGGGTTTCCTGCAGTCATCTTGAGGCCGCGGCGCGCGGCGGCGCCAGTCTAGAGCCTGGCCCTCGGCAACGCCAGACCGCTTGTCAGTCCTGACCGGACGCAGTAGCGTGCGGTCTTTCCCCTCCACTTGCAGGAGCAGCCATGAGCGCCACCCCTCGCATCGCCGATTACGCCATTAACGAACAGTTCATCAACCGCTGGTCACCCCGCGCTTTCACGGCCGAGCCGATCAGCGAAGAAACCCTGTTGAGCTTCCTCGAAGCGGCCCGCTGGGCGCCGTCGGCCTACAACTCGCAACCCTGGCGCTTCCTTTATGCCCGGCGTGACACGCCGAACTGGGAGCGTTACCTGAGCCTGCTGGTGCCGTTCAACCGCAGCTGGGCGCAGCAGGCATCAGCGCTGGTGCTGGTGATTTCCAAGACCACCTTCGCGGCCCCAGGTGCCAGCGAAGAAAAGCCAGCCCTGTGGCACACCTTCGACACCGGTTCCGCCTGGGGCCATCTGGCCCTGCAGGCAAGCATCAGCGGTTGGCACACCCACGGCATGGCCGGGTTCGACAAGGACCTGGCGCGCAGCGAGCTGAAGGTACCGGAAGGCTATGAGCTGCATGCCATGGTGGCGATCGGCAAGCTGGGCGACAAGGCGAGCCTGGACGAAGGCCTGCAGGCCCGTGAAGTGCCAAGCCCGCGCCGGCCACTGAGCGAACTGGCGGCTGAGGGTGATTTCAGCCTGTAAGCCTTGTTGTAGCTTTGCTGGCCCCATCGCCGGCAAGCCGGCTCCCACAAGTACCCCGCCGATGTTGAGGCCTGCGCAGTACCTGTGGGAGCCGGCTTGCCGGCGATGGGGCCGGCAAAGGCACCACCAATCAATAGCCCCTGGTGAAATCCACTTCACCCCGCATCCCCTGCCCTGCCTGGTATGCCCGCTCATTCTCGACAAACAACCGCACCATTGCCACCGGCGAGGTGGGCGCCGAGCTGTGCCCGGTGAGCAGCAAGCCCCACGCCGTCCAGAACGGGTGGCGCTGCGGCAGCGGCTCCTGCCGGCACACATCGATCACCGCGCCCGCCAAATGCCCCTCTTTCAAAGCCTCGACCAGATCGGCATCGACAACCGCCACACCGCGCCCGGCATTGATGAACAGCGCGCTTGGCTGGAAGCACTTGAACAGTGCGGCGTCGTACAAGTCATGGGTGGCCGGCGTATCCGGCAGCAGGTTCAGCACGTAATCGACCTGCCCGACCATCCGCGGCAAGTCAGCCAAACCGGCCACTTCAACAAACGGCGCCTGCTCGCGGGCGGTGCTGGCGATGCCATACAGGGTCACACCAAACGGTGCGAGAAACTCGGCCACGCGCTGGCCGATATCACCGGTGCCGACGATCAACACCTTGCGCCCCTCAAGCGAGTGCCCGGGGCGCCCGTCCCAACGGCGTTCGACCTGGCTGACCAGGCGCGACAGTACTTCCCGCTCATGCCCCAGCATGTAAGTGAGCATGTACTCGGCCATCACCTGGCCGAAGATACCGACCGCGCGGGTCAGGCGGTATTCACGGGGCAATCCCTCGGCCAGCAACGGTGTAATGCCCGCCCAGGTCGATTGCACCCACGCCGGCGTGTAACCCTGGCGCAGCAGGCTCGCCAGCAGGTCCGGCTGGCCCAGCCAGATCGGGCACTGCGGCGCCTGCAGGGCCAACTCGGCGGAATCGCCGCTGGTCAGGATTTCCAGGTCCGGGGCCGCTTCGGCCAGCAGGCGGGCGTAGGTGGCATGATCCTGCTCAGCGATCAGAACGCGCATCAAAGTAACAACCTTGGCAGACGACGAAGGCGGCCCGCCATGCGGGCCACCTGGGCATGTGAGGGGACCGGGGCTGGGTCAGACCGGGTCGTTGCGGCGCAGCAGCTCTTCCGGCAAGTGCTCGATGTACTCGTCTTCGGCCGGTGGCATCTGCAGGTGGTAGCCCTGGTTTTCGAGGTTATCCAGCACCTTGGCGATGTCTTCGCGGGCCAGCGTGCGCTCGGGGGTCAACACCAGGTCGAAGGCGTGCACGGGCTTGCCGAAGAACGGCAGCAACGCCTCGGGCACCCGCTCCAGGCCGTCGGCCTTGAGCACGTAGAGGTACATTTCGTTCTTGCGGGGGCTCTTGTAGATCGAGCAGATACGTTTCATCGGGTTTCTCCGGCGCCTGCCAAGTCATCCAGCAGGGCCTGGCCCATCCGCTCACGGCGCCAGCCGCGCAGCGAATCGGGCAATTGATAGGGGCCATTGGGGTAGCCACTTTTGAGCAGCGCTTCCAGGGCTTTCTTGCGCAACATCAGCTCTGGGGCGATGCCAAGGCGTTCGCCTTCGGCCTGGCCGATGGCGCGCAGGCGCTTGAGGATACCGGCGGCTTCGATCGGCAGCGGCTCGGGCAGCGTGGCCGGCCATTGCTCAGCCGGCTGGCTGGCAGCGCGCTTGATCAGCTCGATCAGCACGGCGCCGTCCTGACGAATGGTGCGCGGGTGCATTTCTTCGATCTTGGCCAGCGCCGCCAGGTTGTCCGGCTGGCTCTTGGCCATTGGCCACAGCGAGTGTTCTTTGAGGATGCGGTTGCGCGGTACGTCGCGGCTGCGTGCCTCACGCTCGCGCCAGGCGCACAGCTCGCGCAGCACCGCCAGTTGCTGGCGGCCCAGCTTCCAGGCCAGCTTGACGTCGCGGTACAGGGTTTGGGGGTCGACTTCACGGCGCAGCGCCGCCACCAGTTCGGCGCCGTCTTCCAGCACCCAGGCGTATTTGTCGTCGGACAGGCGTGGGCGCAGGGCCGAGAACAGCTCGGCCAGGTGCACGGCGTCTTCGGCGGCGTAGCTGATCTGGGTGTCCGACAGCGGGCGCTGCAGCCAGTCAGAGCGGGTCTCGCCCTTGGGCAGCTCCAGGCCCAGCACTTCCTGCACCAGGCGCGAGTAGCCCATGGAGAAGCCCAGGTTCAGGTAGCCGGCGGCCAGCTGCGTATCGAACAGCGGCTGCGGCAGCTTGCCGGTCAGGCGCAACAGCACTTCGAGGTCTTCGCTGCAGGCGTGCAGCACCTTGACCACGCCGGCGTCTTCGAGCAGTTGGCCCAAAGGCTGCCAATTGCCGATCAGCAGCGGGTCGATAAGGAAAGCCCGCTCGCCGTCGCCGATCTGGATCAGGCCGGCTTTCGGGTAGAAGGTATCGACCCGCATGAACTCGGTATCGAGCGCCACAAAGGGCAATTGGCGCCACTTCTGGCAGAGTTCGGCCAGGGTCTGGTCGTCACGGATCCAGTGTATTTCGATGGCCACGAGGCTCTCCCACAAACATTGGCGCGCAGTATATACGGCGCGGGCACTGCGGGTGAAACCTGGCGACCGCCGCGCCTGCAAGGATATTGAAAAGCGTAATCGATCAGCGCTTGGCCGCCAGCCACGGGCGGCAACTGGCGAACATGTCCAGCGACTGCTGGTAGACCTGGGTGTGCACCTGCAGCAGGCCCAGCATGGAGTGGAACAGGTTGTCCTGCGACAGCGGTGCATCGCTGAGCTTGGCCAGGCAGTCGGTGTCCAGGCCGAAGTCTTCTTTGTAGCTGTCGGAGAACCAGGTCAGCAGCGGCACGTGCTTCTGCTGCTCCGGGGCAATGGCGTACGGGGTACCGTGCAGGAACAAGTTGTACTCGCCCAAAGACTCGCCGTGGTCAGAGAGGTAGATCATCGCCGTATCGACCTTGCCTTGCTTGCTGCGCAGGGTGTCGATCAACGCCGCCAGCACCTTGTCGGTATAGGCCAGCGTGTTGTCGTAGCCGTTGATGATGGCCTGTTCGCTGCACTGGTCCAGGGCATTGCTCCGGCACACCGGGGTGAAGCGCTCGCTGCCATTGGGGTAGCGCTTGAAATACTCGGGGCCGTGGCTGCCCATCTGATGCAGCACCAGCACGGTGTCTTTGTCGAGGTTGTCGATCAGCTCGCCCAGGCCCTGCAAGAGGATCTCGTCGTGGCACTCGCCATTGGCGCACAGCGCCGGGTCCTTGAGGTTGCTGACATCGATGAACTGCACCCGGTCGCAGGTGCCCTTGCAGCCCGACTGGTTGTCCCGCCATTGCACCGCCAGGCCGGCACGCTGAAGGATGTCCAGCAGCCCTTCGCGGTTCTTCGCCACACGGGCGTCGTAGTCCTTGCGCGGCATGCCCGAGAACATGCACGGCACCGAGACTGCGGTTTCAGTACCGCAGGAATGCACATCAGAGAACGCCAGCAGCCCTTGCTCCTTGGCCAGGTTGGGGGTGGTATCACGGCCATATCCCAGCACACCGAAATGGTCTGCCCGTGCACTTTCACCGACCACCAGCACGGTCAGCGATTTGCGCTCGTGGTGCTGCCAGGCGGGGTCACGCTTGGCATCGGTGCCGTAACTCTGGAAGGGCCGGGCCGCCGTACCGACACGCTCGCTGGCATAACCAATGGAGGCTCCGATGATGTTGCTGGGGGTAAGCATCAGGCGCAGTTCGTGGTGGTTGCGAAACAGTGACGACAGCCCCTGGTAGTTCACCAGTGCTACCGAGCCCAATGCCACCACGCAGGCGCCGCTGACCACCAGTTTGCCGAGCACCTCTCGGTGCCAGGCACGGTAGGCAATGGGGGCTTTCCACAGCAATAAAGAGGGCACTACACCAAGTAACAATATATACGCGGCAAACTTGAAAGAGAGTAGATCTCGCACTTCCGCCACATTGGTTTCAGCCATGTTACGGAACATGCCTGCATCAATAAGCACACCGTACTGGTTCATGAAGTAGGCGACGCCGGCGCCACTCATGAACAACAGGATCAACAGCGGTTTCAGCACATAGCGAAAGGCACACAGCGTCAGCACCAGGTTGAACGCGAACAACATCAACGCGGCAAACGCCAAGCTCAGCCACAACCCAGGCAAACCGCTGGGTACCACCTGCTGCAGGTGCTCCCAGAGAAACGCGTTGAAGCCAATCAGCAGGTACACGCTGGCCAGCAGCGTGACCCATTCGGTCCGCAGCGATTTGAAGTTGATCATGGGTGTTCTTGATCCAGAGTGGTTATTACCCCCGGCACGCTCGGCACCGTGGGAAAGTTGCCGCAACTCTAGAAAGCACACCATCAATTTTTTGTGAAAAAGACGCCAACGAATTAGTGAACAGGCGTCTTCATACCGATTAATTCAATTTCGTTCAGCGGCCATTCAGCCGGGGAGACGAAGCTTGGCGTAAGGCTCGCGGTCAATATCCTGCACCTCGACACACAACTGAAGGTCCAACCCTTGCTGCTCTGCAAGGGCCTCGCGCAGCACCGCAAGCAAGCTGGCCGACAACTGCTGCTTCACCTCGGGCGAGCGCCCGCTGAGGATGGCCAGGCGCACATGGGCAAACGCCCGCTCACCCAGCCCGGTGCCGACCCGGTAATGGCTGAACACCTGGGCACGGCTTTTGATGTCCGCCTCGTCAGCGAACTGGCCGCTGCCGAACAGGGCATGGTTCAGGCGCAGCAGCAGCAGCACGTCGACGTTGAGTGCGCGCAGGTTGTCGCTGTATTCCAGGTTCAGGTGAGGCATGGCACAGGTTCCAGGCGTTGGGAAGATCGACAGCCTACCCCAGTCCCCTACCCGCGCAAAGGCGGCTATCCTCAAAGGTCAGGACCTTAACGACAACCCTGACAGAGGTGAAGAAATGCCAGTTCCGCATGATCTGCTCGCTGACTTGCACGTTACCGCTGATGCATTCCAGGCACTGATAGACAAGGACCACACGCTGCATGCGTTGCACAAGGAATACAACGCCAAAGACAAGGAGGTGGTCGCCGCCGAGGGCAACGGCACCAACGATGACGCCGTCAACCGCCTGCGCAAGGAGCGCCTGCTGATCAAGGACAAGATCGAGCGAATTATTCATCCGCCGAAATCCTGATGGGTTTCTGCTGACACGACCGGCCTCTTCGCGGGGCAAGTCGGATCGCCGCACCGCCGCTCCCACAGGCATCTCACACGTCTCGAAGACTCTGCTGATCTTGTGGGAGAGGCGGTGCGGCGATCCGACTTGCCCCGCGAAGAGGCCTGCAGCATTCACACCGCAGCCGAAGCCTTCAGCGCTGCATCCAGATCCTCGATCAGATCGCGGTAGTCCTCGATCCCGATCGACAGCCGCAGCAAGCTTTCACTGATCCCCATCACACCCTTCTGCTCAGGGCTCAGGGAGTTGTGCGACATGCTCCAGGAGTGGTTGATCATGCTCTCCACGCCCCCCAGCGAATCGGCCAGCACGAAGATCCGCAAGGCTTCGACCAGGCGGTTGAGCGCTGCGCGGTCGCCACCCTTGATTTTCATCGCCACCACTGCCCCGCCCGCCCTCATCTGACGCTTGCACAGGGCGTGCTGCGGGTGGCTTTCCAGCCCTGGGTAATACACCTGCTCGACCTGCGGGTGGCGTTCGAGAAAACGCGCCACCTGCAGGGCATTGGCGCACTGGCGCTCCATGCGCACGTCGAGGGTCTTGAGGCCGCGCAGGGCCAGGTAGCAGTCGAACGGCCCCTGGATGGCGCCAATGGCCATGCTGATTTTGCGCAGGCGTGCCAGCAGCGCGTCGTTGGCGGCCACCACCACGCCGCCAGTCAGGTCCGAATGGCCGCCGATGTACTTGCTGGCCGAGTGCATCACCAGGTCCACCCCGAGTGTGAT
Source organism: Pseudomonas sp. NPDC012596 (assembly GCF_042902325.1). Taxonomy (NCBI): domain Bacteria; kingdom Pseudomonadati; phylum Pseudomonadota; class Gammaproteobacteria; order Pseudomonadales; family Pseudomonadaceae; genus Pseudomonas; species Pseudomonas sp. NPDC012596. The sequence continues at coordinate 136,941 of NZ_JBIBEB010000011.1, read as the reverse complement.
CGGCCGCTGGTTCCAGGGCGAACAGAAGGTATTGTCGATGCAGGTGAGAATACCGCGCGCCCGCGCCAGATCGCAGACCGCCTTGATGTCGACCAGGTGCAGCAACGGGTTGGTCGGCGACTCGATCCAGATCAGCTGGGTTTCAGGTTTGATCGCTGCAGCCACGGCCTCGACATCATTGAGGTCGACGTAGGTCGTGGTCAGGCCCGAAGTGTGCGCGCGATAGTCTTCGAGGATACGGAAAGTACCGCCGTAGACCCCGTTCATCACCACTACGTGGGCGTCCTTGGGCAGCAACTCCAGCACGGTGGCGGTGGCGTTGACACCTGAGGCACAGGCTACCGCGCCGACGCCTTCTTCCAGCGCCGCGACGCAGCTTTCATACGCATGCCGGGTGGGGTTGCCGACGCGGCTGTAGGCGTACTCCGGGTTGTGGTCGAGGCTGCGCTTGGTGTACGAGCTGGCCGTGTAGATTGGCGGAAAGATCGCGTTGTCGGCGACGCTGAACTGCTCGCCGGCGTGGATGGTACGGGTGGCGAAATTGCGCGGCTTGTCGGACATGGTCGGGCCCATTGGCAGATTTAAGTGCGCAACTATCGCACAATCCCGCGGGACGACAACGCCTGTGCTTGCAGGAATTTTTTCTATCGTTGGAGTAATCTGGGGAATATTTTTCTGACCGGCCTGTAACCGATATGGACAGCTTCGACCAGCACATCCTCACCCTGCTCCAGCGCGACGCGTCGATCTCGCTGAAAGACCTGGCCGAGGCCGTCAACTTGTCTACTACACCCTGCTGGAAACGGGTCAAGCGCCTGGAAGAAGACGGCTACATCCTCGGCCGCGTCGCCCTGCTCGACCCCGAGCGCCTGGGCCTGGGGCTGACGGTGTTCGTCCAGCTCAAGACCCAGCGCCACGACAGTGCCTGGCTGGAACGGTTTGCCACGACGGTGAAGGGCTTCGAGGAAGTGATGGAGTTCTATCGCATGTCGGGGGATTGGGACTACATGCTGCGGGTGGTGGTGGGTGACATTGCGGCCTACGACCGGTTCTACAAGAAGCTGATTACCAGCACCGACGGGCTCTCCAATATCACCTCCAGTTTTGCCATGGAGCAGATGAAGTACACCACGGCTTATCCGGTGCACAGAAGCTGATTTGGGCTGCCTGTGCCGGCCTTATCGCCGGCAAGCCGGCTCCCACAGCTATGGCACAGGCCTTGAGGGTTGCATCAATCCTGTGGGGCGGGCTTGCCCGCGAGGAGCCAGCGCAGGCAACCGATCAGTCCGCCGCCAGCACCGCTTCGATCCGATTCCCGGCCCTGGCCTTCTCCAACCGAATCGCCACGAACTTCGACGTCGGCGTGTAAGTCCCCTCGCCGTAGCTCTCCAGCGGCACCAGCGGGTTGGTCTCCGGGTAGTAAGCCGCTGCCTGCCCATCCGGGATGTCATACGGCACCAGACGGAACCCCGACACACGCCGCTCCACACCGTCTTCCCACAGCGACACCAAGTCCACATGCTCGCCCGGCTCGAAGCCGAGCCGACGGATATCCGCCTCGCTGACGAACACTACCTCTCGCAACCCGAATACCCCGCGGTAACGGTCATCAAGCCCGTAGAGGGTGGTGTTGTACTGGTCGTGCGAGCGCATGGTCTGCAGGATCAGGTCCGGCTTGTCGCCCCGTGCCAGCACCTTGGCGTTGACCAGTTGCTCGGGCAACTGGCTGGCACTGAAACGTGCCTTGCCGGTGGCGGTGCGCCAGTTGCGCTCGGCAGCGCTGTTGCCCAGGTGGAAGCCGCCCGGGTGCTGCAGGCGCTCGTTGAAGTTGGCGAAGCCCGGTATGACATCGGCGATCATGCTGCGAATACGGCTGTAGTCGGCCACGGCGTATTCCCAGTCGATAGGCTGGTTACCCAGGGTGGCCTTGGCCATGCCGGCGACGATCCACGGCTCCGAACGCATGTGCGGCGAGCGCGGGCGCAGCTGGCCGTGGGAGATGTGCACCATGCTGAAGGTGTCTTCCACGGTCACGCCTTGCGGCCCTTCGGCCTGCAGGTCGATTTCGGTACGGCCCAGGCACGGCAGGATCAGCGCATCGCGCCCAGTGACCAGGTGCGAGCGGTTGAGTTTGGTGGAAATCTGCACAGTCAGCGCGCAGTTGCGCAGCGCCGCGTGGGTACGGGGGGTGTCCGGGGTGGCCTGGGCGAAGTTGCCGCCCAGGGCGATGAACACTTTGGCACGCTGCTCTTCCATGGCCTGGATCGCCAGCACCGCGTTGTGCCCATGAGCACGCGGCACGCGGAAGTGGAAGCGTTTTTCCAGCGCGTCGAGCAGCGCCGCCTTGGGCTTTTCGTCGATGCCCATGGTGCGGTCGCCTTGCACATTGCTGTGGCCGCGCACCGGCGACAGGCCGGCGCCGGGCTTGCCGACGTTGCCGCGCAGCAGCTGCAGGTTGACGATTTCCTGCACGGTCGGCACCGAATGACGGTGTTGAGTGACGCCCATGGCCCAGCACATGATCACCCGCTCGGCTTTGCGGTACATGCGCGCCGCCAGCTCGATCTCGGCCAGGGTCAGCCCGGACTGCTCGACGATGTGCTCCCATGAAGTGGCATCCACTGCCGCCAGGTAATCGTCGACGCCGCTGGTCTGCTCGGCAATGAACGCGTGGTCGAACACCGCAGGCTCACCCTTGGCCTGGGCTTCGCGCTCCCACTGCAGCAGGTACTTGGCAATGCCGCGCATGGCCGCCATGTCGCCACCCAAGGCCGGGCGGAAGTAGGCGCTGGTGGTCGGTTCGGAGCCGTTGCTGAGCATCTCGAACGGGTGCTGAGGGTGCTGGAAGCGCTCCAGGCCACGCTCCTTGAGCGGGTTGAAGCACACCACCTGAGCGCCGCGCTTGACCGCTTCACGCAGCGGTTCGAGCATGCGCGGGTGATTGGTGCCGGGGTTCTGGCCGATGACGAAGATCGCGTCGGCCAGCTCCAGGTCATGGAACACCACCGTGCCCTTGCCCACCCCGAGGGTTTCCGACATGCCCACGCCGCTGGCCTCGTGGCACATGTTCGAGCAGTCGGGGAAGTTGTTGGTGCCATAGGCGCGAACGAACAGCTGGTAGAGGAACGCCGCTTCGTTGCTGGCCCGGCCCGAGGTGTAGAATTCGGCCTGATCGGGCGATTCGAGCGCCCGCAGGTGCTTGGCGACCAGAGCGAAGGCCTCTTCCCAGGACGTTTCGACGTAGTGGTCGGTGGCCGCGTCATAGCGCATCGGGTGAGTCAGGCGGCCCTGGAACTCGAGCCAGTAATCGGTCTGCTCGGCCAGGGCGCTGACGCTGTATTTTGCGAAGAACGCCGGGTCGACGGAGCGGCCGGTGGCTTCCCAGTTGACCGCCTTGGCGCCATTTTCGCAGAACTTGACCATGTCGCTTTCCGGCGACTCGCCCCAGGCGCAGCCCGGGCAGTCAAACCCGCCGTTCTGGTTGGTCTTGAGCATGGCCCGCAGGTTCTTGAAGGCATTGTCGCTGCCCAGCCAGCTCTTGGTCACGCTCTTCAGCGCGCCCCAGCCGGCGGCAGGCCCCTTGTAGTCCCTGATGTGTTCGTCCTGGCTCATGCGGTCAATCCTCACGCGGGCATCGAAAAGGTGCAGCGGATCGTGTCGTCCGGTGCTTGTTTCCAGCCTATGGATGCCGGCATAGGGCCGTCCAATCGAAATGTCTTACGGGGTGATAGGCCGTTTCGATGATGGATCGGCCAGGCGCTGTAGCCCCTTTGAATACGCGGCCTGCAGCCGTGATAGAGGAGATTGATCAAGCAGTCGGGGAAAGCAATTTGACGGGGCGCACCGCAGGTTATAGCTTGGTCCTGAAACCCCTCCCCTGCCGAGCGCGAACGTGGAACAGAACAGCCGGGCCCTGATCGACGGCTTCAACCGGAAAATCGACTACCTGCGGATGTCGGTCACGGACCGCTGCGACTTCCGTTGCGTCTATTGCATGGCCGAAGACATGCAGTTCCTGCCGCGCCAGCAAATACTCAGCCTTGAAGAGCTGTTCCAGGTAGCCGAGCGTTTCGTTGCCCTGGGCACCCGCAAGATCCGCCTGACCGGTGGCGAGCCCCTGGTGCGCCAGGGCATCGTCGACTTGTGCGGGCGCATCGCTGCCCTACCCGGCCTGCGCGAACTGTGCATGACCAGCAACGGCTCGCAACTTGGCCGCCTGGCCCAGCCCCTCTTCGACGCCGGGCTGTCACGCCTGAACATCAGCCTGGACAGCCTGGATACCGAGCGTTTCAAGCAACTGACCCGCACCGGCGACCTTACTCAGGTGATCGCCGGCATCGACGCGGCCCGCCGCGCGGGCTTTCAGCGTATCAAGCTCAACTGCGTGGTGCTCAAGGGGCGTAACGATCACGAACTGGTCGACCTGGTGCGGTTCGCCATCGACCGCGAGCTGGACATCACCTTCATCGAAGAAATGCCGCTGGGCGTGATCAGCGAGCATGAGCGCGGCGAGTCGTTCTGCTCCAGCGACGAGGTCCGCGCGCGCCTGGCCGAGCAGTTCACCCTGGTCGAGTCGACCGAATCGTCCCAAGGCCCGGCCCGTTACTGGCGCCTGGCCGAAGCGGCAGGTACCCGCATCGGCTTCATCTCGCCGCACAGCCACAACTTCTGCGCCACCTGCAACCGCGTGCGCCTGACCGTCGAAGGCCGGCTGCTGCTGTGCCTGGGCAACGAACACTCGATGGACCTCAAGCAGGTGCTGCGCGCCCATCCAGGCGATGCCGAGCGGCTGGAAAAAGCCATCCGCGACTCGCTGCACCTCAAGCCCTACCGCCACCACTTCGAAGTAGGTGGCGATGTGCAGATCCTGCGTTTCATGAACATGACAGGCGGCTGATCGGCTGCCTCTGGATTTCCATGATCGTCCACTCCCGCCCCGATGTGCTGCGCGTGCTGTTCACCCTCAAGGGTTCAATCGTCAAGCGCATTGCCTTGCGCTGCCTGATGGTCACCTTGCTGGCCGCGCTGATCGTGCTGGTCGAGCACCGCTACCCGGCGTTTTTCTACCCGGTCAGCGCCACACCCTTCACCTTGCTCGGCCTGTCGCTGTCGATCTTCATGAGCTTTCGCAACAACGCCTGCTACGACCGCTGGTGGGAGGGGCGCAAGGCCTGGGGCAAGTTGATCATCGAGACCCGCTCGTTCGTGCGTGAGAGCGTGGTGATTGCCGATGAAACCGTGCGTGCCGAGCTGCTGCGCAGCCTGTGCGGGTTTGCCCACGCGCTGAATGCACGGCTGCGCAACGAGGATGATCTGGCAGCCGCCCGGCCGTGGCTGGTTAACCCAGCAACGGTCAGCCCGCACAATGTCTGTGACGGTATTCTGCAGGCCATCGGCGCGCGCTGCTCACGCCTGGCCGAGCAGCAACAGATCAGCGACTGGCGCTACACCCTGCTGGAGCAACGCCTGGTCGGACTGTCGGAGGTCCAGGCCACCTGCGAGCGCATCAAAGGCACACCCTTGCCGTTCCCCTATACCTTGCTGCTGCACCGCACCATCTACATCTTCTGCCTGCTGTTGCCCTTTGCGCTGGCCGAGCCGCTGGGCTGGCTGGCGCCGCTGTTCACCACCATCGTCGGGTACACGTTCTTCGGGCTGGATGCGATCGGCAACGAGCTGGAAGACCCGTTCGGGCGGGACGAGAACGATTTGCCGACCGATGCCATGGTGCGCACGGTCGAGCGCGATGTGCTGGGGGCGCTGGGGGTACAGCCATTGCCACCGGCGTTGCAGCCGGTGGAGCATGTGCTGAGCTGAACCATTGATGTTGGCAACGCCGGCCTCTTCGCGGGGCAAGCCCGCTCCCACAGAAAACCTCGGATACACCACCTGCCTCAGTGGAAGCGGGCTTGCACCGCGAAGAGGCCGGTACAGATCAGCCGCGGCTTTCGCAGGCTTCGATGGGTTTGAGGTGTTTGACGAAATTGCACGGCTGGTGCCGCGCATCCAGCTGCTCCGCCAGGATGCCTTCCCACGCCGTGCGACAGGCGCCGGTCGAGCCCGGCAGGCAGCACACCAGGGTGCCATTGGCCATACCGGCCAGCGCCCGGCTCTGCACGGTCGAGGTGCCGATATCGAGAATCGACAGCGCGCGGAACAGCTCGCCGAAACCGTCGATACGCCGGTCGAACAGGCATTGCACCGCTTCAGGCGTGCTGTCGCGCCCGGTAAAGCCGGTGCCGCCCGTGATCAGCACCACCTGCACCTGCTCATCGGCAATCCAGGTGGCAACCTGGGCGCGGATCTTGTACAGGTCGTCCTTGAGCAGCGCGCGTGCGACCAGGCGGTGGCCGATCTGCACAGAGCGGCTGGCCAGCAGCTCGCCGGAGGTATCGTTGTCGTAGGTGCGGGTGTCGCTGACCGTCAGTACGGCGATGTTGAGCGGTACGAAGACCGCGTCGGGTTTGACGCGCACGGTGTGGCTCCTTGAGTGGCAGTAGCGCCACGCTAAAGGGCATGGCCCGGCAGCGTCCAATCGATATGGCGTACCGCCCGATCAATGACATCTATCGCTGACTTGGTTAAGGTCAGCATAACCAGACGCCAGGCTTTCCCATGGACATCAAGCAGCTCAAGTTCCTCATCGCCCTCGACCAGACCCGCCACTTCGGCCAGGCCGCGGCGCTGTGCCACATCACCCAACCGACGCTGTCCATGCGCCTGCGCAACCTGGAGGACGAACTGGACCTGGTGCTGGTCAAGCGCGGCCAGCGCTTCGAGGGCTTTACCGAGGCTGGCGAACGTATCCTGGCCTGGGCCCGCACACTGCTCGCCGCCCACGATGGCCTGCAGGCCGAGGCCGCCAGCTGCCGTGGCCAGGTGGTCGGCAGCCTGCGCCTGGGTACTGTACCGCTGGCCAGCTTCAACCCCATGCAACTGCTGCTGCCGCTGCGCGAAAAATACCCCGAGTTGCAGTTTCAGCTCAGCTCGCACAGCACCGAGCAGATCATGGATGGCCTGAGCCGCAACCAGCTCGACCTGGGCATCTGCTACCTGGACCAGGTCAATGCCAACTTCTTCGAAGTGATCGAACTGGGCAAAACCACCATGGGCCTGCTGCACGATACCCGGCACTTTCAGTTCGCGGCGGGCACCCTGGCCTGGGAGGACCTCGCCAGGATCCCCCTGGGGCTTCTGAGCAAAGGCATGCACTACCGCCAGTCGCTGGATCTGAGCTTCCGCAGCCGCAGCCTGGAACCCAACGCCGTGCTGGAAAGCGACTCCAGCTTCCAGCTGATACAGGCCATCAACACCGGCGTGTGCTGCGCAATCATGCCGCTTGATTGCGGCCTGGAAGACTTGAGCGACCACATGCGCATCATCCCCATTGCCGACGCCAGCATCCACAGCCCGGTCGGCCTGCTGCTGCGCCGCAGCGAGCCACGTTCGGCGATTGCCGAGCAGTGTTTTGACGAGGCGCGTGTGCTGTTCGCTACAACGTGATTCCTAAACAATCACAGAAACTTCCTACAGCAAACTAGGAAGTTTCTGCAGCGACACTCCTCTCTTACGGCTTTTATCATAAGCCACTCTGCTGCGTGACTTTCACGGGCTCGGGCTCAAGCATGGGCCTGCACATTATTAATGTCCAAGGATCTGACATGACAACACCTGTCGCTACACCCCTGGTATGGAGTGCCGAAACCCTGGCCCCACTCGGTGGCTTCGGCTTATTGGCTCTGTTTTTCTGGCTGCTCTGGTTCATCTATAGCCGGGCCGGTTCGCTCTACTTCCTACGCGATCTGATTTGGCGCAGCTTCGGTGGCAAGACGGAATTCGACGACCAGTCACCATTGAATGCCATGAGAAAAGAGCTGCGTGACATCGAATTCTTCCGCTACGAGTTCAACATTCCTGCAACAAACTTACATGAAGCGGACCTCGCCCATCGCTGGATCATCGAAAATGGTTTTAGCCCGAGCGACATTGGCCGCAATCGCCGTTACATGGACTGGGCCGACTTCAATGCCCCGAATTTCGCGACACACCGTTTCGCTCGCAAGAAATTCGGCTGGTTGTTCGGGTTCCTGATCGTATTGGTTTGCGCGATAGCGCCTGTTCCCCTTGCTTCGGAGTCCAAATACCTGATGGTCTCGTTGAAGGACTCACCTGATACGCCGTCTTTCTACGTTTCGGAAAATGACATCAAATTCGAAATGTGGCGGCCCGAGCGTTTTCTCACGGCCGAAAAATGCCGCACGCCCGAGGGCAGGCAGCCGTTCAACGCTTACTTGGCGGATGACACACTGGATATCGTCTGCTCGTTCTTCATGGACCCTGGTTACACCTCGCACGTGGAAAAAGGCCTGAAAGAGCAACGTTCAATCCTGGGGGGCTTCGCGCTGATCTGCATGGTCGGGATGATCCTGGCAGTGCTGAAATTGGCGCGAATGGAGAGGGCAAGCGCGCTTTACCAGCAGTGGCAGCGTCGCCTGGCAGCAACAAGCGCCAACCCTGCTGGCGCGCCGTCGCCTGGCGGTACTGCCGGGGCGTGAAGCTCGCGCGGTCGCACTCGCCACCGGCACTGCATTCAAGGATGCTGTGGATCATGCCCCAATGACTGCAGAAACAGCGAAAACAGCTCTGGCTGTGACGAAATGTCGAGCTTGGTGTACAGATGCCGCCGGTGCACCTTGATCGTCTCCGGTGAAATCCGCAGCCGCTCGGCCATGGCCTTTGATGAGAACCCTCGCAAGATCAGCCGGGCAATCTCCAGTTCACGCTCGGACAACACCCCCGCGCCGAACTGGCTGAGCGCATCGCGCACCTGCTCGGCGACCGGCTCGTCCTGCGCCAGTGCGCGCTTGCGGCCAGCCTGCCAATGCTGTTGCATCAGCGCCAGCACCCATGGGCAAAGCATCGCCAACAGGCCGTATTGCTCGGCGTCGAACGCCAGCCCCCTGCCCAGCGACAAGGTCAGGGCGCCCTCACCGGCAAGCTGCAGAATGAACTGCACCTCGTCTTCCAGTACGTGGGCCTGGAACCAGCTGATGTAGTACTCGCTTTGGTGGAACTGGTCCGGCGCCACCTCATCCAGCCGGTGCAGGCCACTGCTCACGCCGTCCTGGCAGGCCAGGTAGAACGGGTCGAGCTGGTACAAGCCGCTCAAGTACAGCGACATTGCCGCCGGGCCGGCCTGCCGCCCGGCGTCGTGCTCCTCCTGCACCACCGGTGTGCCGCTCAGGGGGTAGAACGCCGCCAGGGCGTTGTCGAACGGCAGCCAGCGGTGCAGCAGCAGAATCAGCTGCTTCCAGAAGCGCGGCTGGCCGATCTGTTCGATGGTACGGCCAAGGTTGGCATGCATGCCGACTTCATGAAAAACGTTGTGCATCGTGTCGGCTCCCCTGAACGCTGATGCGATTTCCCTCCTTTGCAACGCCCGCGTCAAGGGGCGTAACCCCAAAGGGTAATTGGCCGGCAACCGGCTCAAGCCTAGATTGCAACCCATCCAGCGCCCCGTCGAGAGGGCGCCCCCTTCTTTCGTTACTGCCTCAACCCCCAATAACAATTCGAGGAAAACGACATGCACGACAGTGCGCTCAAGCCCAGCCTGGGTATGCTCGACGTGGTCGCGATCACGGTATCGGCCGTCACCCCGGCCAGTTCCGTGTTCGTCATTGCGCCCTTCGCCATTGCCCAGGCCGGCAGTGGTGCCTTCCTGGCGTTTGTATTGGCCGGCTTGCTGGCATTGATGTTCGCCTGGTGCTATGCCGAACTGGGCCGCGCCCACAGCTCGGCAGGCGGTGAATACGTGTATGCCAAGCGGGTGTTCGGCGGCATGGCCGGCTACGCGACCTTTCTCACCGTGCTGGTTTCGCTGCTGTTCATCCCGCCGGTGCTTGCTACCGGCGCCGCCACCTACCTGAACAACGCACTGGGCACCGCGTTCGATACTCAGGCCGTGGCCCTGGCGATCGTCGCCGGCAGTTATGCCCTGGGCATCCTCAACATCCGCCTCAACGCCTGGGTCACCGGTGTATTCCTGCTGTGCGAAGTGGCAGCCGTGCTGGTGATCGTGGTGTTGGGGCTGGGCAACGTCAGCCAGCCGCTGAGCGTGCTCGTCACGCCCCTGCACATCGACAACGGCCTGCTCGCCGCCGCCCCCTGGGCGCTGGTGTTCGCCTCGATCGGTACCGCGCTGTTCGCCTACAACGGCTTCGGCGCCGCCGTGGTGCTGGCCGAGGACATGAAAGACGGCGGCCGCAGCACCCATCGCGCGGTGCTGTGGTCGCTAGCCCTGGTGGTGGCGATCGAGCTGGTACCCATCTGCGCCCTGCTGCTGGGCGCGCCCTCCCTGCAGGCCATGCTAGCCAGCCCCGACCCGATCGGCTATCTGCTCAACGCGCACGGCAACCCGACGCTGTCGCGGCTGGTCAGCGCGGGCATCTTCCTCTCGGTATTCAATGCCATCATCGCCATCGTCATCCAGTCGGGGCGGGTGATCTTCAGCAGTGGCCGCGACCAGCTGTGGACGGCGTCGCTCAACCGCCTGTTCACGCGCATCCACCCACGCTGGGGTTCGCCTTGGCTGGCCACCCTGCTGCTGGCAGTACCCTCCGCCGCGCTGAGCTTCAGCTCCAACCTCGAAGAGATGACCTCGTTCACCGTGCTGTTGCTGCTGATGGTCTACCTGGCCGTTGCCCTGTGCGGGTTGTTCAGCCGCGTTTTGCGAAGCGACCGCGAGCACCCGTACCGCATGCCGCTGTGGCCACTGCCAGCGCTGGTCGCGGTGGTCGGTGCGGGCTACCTGCTGCTCAGCGGCCTGCTGGGTGCGCCGCTTCGCGACATCCTCATCATCCTCGTGCTGCTGGCCGTTTCAGTAATCCTCTACAGCACTTACGGCAAGTTCAGCCCAGCCTTCCAGAAACTCTGACTCACAGGAATTCCTATGCGCGCTCGTCAACTTGGCATCACCCTGGGCCTTGGCCAACCCGGAGCATTCAACGCGATCACCGATGTCCCCGGCGTACGTGTCGGCCACAGCACGTTGCTTGCCGAGGGTAGTGGCAAGCAGGTACGCACCGGCGTGACGGTGGTGCAGCCGCGGCCGGCGCAGGCGCGCCTGGCGCCCTGCTTTGCCGGCGTCCATGTGCTGAACGGCAACGGCGATGCCACCGGCCTTGAATGGATCCGCGAAGCGGGCCTGCTGACCACGCCGATCGCCATCACCAACACCCACAGCGTCGGCGTGGTGCGCGATGCGCTGATCGCTGCCGAGCGCGACAGCCTGGCCGACCCATCGGTGTACTGGTGCATGCCAGTGGTGCTGGAAACCTACGATGGCCTGCTCAACGACATCTGGGGGCAGCACGTTGGGCCTGCGCAGGTGACCGAAGCGCTCGCTCGCGCAGAGCCCGGCCCGGTGGCCGAGGGCGCGGTGGGCGGCGGCACCGGCATGATCTGCCATGAGTTCAAAGGCGGCATTGGCAGCGCCTCCCGGCGCCTGACGCCCGATCAGGGTGGCTGGACGGTGGGTGTGCTGGTGCAGGCCAACCATGGTCAGCGCCGTGAACTGCGGATCGATGGTTACCCTGTCGGCCGGGTGCTGGGCGACATCCCCTCACCGTTTGCCGAACGTGGTGAGCCGGGCATGGGCTCGATCGTGGTGATCATCGCGACCGATGCGCCGCTGCTGCCACACCAGTGTCAGCGCCTGGCCCAACGGGCATCGATCGGCATTGCGCGCACCGGGGGCGGTACCGAGGATGCCAGCGGTGATCTGTTCGTCGCCTTCTCGACTGCCGAGCAGCAACTGCCACCGGCGGCCTATGGCCGTAAGGGCGTGCCGTTCAGCCAGGCGGTGCAGATGATCAACAACGACCACATCACACCGCTGTTCATGGCCGCGGCCGAGGCGGTGGAAGAAGCGATCGTCAATGCGATGCTGGCTGGGGAGGATATGTACACCGCCGATGGGGTGCTGGTGCCGGGGTTGGCTGGGGAGCGGTTGCTGGCGGCGTTGGCTGAGGTGGGGTGGCGCAGGTAAAGCGCGAACCTGTTGCGCGGCAAACCCGCCCCCACCGCCCGACGCAAACGCGGGGGTAGGAGCGGGCTTGCCGGCGATGAGGCCAGTGTAGGCTACTGCTGAATCAGCAACTCAACGGTAACGCTCAAGCCAATGAGCGTATGGTGCCGGCAAGGTCCATGACGCTTTCTCCACGCCCAGCTCCTTGGCTGCGAAGTACGCCCAGTGCGGGTCGGCCAAGTGCGCACGCCCCACCGATACCAGGTCAAGCTGGTTGGCCTGCAGCGCGCCCTCAGCCAGCTGCGGCGTACCAAAGCCCCACGCCGACGTCACCGGCAGGCCCGCTTCACGGCGCACGCGCTCGGCGATCGGCCCCATGAACGCCGGGCCCCACGGAATGTTGGTTTGCGGGATGGTGAAGCCGACGCTGACACTCAGCAGGTCCAGGCCGCCGGCCTTGAACATGCGCGCCAACTCGATGGACTCATCCAGGGTCTGCTCGTCGCGGCCGTCATATTCAAGCACACCAAAGCGCGCAGTCAGCGGCAGGTGCTCCGGCCAGACCTCACGCACGGCCGCCAGGGTTTCCAGCAGGAAGCGGCTACGGTTCTCGAAGCTGCCGCCGTAGGCATCGGTACGCTGGTTGGAGTGCTCGGAGAAGAAGCTCTGGCCCAGGTAACCATGGGCGAAGTGCAGTTCGATCCACTCGAAGCCCGCATCCCGCGCACGGCGGGCGCCATCGACGAAGTCCTGCTTCACCCGGGCGATGTCAGCCAGGGTCATTTCACGCGGCACTTTCGGCAGGTTGGCACCAAAGGCGATGGCCGACGGGGCGATGGTGCCCCAGCCGCGCGCGTCATCCGCAGCAATATGGTCATCACCTTCCCACGGGCGGTTGGCGCTGGCCTTGCGGCCGGCGTGGGCGATCTGGATGCCCGGCACCGAACCTGCAGCCTTGATTGCCTTTACCACCGGCACGAAAGCTTGGGCGTGGGCGTCGCTCCAGATACCGGCACAGCCGGGGGTGATGCGGCCTTCCGGTGCAACGGCAGTAGCCTCGACCACCAACAGGCCGGCACCGCCGCGGGCCATGCTGGCGTAGTGTACCTGGTGCCAATCATTGGCCATGCCGTCCTCGGCCATGTACTGGCACATCGGTGGAATGGCGATGCGGTTGCGCAGGGTAATGTCTTTGAGGGTATAGGGTTCGAACAAGGCGGACATGGGAAAACTCCGGGTTCATCTGAATACGATAGTTCGATCATAATCGAACTATGGCAATTAATGAAACCCCCGTTATCATGGCGGCATGCGAGCCTACAAACACCCCAACCCTGAAGACCTGATTCTCGAGCGCCTGCTGTACGCCCTGAGCGACCCGGTGCGTCTGGAGATCGTGCGCCACCTGGCGGGCGTGGCCGAAGCCAGCTGCGGCGAGCTGGACGGCGGCCGGCCGAAGTCGAGCATGTCCCACCATTTCCGGGTATTGCGGGATGCGGGGCTGGTGCATACGCGCAATGTTGGCACCACCCACATGAACTCGCTGCGCAGCGAAATGCTCGACGAACGGTTCCCCGACTTGCTGGCGTGCATTCTGCGTCAGCGGTAATTCAGTGCCGCCCCTGTGGGGGCGAGCTTGCCCGCCAAGAGGCCGGTGAAGGCAAAAAAAAAGCCACGAGGTCACCCCCGTGGCTTTTGATCACAACCGTGCCGCTTACAGCGCCATGTCGTTCTCAGGCTTGCTTTCGACCGGCTGGGTGACGCCGGTGGTGGTACCGACGCTCTGGTCGATCACCGGTGGCTTCTCCAGCTGCAGGACTTCAGCGGTGTAGTTCCACTCTTTCTGGGTGGCAGCCGCCGAATCGTTGAGCTTGGTGCCGTAGCTCGGCACGATCTCTTTGATCTTGGCTTGCCATTCAGGGGTGGCGACTTTCTCTTTGAACACGGTTTCCAGCACGTTCAGCATGATCGGTGCGGCGGTCGAGGCACCTGGCGATGCGCCCAGCAGGCCTGCGATGGTGCGGTCTTGCGAGGCCACGACTTCGGTGCCCAGCTTGAGCACGCCGCCCTTGTCTGCATCACGCTTGATGATCTGCACGCGCTGGCCGGCCTGCCACAGTTTCCAGTCTTCTTTCTTGGCGTCCGGGAAGTAGGTGCGCAGCGCTTCGAAGCGGTCGTCATCCGACAGCATCAGCTGGCCAGCGAGGTACTCGACCAGCGGGTACTGCTCGATGCCCACCTTGGTCATTGGCCATACGTTGTGCAGGGTGGTGCTGCTGAGCAGGTCCAGGTACGAACCGTTCTTCAGGAACTTGGTCGAGAAGGTGGCGAATGGGCCGAACAGGATCACGCGCTTGCCGTCCAGCACGCGGGTGTCCAGGTGCGGTACCGACATGGGTGGCGCGCCGGTCGAAGCGATGCCGTAGGCCTTGGCCATGTGCTGCATGGCAATGGTCGGGTTCTCGGTCACCAGGAACGAGCCGCCAACCGGGAAGCCTGCGTATTCCTTGGCTTCAGGAATGCCCGACTTCTGCAGCAGCTTCAGTGCGCCACCGCCTGCACCGATGAACAGGAACTTGGCGTCGGTAGCCGATTCGGTACCGTCCTTCAGGTTCTTGTACTCGACGTGCCAGGAGCCGTCCTTGTTGCGGGTGATGTCCTGAACTTCGCTGGACAGTTGCAGGGTGAACTTGTCCTGGGTCTTCAGGTGGCCGACGAACTGGCGGGTGATCTCGCCGAAGTTGACGTCGGTGCCGATTGGGGTCCAGGTCACCGCCAGCTTCTGGTTCGGGTCGCGGCCCTGCATCATCAGCGGGACCCACTTGGCGATCTGCGCGTGGTCCTCGGAGTACTGCATCGGGCGGAACAGCGGGCTAGCCTGCAGCGCGTCGTAACGCTTCTTCAGGAACTTGATGTTGTCATCGCCCCAAACGAAGCTCATGTGTGGGGTGGTGTTGATGAACGAGTGCGGGTTCTTCAGCACGCCCTGACGGACCTGCCACGACCAGAACTGGCGCGAGATCTGGAAGGCTTCGTTGATCTCGATGGCCTTGGAGATGTTGACGTTGCCGTCTTTGTCTTCCGGGGTGTAGTTCAGCTCGGCCAGCGCGGAGTGGCCGGTGCCGGCGTTGTTCCAGCCGTTGGAGCTTTCTTCGGCGACGCCGTCCAGGCGCTCGACCATTTCCATCGACCAGCTTGGCTCCAGCTCGTGCAGCCACACGGCCAAGGTGGAGCTCATGATGCCGCCGCCGACCAGCAGCACATCGACTTTCTTGGTTTCTGCGGCGTGCGCTTGCATGAAGCTCGCAGCGACAGCCAGACCCAGCAAGGTCTTGCCAGCTTTCTTGAACATTGATCAATTCCAGTCAGTAGAACGAAGGTAGGGCCTGTGGCTGGCCCAGGTGTTTCGTGTTCTTCCGCGCAGGCTTGTTGTGATCATTGTTCAGCGGCTTAAAGAACCAGAAAACGACCCAGGCTTTTGTCGAATTGACCGACAGGGCTGAATCGTTTCGCTGATTGTATATGAATTGCCAGCACAAACAAATTGCGCGAGCCGAGGCAAGGCGGCAGGTTGTCCCAGCGGCAGGATGTCACGCTTGAGAAACGAAAACCCCCGGCCATTCGCATGGTCGGGGGTTCTGGATCAGGCCGCAAGCGCCTCGATCAGGGGGTTACCAAGATCACTGCGGCGCAGGCAGCTTGTCGATCGGGCCGCAGCCACCGATGACCTTGGAGATGGAAACCGAAGGGTGGAACAGGTAGTCATACGAGCAGTTTTTCTGCGCGTTGTAGACCTGGCCAGTGCAGCCCGACAGCAGGGCAACGCCCGAAACGACAGCAACGGCTACAGTGGCCTTGAACAGCTTTTTCATACTAAGTCCTTTAAATGCATCATCTTCGGCCATCATTCTGATGGCGGCGGGATGATACAGAACCCGGGCATTGGATCCAACCAATACCGGCCGGTGCTAGGCGCTTATCGACTCGAAGCTGCGTATCGGCGACGGCACCGGGCAAAACTGCGGGAACTCCTCTTCGACGATCCACGGCTCTTTCATCACCAGGTAAACATCGAGGAAGTCGGAAAAGCCCGGCCAGACGAACAGCTGATTGGCCTCGGCCACCGCCCGGGAAAGCACGCCCATGCCGCCGAAACTCTTGATCATGGAAACGCTGACGATCTCGCTGCCGGAATGGAACACCGTCGCCCCTTGCAGCGCGCCGGTCCTGCGCTCGGCAAAGCGCGAGAAGATCGAGGCGTAGGGGCATTCGGGCAAGGGCTTGATGACCACCGAAGGCACGGCGTCATCACTGACTGAGCAGGCCACCACCTCGATACGCAGGCCCTTGAGGGACACCGAATAGAAGCCAGCGGGCACGCTGTCACCCAGGATCACCACCATGTCGGCTTCGCCCTTGGCCAGTTTGGTGAGGTTGTCGGGGGTTTCCGAGCAACTGAAGATCGGGCTGCAACCGGTCAGGTTACCGACCACCCCGCCCATGATCTGCTGGTTGATCTCCATCGACAGGGTGCTGTTCAAGGCTACGCGCAGGGGCTGGCTCTGGCGCTCGCGCAATTGATTGATCTTGAGCTGCATGCGCTCGGATGAGCGGACGATCTCCAGCACATGAGGCAGTATGCCGGCCCCTTCCTGGGTGAGTGACACCCCTTTGTTGGTACGGTCGAACAGCTTGAAGCCGCAGTGATCTTCAAGCTTTTTCAGCTGTGCGGCCAAGGCCTGCACAGTGACATGCACCTGTTCGGCTGCATCGGTGATCGACCCCGTCCTGGCGACGTTCACAATGTTTCTGAGAACCCTGATATCCATTCCACTCCCCTCCCTTTCTCGCTGAAGCCGGCTTGCAACGAGGCCAACGAGCATAGCGCACTACCCTGCCCCTGTCTGCCCGCCCGGCCGCTCGCCAGCAAGCGCCGGTTGAGGCACGTCAAAAATAAGTGAAGTTTCTGCCATCATTTCGCCTGCTAGATTACCGGCAGTTTTTAATAAGAAGAGATGCCAAATGCTTGCACTGAAACGCAACATCGACGACGCACTGCGACAACACAAGACCGTCAACGTACTGGGCAGTGATTTTGAACTGAGCGGTGGTTTTGGCCACTTTGTCGAGTTTTCCAGAAGTTGGGAAACCATGGGCGTCGACCGTTATTACGGCCAAGCCGACAAGGGCACCCGCTATCGCCGTTACAGCGACTTCGATTACAACCCGGTGAGCGGTGAACTGCAGCAACTCGAGCACCGCGCGTATGAACAATCGGAGGCCCATAACCAGTATGTCGGTGGCATGCGCCGCCACTTCGACGACGTCTCCAGCGATGTGTTCAACTCGCCGGTACTGCGTGCGCTGATCAAGCTCGATTTCGACGTATATAAAGCTGTACTGCCCGAAGCGTTGCACAACGTCACCTGGCAGTGCCAGGTGCACCAGATCCGTATCGAAGTCAAACCTGGCGCGCAGATCGAAATCACGCCTGAAGGCATTCACTGCGACGGCTACCCGTTCAGTGGCGTGCACTTCTGGGGCCGCCACAATATCGAAGGCGCCACCAGCAAAGTCTACGACAAGCAGTCGAACGTGATCGACTCCGGCACCTACCTGGAAATTCTCGATACCACGTACTTCCTTGACCGCGAACTGCAGCACTACGTCACGCCGGCCATCAACCCCAGCGATTCGGAAATGGGCTACCGGCAGATCATTGCCATTTCCTTCTCTCGGCCGGGTAGCGAACATGACATTGTCCGGTAGCCTTGAACAGGCATTGCTCAAGCAGGCCACGCCTGAACATATCAACGGCCTGACCATCAAGAAAGCCACGCCGTTCTATGCCGCGAAACTGGTCAACTTCCTCAAGCGTTTCGACGAAGTGTCGTTCTGCGACTGGCAGAATGAAGACCTGCTCAAGGGCTTGCTGGGTTCGGACAATACCTACTGCTATGTCGCCGAAAACCACAGCGGGGCAATCATCGGTGCGGTCGCCGGTGGTTCGATGGGGACGCGAGGCACCATCAACCACTTGGCGGTCTCACCGGACTATCGCCACAGCAGGATCGGCACTTCGTTGACCAACTCGATCCTCAGTGATTTTCGCCAGCACGGCATTCGGCGCATTTTTCTGTTCATTGAGGCGGGCAATGCGTCAGCGCTGAACTTCTGGCAGAAACAAGGCTTTCAGCAAACCCGTGGTGAAATTACCTGCGAGGTCGATCTATGACCGAAGTGGCGCTGCTCCCTGTTTCGCGCAAAGAGAGCTTCTTCGACGCACTGCCGATCATCACCGGCTACTTTGTCGTCAGCTTCGTCTTTGGCGTGATGTGCATCAACGCCGGCTTGCCGCTGTGGCTGCCAGTGGCCATGTGCGTATTCGTCTACGCCGGTGCTGCGCAGTTTGCCGCACTGACATTGATCACCACGGGTGCACCGCTGCTTTCGATCGCCTTATCGACACTGCTGATCAATTCGCGGCATGTGTTGATGGCCATGTACATGGCCAAACGCAGCGAGGGGCTGGGTATTAGCAAAGCGCAGAAGTTGATGTACGCGTTCGGCCTCACCGATGAGTCCTTCGCCTTGCACAGCCAACGGCTGGAAAGCCGCAAGCACACATCGCCGGGCTACATGCTGCAGTTCAACACCTGGTGCCATGCCAGCTGGATTGCCGGAGCACTGGTCGGCGCCGTGGCCTCCGATGCGCTGCACCGGTTCTCGCAGTTCAAGCTGGACTATGCGCTGACCGCCATGATGATCTTCGTGCTGATTTCGCTGTGCAACACCAGGACCAAGTTCATCATCGCACTCGTCGTCATTGTTGCGACGTGCCTGCTCAATGCGCTCAACACGTCCCCCTTGAACGTATTCATCGCAACCGCCGTGGGCTGTGGAGTGGGGTTATGCCTGAAGAAAAATACCTGATCGCCGCCGTCGCGCTGATGATGGCCATCACCTACCTGACCCGCGCCACGCCATTGTTTTTCAGGATGGAAAGAACCCCAAAGGTATTCAACGACGTCATTGAATACCTGCCCGTGGCAATCATCGCCAGCATTACTGTACCGGCCCTGCTGATGGCCAAGGACGGCACGTTGATGGCGATCAATGCCGATATGCTGGCCGCCATTCCGGTAGCGCTGGTGGCCTATTTCACGCGGAGTTTGATATTCAGCGTAACTGCCGGTATCGCGGCGCATATCGCGATCACGCTCTATGCGTGAGTGGACGCTAGACCCGTGCACGCACCCGATAGGGAACTCGCCATGAGCGGAGTACGCAAGACGCTGACACTTTCAAGTTTGAGCCAGTTTGCACGCCTCATACCGCATGGCCTGCCGCGTGATCAGGTGTTTGGTGCACTGAGTGGTTTGTCTCTGGAGTGCTCGCTCAGCTACGACTTGAGCAAGAGCTTCTTGAGCGACGGCTGGATCGTCGAGTATCGCCATCTGCGCACTGCAGGCCAACTGAACCCGGTCAGCGATCTTCTGTTGTTTGCGACTTCCGGCGGCTTGAAAATCGAGATGGCCGACGGTTCGACACATCACGTGAAGTGTGGGGAGCACGTGATGTTGCCAGCCGATAGCCAGGCGACGGTGTTCCCCGTGGGTGAGCGTGACAGCGTAAGTTTCATCGCCTTGGCCATCGAACTCGACCTTGGTCAGATTCTGCAGGAGCTGACGGAAGTGCCGCCCGCGTGAAGCACTTCACAGCGCAGGCTTGCGTGGCGCCCAAACCGTGACGGGGTCTACGCAGCAACGTTGCCTTGCCACGCCTTGCATCTATACCTGAGAGCGCTACAGCCGATTCCCAACCGACTCAGGAGCAACTGCATGGAAGCCTATTTCGCCCTCACCACCGTTGATACGCCGCGAGAGTTCATCTTCAAGCTGACCAATGAACAGCGTATCGCCCACGCCCGCAAAATCCTCTCGGGCGAGGAAATCAACGAAGTTCATGTCCATGGCCGGATCATAAAACGCGAGCAGCCCTACAACCCGAACTGGAGCTTTCATCTGGACCCGGATTCGATCAACTTCTTCGACGTGGCGATCGAAGTGTGCGATGCCGGCACCCAATACGTAGAAGACCATCTCGACGAAGCCTGCGGTGCATTCCTGCCTGGCTGCCACTGGTGCCCATGGACATCGAAACTCACCCGCGAAGTAAAACCCTGATCCACCAAGTTTGAAACCTGCCACAGGGCAGTTGTAAAGCAGGCCGCAGCCAACGATAGTCTACGGTTCTGCCTTTGCACTGCCCTACAGGAGTTCCCCATGCTCGGCGTCACCGACTACGGCGCGTTCGTCATCGCCTTCATCATCGTCCTGGCCATCCCCGGCCCAGGCAACTTCGCCCTGATCACCGCCACCGGCAAGGGCGGTATCAAGGCAGGCATGGCGGCGACCTGCGGGGTGATTCTGGGAGACCAAGTGTTGCTGTGGCTGGCGGTGGCGGGCGTCGCGACCCTGCTGGCCGCCTACCCCGCTGCTTTCCACGTGGTGCAGTGGGCCGGTGCGGCGTACCTGGCCTACCTGGGCATGCGCATGCTGCTGAGCAAGCCTGGCGGCGCCCCGCGCGCCAGCCGCATGGACAATGGCCACTACCTGCGCCAGACCACGATGATCACCTTGCTCAACCCCAAGGCGATCATGTTCTACATGGCATTTTTCCCCCTGTTCGTCGACCCGGTGAAGCACCAAGGGTTGGTGACTTTCGGCTTCCTGGCAGCGACCGTGGCGGTGGTGACGTTCCTGTATGGGCTGATTGCCGTGGTGCTAACCCACCAACTGGCCGAGCGCATGCGCGCCAACCCGCGCATTGCCAACCTGTTCGAGCGGCTGGCGGGGGCTTGCCTGGTGGGGTTTGGGATCAAGCTGGCGGCGATGCGCTGAGGATTGAAGCCTAACCTTGCCGCCGCATGTACTCGGCAAAAAGCGGCACGGTAAAATCCAGAAAGCCATGATCTGTACTGTAGGCCATCCCCTTAGAGATAACCTTGGCCCTTGTCGGCCCTAATGATGATTGTGGGCGCCCCAGCGCCTTCGCGACATCACTCACCGCATAGGGGCCATCACCAAGCTGCGACATCGCTTTAACGAAAAGCACTTCGCTTGGCGTCAACTGGTCGAAACGCACCCTGAAGAACCCCGCGTCAAGCAAGGCCAGCGTTTCTGAATAGGACTTCACCACATCATCCAACGATATTTCCGGCCCTTCAGCACAGTTCCACGCCGTAGATGCCCACTCTTGCAGGAAGAAAGGATACCCCTTCGTACGTACGACAATCTCTTGAAGGGCGGCTTGTGCAATGGACGCCTCTTCTTCCAGGATCGGCTTCAGGACTGCCTGAGCAGCGGCCTCCGCATCCAGTGCATTGATTTCGGGATAGAGGAAAAGTCGTTCCGCATAAGACTTCGCCTCCCCTGCAAGACGCGCCACCTGAGGCAAGCCTGCCCCAACAAGCAGTATCGGCAAACCTTCCTGAGACATGCGGTGCATCGAGACGATCAATGCCCGTAAATCAGCTTCAGACAGGTACTGCACTTCATCAATCAGCAAAATCCAGCCTTTGCCTGCGGCCTTTGCTGCCCGACCAATAACGTTGAAAAGGTCTGGCAAGTCGTACTGAAGGTTGCCACTGTCGGCCAACCCGGGCTCCGGCTCCACGCCAACTTCCACTCCGGCAATATCAATCTTGAAGATGGACGCGAAGCCCCGCAGCCCTTTGAGTCCACGATTAGCGATCTGTTTGGCGGCTTCTACGGTTGAGAGCGAGCGCATGACCTTGCGCATTTCGGGGTAGAGCAACCGGGCCAAGCTTTCTTCTTCCGGAGATTCGACTTTTGAAACCAGCAAGCCTTCGTCCTCGGCAATCTTCCCGACTTCGTTCAGCAATACCGTTTTCCCGGTGCCTCTCAAACCGAGCAGCATCATGGACCTGGCGCTGCGACCATTGACCGCTCTACCACAGGCTATTCGAGCATGATCCAGCACCACATCGCGCCCTGCCAGTTCCGGGGGCCTGCTGCCTGCGCCAGGTGCGAATGGGTTGCGGTAAGGGTCCATGGGGCACCTCCTAAACGAGTTATACCAATAGATATCAAAAACTACCTGTTTCCGCTATCTATTGTTAGCTTTCGGTAGGATTTGTATTGCGGACCAGTACTAAGTTGTCACCTGCTGACCGCCACAGCAAAAAGGGTGGCCTGAGCCACCCTTTCGGTTTACGCGATTGGCACCGTCACCGGCTCAATTGCTTTCCAGTTCGTACGCCCTGCTCACGAAAAGCGCTGCAAACAGGCTCTTGCCTTCCTTGAACTTGTACTCCTCCTCGAAACTGCCTTCCTCCACCAGCTTGCGGCTGATGGCGCATTCCGAGTCGCTGTGGTTTTTGCCTTTGGCGCCAAAGTCGCTGGACCACTGTGACAGCCCGACCTCTTCGCAGAAGGCCTCGAACTTGGCCTTGGGTGTGGCTTCCTGGTAGCTGCCGTAGGCTTCTTGCAGCGGTTTGAAGCCGCTGTAGGTGACCGAGTAATTCTCGACCTTGGCCACCCGCGCGAAGCTGCTGACAGCCTCGGTCAGCGCCGCCTGACCGGCGTATGGCTGATATGCACCCAGGATGAAGCCGCTCAGCGCGTTCTTCAGCCCGTCTTCCACATCGTCGAGTTCCGGCAGCGAGGCGAAGTCGGCCTTGCGCACGATCTCGCCGACCTTGGAGCCGTCATTGCGGTGGGTGACCACGAACTTCATCGAGCCTTCACCATCGCTGGAGCGCTTGAGGATGAAATCCACGTCGACCTGGGTGCCAAAGGTGCCGGTGCTGTTGACCAGGAACGCACCGGTGACCGGCTGGCGCACAGCCAGGTTGGTGCCCCAGGAGAAGTCCGACTGGGTGGCGCGACCGTTTGCCGACAATTCAGCGCGCGGCTGGATCTCGTCGTTCACGTCAGAGACCAGCACCACTTCAGCACCCTTGTGGGAAATGAACGGGTTGCCCATCTGCAGGCCGAGCAACTGGATGTGGATCTCTCCCGCCTTGCTGTCGCCATCGCGGGCAACTTTCAGGGCATCGGCTTTCAGGTAGACACCCGCGACATTGCGGCCGGAAACCGCATCGAGCTGGTACTTGGCCCAACTCGCCAGGCCCGTTTCGCTGGAACCAGCACCACTGGGGTCGAATGAGCCCATGAGGCTGCGCAGGAAATTCATCGCCCCGTTGGTCTGCGCGGTGGCCATGCGGATCTCGGGGTCGGCCACGGTCAGGTTGCCGGAGAAGGCCGAGTACGAGACCTCACCTTCGGACAGCACGTCCTCGAGGAAGTAGCGCTCCTTGAACTCATCGTAATAGCTCAGCGCGGCCTTCTTGCCAGCGCTTGAAACCATCGCGAAGCCGCCGCCGAGCACCAGCACTGCAGCGGCAACACCGCCTATCAGCAGCTGCTTTTTGTTCATCTGTTTGATCATGGTGTATGCCTCACTGGACCTGAGCGGAAGCGTTGTTCCAGTCGTTCACGAACTGTTGGGAGACCTCGGGGGTCCAGCTGAAGTCGATGGCCGCGTCGGGGAATTCCTTGGCCAGCACAGCGCCGAACGACACGCGGTCAGCACAGTGGTCCTGCTTGCAGGCCTCCGGCTCACCGGCGCTGTAGGCGCGGTAGGTGACGACCGCGCGGCCGTCTTCCAGCGGGAAGTACGGGGTGGCGTTGGCCACCTGGGTGACGTACCAGCCTTCGCTGTATTCCTCATCCGCTACGAGGCGGCCCTTGCTTGGGAAGTCGATGGTGTAGAAGTCGCCTTTCTTGCCGGTGACATGCACCATCATCGGCGTGACGCTGGCCGACGACGACGGGTCCTGCAGCGCCAGCGGCGAGCCGAAGCGCACCTTGATACCGGCCATCTGCGCCAGGGCTTCGGTTTCGCGGCCCTTGAACTCGCTCATGCCCTCTTGCAGTTGCTGGTAACGCTCCAGCACATGCGTGTGCACCCGGGCCAGTTCCTGCTGGCGCCGACGCGCCTCGCGCACCCGCTGCTGCTCACGCTGGGCCGCCCAGTTGGCGCCATCGCGCACATCGAAGAACAGGCCTTGGCGATTGATGCCGATGCGGTTGCGGGTGATCTTCAGCGCGTCATTGCCCCAGACGTTGTTGGCAATTGCCGACAGGTCTTTGACGATGAACAGGTTGTTCACATCAGTCGTGGTCGGCGAGGCGGTCTTGATCAGGTTGAAAATCTCCAGCGCGGTTTCCTTGTACTGCGCCGCGTCCAGCGCGAACGACTCGTCGGGCGTTACCGCCACATAGTACGGGTCGTTGCCGAACGGCCTGAGCACGCCATAGCTGGAGCGCGTGAACGTCAGGTACACCTTCATCTTCCGGCTCGGGATTTCCCCGACCAGGAACGCCGCCTGGTCGGCTTGCGGGGTGAGGTAGGCAACCGCCTTGTCCTTTACCGCGGCCTCCAGGTCCTTGGTGAAAATCAGCGCGCTCGGGTGAACGTAGACGCGGCTCCAGTTATCGCCACGGTAGGTACCGACCGCCTTCCAGCTGATTTTCTCGAAGCTGCCTTCGCCGAAACCGGACGCCGGGCACGGCATGGCCGGGGTGGTGCCGAACGACAGGGTGTCGCCATCGCTGATGGTCGCGGTGCTGAGCACCCATTTGCAGCCGGTGCCGTCGGTTATCTGCATGAGGTTCTGGTTCTGCAGGACAACAGCGCGGCCGTAGTCGGATGTGGGAGCAGCGGCTACTGCTGCGTTGGGTGCAGGGGTAGCCGGGGCGGCAGGCGCTGCTGCGGGGGCTTGGGCAACGGGGGCTGGCGCGGGCTCTGCGACGACGGCTGGGGCTGGAGCTGGAGCTGGGGCCGGAGCAGGAGCAGGAGCAGCCTCTACTTTCGCGGGCGCGGCTTCTGCGACAGCCGGGGCGGGATCAGGGGCCGGTACCGGTGCCGCGGCAGCAGGTGCTGGCGCCACAGCAGGTGCAGCAGGTGCAGGTGCAGGTTCCGGCGCGACAGGCGCGGCAGCCAGGGTCACCAGGCCAAGGTTGGAGGCATTGCCTGAACCGCTGGCGTAGAGGGCACCTTTGGCGTCAACTGCCTTCCAGCTCACCTTGGCCGTCGAGCAGTCCTTGGCGAACACGAACGGCAGCTTGGTCAGCAGGCCGGACAGCAAATCCTGGTTGTCCCACACCGGACGCGTGATGGTCAGCTCAACCTCGGGTTTGCACCAGGTGGTGGCATCCCCGGGCACTTCGACCTTGATGTTTTCTTTCTTCGAGAAGGCCAGCTCGTGAGCGAACGCCTGCGGTACCAGACCGCAAGCGCCGAACACTGCCAGCGCGAGCGCGTGCTTTTTCATGGAGTTCCTCAGATCAGTTCCCAGGTGCCGTTGGCTTGTTTGCAGAAGGTGTTCTGCTCCTGCTCGGTCTGGCCGGTTTTCGACTTCAAGCTGACGGTGACCGGCCGGCAAGCGGCCTCGGCGGCAACTGTCTCGGTCGGCAGCGACTGGATCGAATCAAGGTCGAAGCCTTGGGTTTCCTTGTTCGCGGCAACATCCAGGTCGTCCAGGTTGATGGCCGGAGCGGCGCGCTTGGCGATGGCCTGAGCCTTGGGCTCGACGTAGTTCTTGTGCACGTAGCCAACCGTCACGCCCTTGCGGCCCACCAGAATCCAGTCACCGGTGGAGCCCACGGCGGTGAACTCGGTGTGGCTCTTCAGGCTGCCGACTTTTTCGCCACTGGCGTTGGGTGCGGCGCGCACGTTCAGGTTGTCGCTGATGGTGACGTAAGGCTCGTTGATCAGCTTCATCGATGGCACCGCCTGAATCTTCGGCGCACGTTTCACCTCGACCTTCTTGGTCTGGGTGTATTCCTTGCCCGGGGTGATCTGCGCCGTGGCACCGGAGTGATCGGACTTCCAGGTCACCGGCTGGGCGCTGGCGGTGGTCGGCTGGCTCAGCACTTCCTGGGTGCGCAGCGCCAGCGCCTGCTGGTCCTTTTCATCGAGCATGTGGCCGATGCGGTTGCCGACGTAGGCGCCGATACCGCCGGCGATCAGTGCTGCGGCGATCTTGCCGTTGCCACTGCCCATGGTCGAGCCGATGGCTACACCGGCCAGGCCACCGATCACGGTGCCCGCTTGCTCTTTGCTGATCCCGAGCTGTGCACAGGCGGTGGTCGTGGCGATGGCGACCGCCAAGAGGGATGCGACGAATTTCTTACGCAAGTGGAGCACTCCATTTCCGGTGGGTCACTCTGCTCAAGGCAGAGGCCTGGTTTGTGTGTAAAGGATCGACAGGCGCACGCGCGCCGCAGCCGATGGCAGGCCGCAGAGGTCGAGGCTGTTTGAGGGGCATCAAGAGGATGGCGGCACTGGCCGGGTTCAACGGCTGGGCGTTGAACAGGGTTTCACCCTGCAAGCCGAGGGCGTTGAGCGAAGCCAGTACGACGGGGAGCATCCAACCAATCCATGTCAGAAAAGGGTCATCGTCCAGCGCGCGTATTCATTACGGCGGGGCCTGGACGAGAGTGGCGTTTTGCCGCCGCATTGTAACGCAAGGTTACATCGGCAATACAAGGCAAAAAATTGGATTTGGAAGGGGGAAGTGGTAGCGCGTCCTACATTTTTAACTCAGATTTTTCCCATTCCTTGTAGTCCATTTCCGAATCATACTGCTGCCGCTGCCAAACCATTGCGACTGGAAAGATTGCGGCCTAGGCTCGGTCCGTCGTTGCCAAATCAACGACCGGCTTTGACAGGCTGACTATTCAAGTTTCCGTTGCAGCGCTTCATGGCAGCTGTGCATGGGGCACATTCGTGTGCGCCGGGTTCTTGGGTAACCGGTCTGTCAATCCATGTACAGCTGCCTCCATTCGTTTGACAGCGTTGCCAGGCGGCTCCACTTACCCAGGAGCTATCATGCGCAAAATAGTCCCCGATCCACCCTACTCCCTCGATTCCTCGTACATGCTGCAGGACACCCTGGTCCAGACCTCGGAATACGTCACCTGTGCTTTGTCCGTCGCCCGCCAATCGGTGCAACTGAAACCCACCTCCCCCAGCTCGATCGTGATGCAGGCGGTCATCCATGAAATGGAAGTTGCCCATGCACTGGTGGAATCGGCGCTGACGCAGCTGCAGCGCCAAGTGCAGTTGCCGGCTGAACCTAGATCGTTGCACTAAGGCTCAGATGATGGGCTGCTCATGCCGGCCTCTTCGCGGGGCAAGCCCGCTCCCACAGGTCCTGCGGCGCCACCCCCGCAACCTGTGGGAGCGGGCTTGCCCCGCGAAGAGGCCGGCCCAGGCAACAGAAAATCCGGGAGAAAAAACAATGACCACAGATGACACCCAGCGCCACACCACAGTTGGCAAAACCCGCTTCTACCAGGCAGAAGGCCAGACCCAACCCCTGTTCCGCATCGAACCCGGCATTCCCTGCCAAGCCGCCCGCGAACAGGCATCTGAACTCATGGGCTATGTGCGAGACATGACCTTGACCGGCGTGATGGAGAGAGATGAGAAGCTGATCTGGGCTGCACACTACTTAAGCGCAATGGCCAAGGCGCTGCTGGATGATGCAGAGCTGGGGATGACGACTAAACCCCATTAGTCAGCAAGCCATGGGCAGCAGGCAGCCCCAACTTTGCAAGGCCATAATTTTTATGAACTTTCGCGAAAAAAGGCGTCTCGAAACCGCCGTTGACCTTTTCTTGTACATGTCATGGAGACATTTCGCGAATGTTCACTGCAAAAATGTTGCGTCACGCCTGCGCTCTAGCCCTGCTCGGTTCTCCCTTGGCAGCCATGGCCGCCCCGAGCACCGATCCCCTGTTCACCTTCGGCCTCCTGGGCTCCTACGACAACTTCAAGTTCGAAGGCGGCAGCGACTCCGACAAGGAGCATTTGGGCCAAGGCGGCGTGTTCGCCAACTTCGGTAACAAGATGACCGCTGAATCCGGTTTCGTTTACCAGGTAGGCGCCGAAGCCAAGTACGCCAAGAAGAACGACAACAAACTCAAAGAAGCCCAGGCTGACCTCGACCTGGGCTGGCGTGCCGCGCTGGATGCACGCAACTTCGTAGACATCATCGTCGGCGGTGGCTATAGCTGGACCCGCTTCGAGCCCGAGATCAACGACCTGGATACCAGGCTGACCTACAAGTCGCCGTTCGCCAAGGCAGCACTTGGGTACAACCACCAATTCGATGCGTCGACCCTGCGGGTGGAAGTCGGTGCCCGCCACACCATCGATGGCCGCGCACGCCTGAAGGTCGACGACTTCGGCAGCG
This sequence comes from Pseudomonas sp. NPDC012596, assembly GCF_042902325.1. Classification (NCBI taxonomy): domain Bacteria; kingdom Pseudomonadati; phylum Pseudomonadota; class Gammaproteobacteria; order Pseudomonadales; family Pseudomonadaceae; genus Pseudomonas; species Pseudomonas sp. NPDC012596. The sequence goes on along the minus strand of NZ_JBIBEB010000011.1, from coordinate 108,625 downwards.
ACAGTGTCGATATGAAAGACCGCACCAACCCCTACGCAGAAGTCACGCTGCTGATGAACCAACAGGGCGGCATGCCGATCCAGGCGGGCGTTTACTACACCCGCACCGAGTACAAGCTCGATGGGGACTCGCCTGTTGCCGACAACACCAAGCTCAAGCGTGACGAGTTTGGCGTGAAGCTGGGCCTGGCGTTCTAAGCGGGCCTGCACGCCGCGCAGTTGGCGGTGGCCTGCATAGGGCCCCGCCGCATCACGCGGCCTGGACTGTCGCCAAAACGAAAAAGCCCCTGGAAACTTTCGCTTCCAGGGGCTTCATCATGTATGGCGGAGAGATAGGGATTTGAACCCTAGGTACTGTTGCCAGTACAACGGATTTCGAATCCGTCCCGTTCGACCACTCCGGCATCTCTCCAATGCCGCGCATCATACCAGCGAATTCTGAAAACGCAAACCTTTATTTTCAAAAAAAACGCGTGGTATCAGGCGCTTGCGTGAACAGGCCGCTTACAGCGGCACGCCCAGGCGCTTGGCAACTTCTTCGTAGGCTTCGATCACGTCGCCCAGGCCCTGACGGAAGCGGTCCTTGTCCATCTTCTTGCGGGTTTCCTTGTCCCACAGGCGGCAGCCGTCCGGGCTGAACTCGTCGCCAAGGACGATTTGGCCGTGGAACACGCCGAACTCCAGCTTGAAGTCGACCAGCAGCAGGCCGGCGTCATCAAACAGCTTGTTCAGCACTTCGTTGACCTTCAGCGACAGCTTCTTCATCTCTGCCAGCTGCTCGGCGGTGCCCCAGCCGAAGGCGACAACGTGCGATTCGTTGATGAACGGGTCGCCCTTCTCGTCGTTCTTCAGGAACAGCTCGAAGGTGGACGGCTCGAGCTTGATGCCCTCTTCCACGCCCAGGCGCTTGACCAGGCTGCCGGCGGCATAGTTACGCACCACGCACTCGACCGGGATCATGTCCAGCTTCTTGACCAGGCACTCGTTGTCGCCCAGCAGCTTGTCGAACTGGGTCGGCACGCCGGCTTCTTCGAGTTTCTGCATGATGAAGGCGTTGAACTTGTTGTTCACCATGCCTTTGCGGTCGAGTTGTTCGATGCGCTTGCCGTCGAACGCCGAGGTGTCGTTACGGAACAGCAGGATCAAGCGGTCGGCGTCGTCGGTCTTGTAAACCGATTTGGCCTTGCCGCGGTAGAGTTCTTCGCGTTTTTCCATGATTGGGCTCCGCTTGCTTGAGTGGTTGGGCTAGGCGATTTCGCGCCAGTCGAGCCCGTGTTCCTGATTCGCCAGCTGGAGCCAGTCCGGGTCGCACCCAAGGGTGTCGACGAAGCACTGGCGGGCCAGATGTGGCAGGTTGTTCTTGCTACTGAGGTGGGCCAGCACCAGGTGCTGCAGGTTGCTCCAGCCCAACTCGTTCACCAGGGTTGCAGCCTGGTGGTTGTTCAAATGGCCTTGCATGCCACCAACCCGCTGCTTGAGAAAGCGTGGGTAGTGCCCGCGCGCCAGCAGGTCGCGGCAATGGTTGGCCTCGATCAGCAGTGCGTCCAGGCCCTGGTAGCGTTCCAGCAGCAGCGCGTCGTACGAGCCCAGGTCGGTGAGCATGCCAAAGCGCCGGCGGCCGTCACTGATGACGTACTGCAGCGGCTCGTAGGCATCGTGCTCGACCCGCGCCGCGCTCACTTGCAGGCTACCGATGCGCAGGCTGTCGCCACAGGCGAGAAAACCGGCCACCTCCACCGGCTTGCGCAGGCCGCGCAAGGTCCCTTGGCTGAGGTAGACCGGTACATTGTAGCGCCGCGACAGCAAGCCCACCCCATGCACGTGGTCGGCATGTTCGTGGGTGACCAGCACCGCGCTCAGTTGCGCCGCCGACACCCCGAGCAGCGCCAGGCGCCGCTCGGTTTCACGCAGGGAGAACCCGCAATCGACCAGGATGTACGTGTCACCACTGGCGATCAGCGTGCCATTTCCCTGGCTGCCGCTTCCAAGTACCGCGAAGCGCACTTAACCCAGGTGGTCCTGAATGGCACTCAGCACGCGGCGAGCGACATCGGCCGGGGCCACGGTGTTGATGTTTTTCTCGACGGTAACCTGCACGCTCTCGCCGACCTTGCTCAGGCGCACCTGATAACGCTCGGCACGGGCTTCACGCTCTTCCTTGGTCGGCGCACTGCCGAACATGCGGCTGAAGAAGCCAGGCTCGTTCTGCTTGTCGTCAGGTTTTTCCGACAGGTTGATGTAGTACAGGCCCAAGCTGCGGTTGATGTCCTCGACGCGCCATTCGCCGCCCTGCTCCAGAGCGCGGCCCACGCCGGACCAGGCACGGTCCAGGTCGGAGCCGAGGAACAGCACCGGGTTGCCGCTGCCGTCTTCGCTCAGGCTGACGCGGCTCGGCGCATCGAAATCGCGCGCGGCCAGCAGCGAGACCGAACCGCCCTTCTCGGCGCTGCGGTTCATGCTGGCGAGCATTTCGTCGACCAGCAGCGCATCGGCGCCGGTGTTCGCGGAGGTGGACGGGAACGCCGTGTCGGCGGTGCTGCCGGCCGGGCGCTCGACGCTGACGATGTACACCTCGGAGGTGTTGCGCTGCACGCCAGGCTCCATGCGCACACGTACGCGCACTTCGCTGTCACCGCTGCTGGCGGTGCTCGCCAGGCGCTGGCCGAGCGAGGCCGACAGTTCGTCGAAACGCTGCCAGCTGGTGCTGAATTCGCCGGTTTGCGGGCGCTCTTCGACGATGCGGAAGCCGTTGTCCTCGAAGAACTGATGCGCCACAGGCCAGACTTCGGCCGGCGAACGCTGGGCCAGCACCCAACGGCTGCTGCCGCTGCGCTGCAGGCTGAAGTCGCTGACTTCGGCACCGCCGGTCAGGGGTTGCGGGCGCGGCACTTCGAACTCGCCCTTGGCGTTGTCGTCGGCGACGTTACGTGGGATCGGCAGCAGCGGGTCAAGGCGCTTGACGTTGCTGGCGTCCTGCGGCAGCTGCATTGGCGCGGTGGGGTGCGCCTGCAGGTAATCGCTGCCGCGGTCGCGGAAATAGCCATCCTCGCCCCACAGCCAGCCACACCCACTGGTGCTGGAAATGATCAGGGCGAGCGCGGAAAGACCAGCCAGTCGCTTCATGCGGTGTACTTCCTCTTAAACCAGTACGCCGGACTGGCGCAAGGCAGTACGGACTTTTTCGTGACAGCCTTCGCTCAGCCAGGTCAGCGGCAGGCGAATACCCTTGTGCATCAGGCCCATTTCAACGAGCGCGAACTTAACCGGGATCGGGTTGGCTTCGCAGAACAGGTCTTTGTGCAGCGGCATGAGTGTTTCGTTGATTGCGCGGGCCTTCTCGGCATTGCCCTCAAGGGCGGCCTCGCACAGGTCGGCCATTTCGCGCGGGGCGACGTTGGCAGTAACGGAGATGTTGCCTTTGCCGCCCATCAGGATCAGCTCGACGGCAGTCGGGTCATCGCCAGACAGCACGATGAAGTCTTTGCTGACGCCATCGAGGATGGCCTTGGCCCGCACCAGGTCGCCGGTGGCTTCCTTGATGCCGATGATGTTCGGCACGCTCGACAGGCGGATCACGGTCTCGGCCTGCATGTCGCAGGAGGTGCGGCCGGGTACGTTGTAGAGGATCTGCGGGATGTCGACGGCTTCGGCGATGTGCTTGAAGTGCTGGTACAAGCCCTCTTGGGTCGGCTTGTTGTAGTACGGCACTACCAGCAGGCAGGCGTCGGCGCCAGCGTTCTTGGCGTTCTGAGTCAGGTGCACGGCTTCGGCAGTGGAGTTTGCACCGGTACCGGCGATTACCGGCACATTACGCTTGCTGCGCTTGACGCGCTCGACGACGTGCTTGATGACCAGGATGTGCTCTTCGACATCCAGCGTGGCGGACTCACCGGTGGTGCCGACAGCGACGATCGCGTGGGTGCCATTTTCCAGGTGGAAGTCTACAAGTTTGTCGAGGCTGTCCCAATCAAGACGCCCTTGTGCATCCATGGGTGTGACCAATGCCACCATACTGCCCGCAATCATGTAACTGCTCCTGCCGGAAAAAGAGAGCGGTAATGGTACTGGGGGCATCGACCTTGCACAAGCGAAGCAGGCGGGCGGAGCATTCCCCTCGGCGCCTTATTTCGCTACCCTTGCCCCTTTGATCGGTGCAGCGCGGCCCGCCGGGCCGTCGACCTTGCTCCCCGGCCAGCGTCCACGTCCTCGCATGCGAGCCCCGGGCCCTGCCGACAGGAGGCTTTCGCCCGTCCTGTGCCGACCGCTCATCGCTTTAGGAATGCTGCATGTCCACCCCCACCGTCCGCGAACAATTCCTTGTCATCAGTGCCTTGGGCCCCAACCCGATGGAGCTGGCCAACGTCCTCAGCCGCGCTGCCTTCGAAAACCGCTGCGCGGTCGTCACTTCGCGCCTGAGCCGCCATGGCGAGACCAGCGCCCTGGTATTGCAGGTAGGCGGCAGCTGGGATGCCCTGGCCCGCTTCGAGTCCACCCTCCCGGGCCTTGGCAAGAAGCACGGCCTGACCCTGGACGTGGTGCGCAGCGCCGACCAGGAAGTACGCCCGCAGGCCCTGCCATACGTGGCCTACGTCAGCGCCGCCTACCGCCCGGACATCATCAACGAGCTATGCCAGTTCTTCCTTGACCACCGTGTCGAGCTCGAAGCCATGACCTGCGATACCTACCTGGCGCCGCAAACCGGCAGCAGCATGCTCAATGCCCAGTTCACCGTGATCCTGCCGGCCGGCACCCAGATCAGCTGGCTGCGCGACCAGTTCCTCGACTTTGCCGACGCCCTCAACCTGGACGCGCTGATCGAACCTTGGCGCCCACAGAACCCTGTGTAAGGAATGCACCCATGGCAGTAGCACTCGACCAACCCGTCGCCGACTTCCAGGCCCAGGCCACCAGCGGCCAGTCCGTTAGCCTGGCCGAGCTCAAGGGCCGCCAGGTGGTGGTGTACTTCTACCCCAAGGACAGCACACCAGGCTGCACCACCCAAGGCCAGGGTTTCCGCGACCAGCATGCGGCCTTTGCGGCGGCCAACACCGTGGTGTTCGGCGTGTCGCGTGACGGCCTCAAGTCGCACGAGAACTTCAAGGCCAAGCAGGGCTTCCCGTTCGAGCTGATCAGCGACAAGGACGAGGCGCTGTGCCAGCTGTTCGATGTGATCAAGCTGAAAAAGCTGTATGGCAAGGAATACATGGGCGTAGACCGCAGCACCTTCCTGATCGACAAGGACGGTGTGTTGCGCCAGGAATGGCGTGGCGTGAAAGTGCCGGGGCATGTGGATGCCGTGCTGGCAGCCGCTCAGGCGCTGAACAAGGCTTGAGAATGACTGGGGCCGCTTTGCGCCCCATCGCCGGCAAGCCGGCTCCCACACTGTTCGGTGTTGCACCGCGGTTGTGGGAGCCGGCTTGCCGATGATGGGGCGCAAAGCGGCCCCGGTTTCATTCAGAGAATCGGTGAAACACTTGGCTCCTGCCGCGGCCAGGCATCCAGCACCGCCTTGATCAGCGTTGCCAGCGGGATGGCGAAGAAGATCCCCCAGAAGCCCCACAACCCACCGAACAGCAACACCGCGCAAATGATCGCCACCGGATGCAGGCTCACTGCCTCGGAGAACAGCAGCGGCACCAGCACGTTGCCATCCAGCGCCTGGATGATCGCGTACACCGTCATCAGGTAGATGAACTGGTCACCCCAGCCCCACTGGAACAGCGCGATCAGCGTCACCGGCACGGTCACCACCACCGCCCCTACATACGGCACCACCACCGACAGCCCCACCAGCAAAGCCAGCAGCGCGGCATAGTTGAGCCCCAGGCTGATGAAGGCAATGTAGGTGGCAATCCCGCAGATCAGGATCTCGATGCCCTTGCCACGGATGTAGTTGGCAATCTGCCGGTTCATTTCGCTGCCTACCCTGTTGAGCAACGTGCGCTGGCGCGGCAGGTAACCGCTGACCCAGCGGCCGATCAGCTCGCGGTCCTTGAGGAAGAAGAACACCAGGATCGGCACCAGCACCAGGTAGATCATGGCGCTCACCAGCAGCGGCAGGCTCGACAGCGAGAAGGTCAGCGCCCACTGGCCAAACTTGCCGATTTCGCCACGCACCGACTCGATGGCATGCAGCACCTGCTCGTCCGACACCAGGTGCGGGTAGCGCTCGGGCAGCAGCAACAGCAACGACTGCCATTTGCCGAGCATGCCCGGCAGTTCGTTGAACAGGGTGATCAGCTGGTGCCAGAGCAGCGGCACCAGCACCAGCAGGAACACCGCCAGCGCCCCCATGAACAGGGTGAACACCAGCACCACGGCCAGCCGCGTCGGCACGCGAATCCGCTCCAGGGCATTGACCAGCCCCTGCATCAGGAACGCCAGCACCATACCGGCCAGCACCGGCGCGAGCATGCCGCCGAGGGTAAGCACCGCGGTAAAGGCCAGGAACAGCAGGACCGCCAACACCACGGCTTCCTCATCGGAGAAGTAGCGGTGTATCCAGTCGCGAAGCACTTTGAACATTGACGATCCTTGGTTGGACTCAGGCCTTGCGCAGCCAGTAGGTATAGGTGCCGGCCTCGGCCGTTTCCTGCAGCAGCGTATGACCGGCCAGCTGGGCGAAAGTGCGGAAGTCGCGCTGGGAGCCGGCATCGGTGGCGATCACCTTGAGCACCGCGCCACTGGCCAGGCGGTTGAGTTCCATCTTCGCCTTGAGCAGCGGCAGCGGGCAGTTCAGCCCGCTGGCGTCGAGTTCGGCGTCGCAGGTCAGGGTGTCACTCATCAGGGGTTCTCCACGCGTGGGGCAGACGTCTTTGGTAACAGGGCAGCTAGGATACCGCCACTGGTCGTCTACGTGCGAGCGGGCTACAGTAGGCGCTTTGACCCGACGCGAGCTTCGTGCATGAATCTACTGCGCCCTACCCTGCTGACGCTGGCCTGCCTGATGGCCCTCCCCGGCCATGCTGACGACCTGCCATCACTGGGCGACGCCAGTTCTGCGATCGTCTCGCCGCAACAGGAGCACCAGCTCGGGCGCGCCTGGCTCAGCCTGCTGCGCGGCCAGGTCAACCAGTTGAACGACCCACAGCTCAAGGACTACGTCGAAACCACCGTGTACCGGTTGGCCGAAACCAGCCAGCTGCAGGACCGGCGCCTGGAATTCATCCTCATCGACAGCCGTGAACTCAACGCCTTCGCAGCCCCCGGCGGCATCGTCGGGGTAAACGGTGGGCTGTTCCTCAATGCCCGCACCGAAGGCGAGTATGCCTCGGTGCTGGCGCACGAACTGGCGCACTTGTCGCAACGCCACTTCGCCCGCGGCGTCGAGGCCCAGCAACGCATGCAGCTGCCGATGATGGCGGCTTTGCTCGCGGGTATCGTGCTGGCTGCCGGCGGCGCCGGCGATGCGGGTATCGGGATGATTGCCGGCACCCAGGCGGCGGCCATCCAGGAACAGCGGCGCTTCTCGCGGCAGAACGAACAGGAGGCCGACCGCATCGGCATCCAGAACCTGGAAAAGGCCGGTTACGACCCTCGCAACATGCCCACCATGTTCGAACGCCTGGCGCAGCAGTACCGCTACGGCGCCAAGCCGCCGGAATTTCTGCTGACTCACCCGGTGACCGAATCACGTATTGCCGACACCCGCAACCGTGCCGAGCAGGCGCCCAAGGGCGGCGTCGAGGACAGCCAGCGCTACCAGCTGATTCGCGCTCGCGTGGCCCTTACCTATGAAGAAACGCCAGGCCTGGCCGCCAAACGCTTTCGCACCCAGCTCGATGACGACCCTAAACTCGACCCTGCTCGCTACGGCCTGGCCCTGGCGCAGATCAAGGGTGGCCAGCTGAACGAAGCGCGCGAAAACCTCAAGCCGTTGCTGGCAAAGGCCCCCAACGACATCACCTACAACCTGGCGCAGATCGACCTGGACATCACCAACAACCGCCTGGCAGACGCGCAGCAACGGGCCGAGCGCATGCAGGGCTTGTATCCGGGCAACTACCCGCTGAAACAGGTACGCGCCGATTTGCTGGTCAAGCAGAACAAGCCCGCCGAGGCCGAAAAGGTGTTGAACGACCTGCTCAAGAGCCGGCCTGATGACCCGGACGTGTGGTACGACATGGCCGAGGTGCGGGGGCTGTCGGGCAATACCATTGGCCTGCACCGGGCGCGAGCCGAGTACTTCACCTTGGTTGGGGATTTTGACCAGGCGATCCAGCAGCTGGATTACGCCAAGCGCCGCGCGGGCAGCAACTTCCCGCTGGCGTCACAGATCGACCAGCGCCAGCGCGAGATCCTCGAGCAGCAGCGGATGGTCAGGGAAATGATGGGGCGTTAAGGGCCCTTCGCGGGCAAGCCCGCTCCCACAGGGCCCGCGTGATACCTGTAGGAGCGGGCTTGCCCGCGAAGACGTCGGCGCGGACCAACGTCAGGCGTTACCAGACAACTTCAGCCGAGCCGCCTGGGTAAAGTCCAGCATCCGGTTCAAAGGCTTGATCGCCTTCGGCACCAGCGCCGGGTCGACAAAGATTTCATTGGTGCCTTTACGCAGGCAATCCAGCACCCGCTCCAGGGTGTTCATCGCCATCCACGGGCAGTGCGCACAGCTGCGGCACGCCGCGCCGTTGCCGGCGGTCGGGGCTTCGACGAATTCCTTGTCCGGGCACAGCTGCTGCATCTTGTAGAAGATGCCGCGGTCGGTGGCGACAATGAAGGTCTTGTTCGGCAGCGTCTGCGCGGCCTTGATCAGCTGGCTGGTGGAGCCCACCGCATCGGCCAGGTCGATCACCGACTCCGGGGATTCGGGGTGGACCAGGATGGCGGCATCCGGGTACAGCGCTTTCATGTCGGCCAACTGGCGCGACTTGAACTCTTCGTGGACGATGCAGGCACCGTCCCACAGCAGCATGTCGGCACCGGTCTGCTTCTGGATATAACGGCCCAGGTGCTGGTCCGGCCCCCAGATGATGGTCTCGCCGTTGTCCATCAGGCTTTCGACGATCTCCAGCGCGCAGCTGGAGGTCACCACCCAGTCGGCACGGGCTTTGACCGCCGCCGAGGTGTTGGCATAGACCACGACGGTGCGCTCGGGGTGTTGGTCGCAGAAGGCCGAGAACTCTTCGACCGGGCAACCCAGGTCGAGCGAGCAGGTGGCCTCCAGTGTCGGCATCAGCACACGCTTTTCGGGGGTGAGGATCTTGGCGGTTTCGCCCATGAAGCGCACACCGGCGACGATTACCGTCTGGGCGGGGTGGTTCTTGCCGAAGCGGGCCATTTCCAGCGAGTCGGACACGCAGCCGCCGGTCTCTTCGGCCAGCGCCTGGATAACCGGGTCACAGTAGTAGTGGGCAACCAGCACGGCATTCTGCGCCTTCAGCTCGGCAGCGATGGCCGCACGGTATTCGGCCTCCTGCTCGGCTGTCAGCGGGTTGGGCTGCTTGGCGTCGAGGTGGGCCTGTACCAACAGGCGTTCGGAAATCTGGGTCATGATCGCTGGACCTGCAGGCGCGCGTGCGCATCAAATCGAGTGTATCACCCGGCCCTGGCAGATCGGCTAAGGGTGCCGGACGGCAGGCATGCCGCCACGGCCCTCTGCGGGCGCGGATTATTATCGGACGCCGAAGGCTACAGACAATCAAGGGATTTCTAAAGCGGTTTTTATGTGGCCTGTATCGGCCTCATCGCCGGCAAGCCGGCTCCTACAGGTACAACACCATTCTCAAGGCAGTGTTGTACCTGTAGGAGCCGGCTTGCCGGCGATGAGGCCGGTACAGGCTCGATCAATCAGCCCTGCGGCTGCATCGCAGCAAAGTGCGCAGCCAGGATCATGGCGAACTCCTCGACGGTCATCTTCTTGCCGTTGAAGTCGACCATACCATCGGCATAGTGCAAGCTCGACACCACATCATCACCCTGCACCGTGGCCATGCCGCTCTGCAGCGCCATCATGCCGACCATCTCACCGGCCTGGCTGGACTGCATGGCAATCGCCTGGGCATCGCTCTGGCCTTCCAGCAGGGCCTGCAAGGTCGCCAGGTCACCGATCATCGGTTTGGACAACGACAGCTTGCTCTTCACCTGGGTAATCAGCTGCTTGCTCAGCTGGTCTGGCGGCAGGTCGAAAGACGTCGGGCTGGCAAAGTCCATCGACAGGTTGAAGCGGCTCTCGCCATTGGCAGTCTTGAACGACAGGTTCTCCACCGCCACCTGCGGCTTGGACGCCAGCAGTTGCTTGAGGTCGCCCTGGAACTTGGCCTTCTCCGCTTCACCCATCTGGATTTGCGGCAACGGCTGGCCGGCAGCGGCGGCCTGCTGAAACTCCGGCATATGCGCCTGGTACCACTGCGACAGCGATTGCAAGGCCGGGGCGTTGATCGACTTGATACTCACCGCCATCTGCCCGCTGCCTACCGCGCGCCCATCCCAGGTGATGTCCGCCACCTTGTAATCCACGCGCCCGCCCACGGTGTCGGGGCCGTCCAGCGTTTGCAGCGCGTTTTGCTCCAAGCCTTTGAGCAGCAGCACCTGCTGCTTGGGCCCGAGCGTTACCTTGGCTTCAGCCAAACGTAAATCCACATTACCGACATAGATCGCGTCGTGCTGGGTGGATGCCAGGTTGCCGCCGACTTCCAGGCCCTTCAACTCGAACGTGGCCGGGGGGTGATCGTCGCCCACCAGCTTCATCTCGAAGCGGTCGGCAGTACCCTGAAATTTCGACGCCTTGCCTTCGTTGTCGCCGCTTATCGCCAGGCGCATACCCGAGAAATCAAGGGTGCTGCCGTTGTCCTCGGTCAGCTTGACCGGCGCAAACAGGATATTGCCATCGACATTGCCGCCAAAGCCCAGGCTGGTCTGCGAGGTAATCGGGGCCTTGTCGCCCGCTGCGGCGAACCACGGCGCGGTGAAGTCGTCCTTGTCCAGCGCACTGTTACTGGCCGCCAGCACCGGCATCAGCTTGAACGCTTTGACCCGCGACCAGGGGAATGGGCCGTGCTCGATCTGGTCGGTGACGCCCACCTCGAAGTTGACCGTCTGGCCATCGGACAAGTGGATGTCGCTGGCTTTGACGCGGTAGTGCGCGGTGCTGGTGAAGAAGTGCTGCTCCAGCGAGGCCACTTCGATGGTCATGTTGCCACCCACACCGACCAGGGCCTTCTTCAGCTGGGCATTGGCACGGCTGACGGAGTGTTCCAGCTCCGCAGGCAGTTGCTTGCCGGTGTACCAGGCGCCAGCGGTGGTGACGACGGCGATGGCGATGGCCAGGCCGGAGAGGATGCCTACTGATTTCTTCATGAATTGAACCGATTGATGTCCATATGGGAGGGTGGGCAGCCAGCGGGCCGCGCGGGTGCAAAATAGTATCACCACGGCTTTGGCCAAGTGCTCGCCACCGAGGCGAATTCGCATATTTAGGAAGCATCCGACACGCCAAGACGAAACGCCCTATTCGTAAAATTTTACGAACATTCACATCCATCGAAATCGCAAAAAACCGCGCATAAAGCGAACAAAACGGCCTTTAAATCGATAAATATTTCAATTTAGTAACATCTTGTCATGTTTAACTTGACACCCACCTACCCATCGTTTTTTATTTTCACCACCTTGCCCAGCGCCACTCCACGAAGAAGAACAGACGCGCCGACATGACGCCTCACCGCCCCTGCCCGCACGCTCCACCTTCCTAGCCCCGGCTCTGCCAGCTCGACAGCGGCGCATCGCCTGCGCCTATCTCTGCTCCAACAATAAAATACAGGTGAACACATGGAGCCCACCCGCTCGCCCTTGTCGCATGCGCATACCCCCTCGCCCGCCGTTCACGCTCAGCAGGAGCCATGCCAGCATGCAGCCTGATCACAGCGCCACCGGCAACGGCCAACTCCGTAAAACCCTGCGCCTCTGGCACGTGATCATCATCGGCCTCGCCTACCTGACGCCGATGACCGTGTTCGACACCTTCGGCATCGTTTCCGGGATTACCGCAGGCCACGTGCCCAGCGCGTACCTGCTGGCGCTGGCCGGCATCCTGTTCACTGCAGTGAGCTATGGCACCCTGGTGCGCCGCTTCCCGCAGTCCGGCTCGGCCTACACCTACACCCAACGCGCGATCAACCCGCATGTGGGCTTTCTGGTCGGCTGGTCGTCGCTGCTCGATTACCTGCTGCTGCCAATGGTCAATGCCCTGCTGGCAAAACTGTACCTGTCGGCGATGTTCCCCGAAGTGCCGGCGTGGATCTGGGTAGCCGCCTTCGTCACGCTGATCAGCCTGATCAACATGCGCAGCGTCAACCTGGTCGCGCACTTCAACCTGCTGTTCGTGGCGGTGCAGGTGGCGATCATCGCCGTGTTCATCTACCTGTGCGTGCGCGGCCTGGACCACGGTGAAGGCCTGGGCACGGCGTGGAGCCTGCAACCGTTCGGCGACGGCCAGACCCAACTGAGCGCCCTGGCCGCCGGTGCGACCATCCTGTGCTTCTCGTTCCTGGGCTTCGACGCGGTCACCTGCCTGTCGGAAGAAACCCGCGACCCGAGCAAGACCATCCCGCGGGCGATCTTCCTCACTGCGCTGATCGGCGGCCTGGTGTTCATCACCGTGTCGTACTTCATCCAGGCTTACTTCCCGACCATGTCGCGCTTCCACGACCAGGAAGCCGCCCTGCCGGAAATCGCCCTGTATGTGGGCGGCAAGCTGTTCCAGTCGGTCTTCATCGCCTGCACCGTGATCAACACCATCGCGTCGGGCCTGGCCTCGCAGACCAGCGTCTCGCGCCTGCTGTACGTGATGGGCCGCGACAAAGTGATCCCGGCCGGCATCTTTGCCCGCCTGCACCCGCGCTACAAAACCCCGGTCATGAACATTGCGGTCGTCGGGGTGATTTCGCTGTCGGCGATCTTCTTCGACCTGGTCACCGCCACCTCGATCATCAACTTCGGTGCACTGGTGGCGTTCAGCTTCGTCAACCTGTCGGTGATCAACCATTGCTACCTGCGTGAAGGGAATCGCCGGGGCCTGATGAACAAGCTGAAGTACCTGGTGCTGCCGACCATCGGCTTTTGCATCATCGTCTCGCTGTGGCTTGACCTGAACGAGCATTCATTGATGTTCGGTGGTATCTGGGCGGCGCTGGGCCTGGCGTACCTGGCCTGGCTGACCAAAGCCTTCACCGCCGCGCCACCAAAGTATGTCGCTGAATGACCACCGCTGAATGACCCTTGCTGCCGACAACGCCCGCGCCTGAACGCGGGCGTTGTTCATGATCGAAAAGGAAAAGCCCACATGCCGCTGCGTCGCCTCTCCATCCAGTGGAAGATCACCCTGCTCGCCGGCCTCTGCCTGCTGGCCATCGTCGCCCTGCTGGTGGCCACCTCGCTGGCCCAGGCGCAGCGCAGTGCAGCCCTGGTCAGCCAGGCCAACAGCGAAATGCTCGAACACAGCGCGCGCCTGCGTCTGCAGGCCCATGCCGAAACCCAGGCACTGCGTATCCAGCGCTACTTCATGGACGCCTACCAGTACGCCAACGGTTTTGCCCGCCTGGTGCAGGTGCTCAAGGCGCAAGGCGGCAACGACCTGCGTGCCGAACTGACCCGTCAGGCCCGCGCCAGCCTGGCCGGCAACCCGGATGTGATCGGCCTGTACCTGGTGTTTCAGCACAACGCGCTGGACCAGCAGGACAGCCAGTTCGTCGCCCAGCAAGCCCTGGGCAGCAACGACAGCGGGCGCTTCTCGCTGTACTGGTCGCAACCCTCCCCCGGCACCCTGGAGCGCGAGGCGATGCCTGAGTCGATGCTCGCTGACAGCACGGTAGGTGCCAACGGTGCGGCGCAGAACCGTTGGCTGACCTGCCCGCAGGAAACCGCCAAGGCCTGCGCGCTGGAGCCGTACCTCGACGAGGTCAATGGCCGCCAGGTACTGATGACCAGCATCGCCCTGCCCCTGCTGGAAAACGGCAAGGTGGTGGGCGTGGTCGGCCTGGATATCGGCCTGGACAACCTGCAGCAACTGAGCCTGGAGGGCCGGCAGGAACTGTTCGACGGCCAGGGCGAGGTCAGCATCGTCAGCAATAGCGGCCTGCTCGCCGGGCACAGCCGCGATGCCAGCAAGCTGGCCAGGCCACTGGCCAACGACGTGGCGCAGGGCCTACTGCGTGTCGGCCGCCCGTTCGCGCCAATCCCCGGCGCGGCGCCCTGGCAGGTGCTGCTGGAGCTGCCAGAGGCCGTGCTGCAAGCGCCTGCCGCGGCCCTGAACCAGCGCCTGGACGAACACAACCAGGGCGCCAACCTGACCAGCCTGCTGATCGGCCTGAGCGCTGCCGTGGTTGGCCTGCTGCTGGTGTGGCTGACCGCGCGCGGGGTAACCCGGCCGATCCTGGCCGTGGCCGCACGCCTTGAAGACATCGCCAGCGGCGAAGGTGACCTGACCCGCCGCCTGGACTACGCCCGCCAGGACGAACTAGGCCAGCTGAGCGGCTGGTTCAACCGCTTCCTCGACAAGCTGCAACCGGTGATCGCCCAGGTCAAAGGTTCGCTGCATGAAGCCCGCGGCACCGCCGACCAGTCTGCAGCCATTGCCAGCCAGACCAGCAACGGCATGCAGCAGCAACAGCGCGAGATCGAACAGGTTGCCACGGCTGCCAACGAGATGAGCGCTACCGCCCAGGATGTCGCCCATAACGCGGCGCAAGCGGCCCAGGCCGCACGGGGCGCCGACCAGGCCAGCCGTGAGGGCCTGCAGTTGATCGCCAGTACCCGCCAGGCCATCGACAACCTGGCGGTGGGGATGAATGCCGCCATGGACGAGGCCCGCGCCTTGGAGAACCGCAGCGAGCAGATCGGTTCGGTGCTCGAGGTCATCCGTGCGATTGCCGAGCAGACCAACCTGCTGGCACTCAATGCCGCCATCGAAGCCGCCCGCGCAGGTGAGGCCGGGCGCGGTTTTGCCGTGGTCGCCGACGAGGTACGCAGCCTGGCCCAGCGCACCCAGGTGTCGGTGGAAGAGATTCGGCAGGTGATCGAAGGCCTGCAGCAAGGCACCCAGGATGTGGTGGGTGCCATGCATGAAGGCCAGCGCCAGGCACAGGCCAGCGCAACACGCATGGAGCAGGCGCTGCCGGCGCTGCAGCGGATCGCAGAAGCGGTGGCGGTGATCAGCGACATGAACCTGCAGATCGCTTCGGCGGCCGAAGAACAGAGCGCGGTGGCTGAAGAAGTGAACCGTAACGTGGCTGGCATTCGCGATGTGACAGAATCGCTGTCGGGCCAGGCGGATGAGTCGGCGCGGATCAGCCAGGCGCTGAACCGGCTGGCCAATCAGCAGCAAGCATTGATGGAGCAGTTTCGCGTCTAGTCTGCACTGGCCCTATCGCCGGCAAGCCGGCTCTCATAGAACAAACGCTAACTTACTGATTTGCCGGGGATCCTGTAGGAGCGGCTTCAGCCGCGAACACCGGCGAAGCCGGTGCCATCCACCGCAGCGCCTGCTTCGCGGCTGAAGCCGCTCCTACAGGGTATGCGGCGCGCTCGCGGGCTTTGTTCTCTGCGCGACAGCGCAGCCCGGAGGGCTGGGTAATCTCCCGCAGGAAACCACAGCCTTCAAGGCCGGCGTTGTACCTGTGGGAGCCGGCTTGCCGGCGATAGGGCCAGTACAGTCACCCCACCTTTAGAAAGAGTTTTACCCATGGATAGACCAAACAAATCACCCTTCTTCGACATCACCAGCGAACAGGGCCTGCTACGCACCTCGATCGCCGTCACTCTATTCATCGCCACCATCGGCATCGCCTTCGGCCTGGCCTCCGGGTCGTTTTCGATCATCTTCGACGGCGTCTACTCGCTGGTCGATGCCAGCATGAGCGGCCTGTCGCTGGTGGTGGTCAAGCTGATCACCTCGCACGCCACCAGCCTGCAACTGTCGCGCAAGCTGCGTGAACGCTTCACCATGGGCTTCTGGCACCTCGAGCCGATGGTGCTCGCGCTCAACGGCATCCTGCTCAGCGGCGTTGCCCTCTACGCCCTGATCAACGCCGTCAGCAGCGTGCTCGAAGGCGGCCGCCACCTGGAGTTCGGGATTGCCATGGTGTACGCGGTACTGACCGTGATCGCCTGCGCGACCATCGCCGTGGTCGAGGCCCGCGCCAACCGCAAGTTGAACTCGGACTTCGTGCGCATGGACGTCAAGGGCTGGGTGATGTCGGCCAGCATCACCGCGGCCTTGCTGATCGCCTTCTGCTTCGGCTTTGCCGTGCAGGGTACGCAGTGGGAATGGGTGTCGCCGTACATCGACCCAGCGGTGCTGGCGCTGGTGTGCCTGGTGATCATTCCGCTGCCGCTGTCGGTGGTGCGCCAGGCCATGTCGGAAATCTTCCTGGTGACCCCCAACGACCTCAAGCAGCACGTCGATAACGTCGCCCAGCAGTTCGTCCTCAAGCACGGCCTGCAGTCGTACAAGGCCTACGTGGCCAAGGTTGGGCGCTCGCGGGAGATCGAGCTGTACTTCATCGTGCCGGCCTATATGCCTGCGCGGTCCATCGCGCACTGGGACGCCTTGCGCGACGAAATTGGCGATGCGGTCGGCGGCGAGGGCCCGGACCGCTGGATCACTGTGGTTTTCACCGGCGACCCGGCCTGGGCGCAGTGACCTACCGGCCCAGCTCGCCCAGGTCGGCGGCCAGCTGCAGCCGGGCGGTGTACCAGTCCACCACCGACCCGACCCGCCGCTGCTGCGCGGCGGCCAGGTCGTTCTGGGCATTGAGCAGCTCGATGATGCTGCCGACGCCAGCCTTGTAGCGCCCCAATGCCACCCGGTGCGACTGGCTGGCACTGGCGACCAGGCGCCGGCTGATGGTCAATGCCTGGGTCCGCGCCGCCAAGGCCTGACGGCTGCGCCAGACGCTCAGGGCGATGGTCCGCTCGGCGGTACGCACGTCCTGTTCACGCGCCCCGGCCTCCTCCTCGGCGGCACGCGCTCGGCGCCGGGAGAGAAAGCCGTCGAAGATCGGTACGCTGACCTGCACACCGACCGTCCAGGTTTCGATCTGTTGGCGTGAAGCCACCTGGTCGACCGGTGTGTCGTCATGCCGGTAATTGCTGTACAGCGATACCGTCGGGCGCCCCTGGGCCCGCTCCGCCTCTGCCCTGGCCAGGCTGGATGACCACTGGGCACGCGCTGTTTCAACGGACGGATGGTTTTGCCGCGCCTGCTCCATCAGTGCATCCACGCTCTGCATGAAGCGTTGCTCCTCGCCGTTCGGTTCATCCAGCGCCTCCAGCCGCAGCGGCGCCGAAGGCGAGAGGTTGACCGCGCTCGCCAGCGCACCCTCGGCAGTGGCCAGGTCGCCTTCGGCCAGCACCCGTTCAAGCTGCGCCTGCTCGTAGGTGGTCTGCGCCTGCAGGCGGTCGGCCTGCTCGCCTGCGCCCGCCTGGTGCTTGGCCGTGGTGACCCGCAGGCTGTCTGCAGCCAAGGCTTCGATGCTTTGCCGCGCCTGCAGCAACGCGCGGCTGGCCTGCACCTGGTAGAACGCCTTGCTGGTATTGAGCACCACCGCCTGGATCTTCTCCACCCGGCTGCTGCTGGCTGCGTTCAACAGTTGCCGGGCGCTTTCCACCCTCGCCTCGCGCAAGCCGAAGTCATACAGCACCCAGTTGAGGCTCAGGCCGTAGCCGCTGGTACGGGCATTCAGGCTGGAGTCTGCCTCAGGAAAACCGTCGTAGCGCGTCTTGCGGTTGGCCCTGCCGCTGCTGGCCACGCCTTGCAAAGTGGGCCAGTACGCCGAGCGCTCGGCCTCCATGCTGGCCTGGCTGCTCAATTGCGTGCGCCAGGCTGCCGCGACCTCAGGGTCTGCGCACAGCGCCATGGCCACGGCCCGCGCCAGTGCCAGCGCTTCATCAGGGCGCAATGGCCCGGGGCAGGCCTGAAGCGGCTGCTCGGCCACGCAGTGCATGCTCAGCAGGGCAAGCCCGGCTGCCAGCGCCCATTGCCTGATCATGGCGCGGCGCCCGGCTCACGGCTGTCACTCGTCACCCTGCCATCGGCCAATACCAGCACGCGCTGCGCCGAACGGATGGTGTCCGGCCGATGGGCAACGATCACCCGGGTGATGTTCAACGCCTGCAGGGCCTGGTTGACCGCAGCTTCGCGCTGGATGTCCAGGTGGCTGGTCGCCTCGTCGAGAAACAACAGCCGCGGCCGACGGTACAGCGCACGGGCCAGCAGGATGCGCTGCTTCTGCCCACCGGACAGCACCGTGCCCATGTCGCCGACCAGGGTGTTGTAACCCATGGGCATGCGCGCGACATCGTCATGCACCGCTGCCATGCGGGCGCACTGTTCGACCCAGGCCTGGTCGGCATCGTTGGCGAAGAAGCTGATGTTGTCGCCGATCGAACCTGCAAACAGCACATCGTCCTGCAACACCGTGGCACTGATACGCCGCAGCCGGTCGACGGTCGCCGCATCGATCGGCTCGTCGTCCAGCAGCACCTGCCCGTCGACAGGGGGCAAAATGCCGAGCATCACATTGAGCAACGTGGTCTTGCCGCAGCCTGAAGGTCCGACGATGGCCACCGACTCGCCCGGCTCGATCACCAGGGACACCCCGTCGAGTACCCAGGGCTCGTGATCGGAATAGCGAAAGCGCAGTTGGCGCACTTCCAGGCGCGGCACTCGGTCGGTGGCAGGCACAAGTGCCGGCGCCGATTGTGGCTCTGCTGTTTCCAGCACGATATCCGCCAGCCGCTCGCCATGCAGGCGCAGCATGATCACATCCACCAGCTTGTCGATAAGGCCGGCGACGCGGCTGTTGAACTGGTCCTTGTAGGCATTGAAGGCGATCAGCATGCCAGCACTGAACACGCCGTCGATCACCTGCCTGGCACCGAGCCAGAGCACCAGCAGGGTGACGCTGCCGAACAGCAGGCCATTGAAGGCGCGGTACAGCAACTGCAGTTTCTGCGGCTGCAGGCCAGCATTGATTTCGTCCACCAGCAAGCCGCTCCAGGCCGTGGCACGCTGCTCCTGGTGGGCGAACAGCTTGAGCGTACGCACGCCACGCATCGTCTCGAGGAAGTAACTTTGCTGCTTGGCGGCGCGCACCAGTTCGTCTTCGCTGGCCCGCCGCAACGGCCCGAACCAGGCCCAGCGCGCCAGCGCATAAAGCACCATGGCGGTAACGGCGATCATCGCCAGCGGCGGGCTGTAGACGAACATCAACACCAGCGTTACCACAGTCATCACCCCATCAAGCAACGCCTCGATGAATGAGGTGGTCAGTGTGCGCTGGATCGCCTTGAGCGAGCCGAAACGCGAAATGATGTCGCCCAGGTGCCGCCGTTCGAAGTACGCCACCGGCAGGCGCACCAGGTGGTTGAAGACATTGATCTGCCACTGGCTGCCGAGCAGTGTGCCCAGATACATCAGCGCCCAGGAGCGGCCCAGCGACAACACCTGCTGGGCAACCAGCAGCAGGCCGAAGCCCAGCGCCAGCACCGCCAGCAGGTCGAGGTCGGCGCTGACCAGTACTTTGTCGATGACTGTCTGCAGAAAGAACGGCGCAAGGATCATGCACAGCTCCAGCGCCATGCCCAGCAGCAGCACGTGCCCGAGCACCCCGCCGAAGCCCTGGACCTTGCCCAGCAGCCGGCGCAGGGAAACCTGGCTTTTCACTTCGCCTGGCTGAAAGTCACTGTGTGGCCAAAGCTCCAGGGCAATACCGGTAAACGAAGCCGACACCTCGGCAAGGCTCAGCTTGCGTATGCCCCGGGCCGGGTCGTGCAGCACCACGCCGCGTGGGCCGACCTCCTTGAGCACGACGAAGTGGTTGAATTCCCAGTGCAGGATGCAGGGCAACCGCAGCTGCGCCAGCGCCTCCAGCTCCAGGCGCAGCGGCCGCGTAGCCAGGCCAAGCTGGCCAGCCATGGCCATCAGTTGCTTGAGCGTTGCGCCCTTCATTGACGGCGACAGCTTGTGCCGCAGCGAATGCATGTCATGCACCTGGCCATGGTAAGCGGCGATCATCGCCAGGCAGGCCTGGCCACACTCTGCGGCCTCGACCTGAAGCATCACGGGCAGCTTGCGGCCCATGCCGAAGCTAAGGGACTGGGAGATGGTCACAGGCGTTTTCCTATGCCGCGCAAGGGTTCGAGCAGCCATTCGTAGAGCGGCAGGTTTTCCAGCATGATGTCGGCGTCCAGTTGCATGCCGGAGCGCAACCGCTCTTCCCTGCCCCTGGCAAACAGGCTCTGCCGGTCGAGTGAGACCTTGACCCGATACAACGGCCCCTGCTCGCGCAAGGCATCGGTGGCGGCGCCCACGGTCATGATCTCGTCGGCCGGCAACGCACTGCGCGATACCGAGGCGACAGTGCCGCGGGCGAGGCCGAAGTGCTGGTAGGGGTAGGCCTGGTAACGCAGCAACACTTCATGCCCGGGGCGCACGAAGCCCGCCGAACGGCTTGGTACGTACAGCTCGGCATAGAGCGGGCTGTCTTGCGGCACCAGGCTGAACAGCGGGCGGCTGACATCGGCGCGTGAACCATTGACCACGCCCATGGCCGTCACCTCACCGGCAGCTGGCGCGGTAATCACCACCTGGCGCTTGACCTCGCTCTCGAGCAGGTTGCTTTCGCTGTCGATCAACCGGCGCTCCAGGTCGGCCAGCTGTTTGGTCTGGTTGTAGGGCAGCTCGGCGATTTCGGCGCGCAATGCAGCGCTGTCGTTGCGCAGTGCCAGCAGTGAGCGGTGCAGCTCCTCGGCGCGCAGGCGCATCTCCAACACGGCGTCCTGCTTGGCCTGCAGCAGGTCACGGGAGACAAAATCCTGACGTTGCAATTCGGCATACCGTTCGGCGATGCCTTGCGCCAACGCCAGGCGCTGGCGCGTCAGCGCGATCTGCGCGGTAACCTTTTCCTGTTCGCCCTGCAGCATGCTCAAACGGCGCTGCTTGCCCTCACGCTCCTGCTGGTGGAGCACGCGGGTCTCGGCCATCTCGTCAGCCAGGCTGCTGTTGCGCCGCGCGATCAGGCGGCTGATGGCAACCTGGTTGGCGCCAGCGTCGCCGCTTTGGGTATCGCTGACCAGCGTCAGCAAGGTCGCCCCAGCCTGGACGTGCTGGCCATCACTGACCAGCAAACCCTGAACCACCCCGACCTGGGGTGCGAACACCTTGATCAGGCCGCCCTCGGGCACCAGCACCCCAGTCACGGCTTCGCGCCGGGTATAACTTGCAAACGTCAGGAACAGCACCAGCACCACACAAAACAGCAGCGCGCAGGCACTGGCCACCCGCAACGATGGCGGCGATATCAAGATGACGCTGCCCAGGTCTTTCTGCGCCCCTGATTGCAGTGCTTCCTTTCGAAATAGCATTCCCTGGCCTACGGTGCTGGCAGATGCGAAGTGGCCTCGCTGCAGATCCGGCTGCGAGGCACCGCCAGCCTAAACAAGCTGGCCTGCGCTAACACTAGTACAGATGTGCTAGCCGAGCTGCGCACCGCGCAGTGGCACCTGGACATTAGGCCACCCGTTCTATTGCCCCTCGGTACTGTACGTCCACATGATTCCTCAAGCCCATTGCCTGGGCTTCCCCATGACGGAACAACAAAACTGGAACGAGGACGCAATCATGAACACCGCATCGAGTGCCCTGCGCGCGCTGAATGATCAGGAACTGGATCAAGTCAGTGGCGGCCTGTCAGCCTTTGGCTATTACGTGGACGTCGACCTGGTCAATTATGGCGACGGCGAAAAGGTCCATGTGAGCTGGGGCGAGGAAGGGGGCTCCTACAACTACGTCGAAGTCAACGTCGGCTGCTGATCGGCCAATGGCTGATTACCGAGAGGGCACAAGGCATGAACTGCACGACGCATACAACCCGAACGCTTGGCGAAGAGGAACTGCAACAGGTCAGCGGTGGGGCTTCACTGTTTGGCTACTTTGTCGAAGTCGACACGGTCAACTATGGCAATGGCGACAGCCTGGTAGTGAGCTGGGGGAAAGAGGGCGAATCCTGGGACTACGCCGAATTTGAATTGGGAACCAACAAACCGGAGTGATCCAGGCCGCACGTTCTGCCAACCCAGAACGACAAAGCCCGCCACCGTTTCCGGTAGCGGGCTTTGACTTGTTGCGTATGGTGGGTCGTGTAGGATTCGAACCTACGACCAATTGGTTAAAAGCCAACTGCTCTACCAACTGAGCTAACGACCCGTTGGATGGCGCGTATAATACTGATTTCTAACGAGAAATCAACACCCCATCAAAACTTTTTTCAAAAATACCGCGTCGGGTCGTCTACGCCGGCGGCCTTGAAGCCGTCAGCGCGCAAGCGGCAGCTGTCACACTTGCCACAGGCGCGGCCTTGATCATCGGCCTGGTAGCACGAAACGGTAAGGCTGTAGTCAACGCCACGGGCCAGACCGGCCTGCACGATCTGCGCCTTGCTCAGGTTCTGCAAGGGTGCCTGGATACGGAAGCCCTGCCCCTCGACACCGGCCTTGGTCGCAAGGTTTGCCATGCGCTCGAACGCCTCGACGAACTCCGGGCGGCAATCGGGGTAGCCGGAATAGTCGACGGCATTGACCCCGATGAAGATGTCACGGGCTTCCAGCACTTCTGCCCAGCCCAGGGCCAAGGACAGGAATACCGTGTTGCGTGCCGGCACGTAGGTTACCGGGATGCCCTCGCCTGGGGTTTCCGGCACATCGATGCTGCTGTCGGTCAGGGCCGAGCCGCCGATACCATCGAGGTTCAGGCCGATCACCTTGTGCTCGACAACGCCCAGGTCGCGGGCGACGCGTGCGGCGGCGTCCAGCTCGGCACGGTGGCGTTGGCCATAGTCGAAGCTCATGGTGTAGCAGCTGTAGCCTTCGGCCTTAGCCATGGCTACGACGGTGGCCGAATCGAGGCCGCCAGACAGCAGGATTACCGCGCGTTTCTCAGTCATGTGCTTTTACTCTCAATCAACGTCCGGGTTCATCGTTCCACAGCAGCTTGTGCAACTGCAGCTGGAAACGCACGGGCAGGTTGTCGGCAACGATCCAGTCGGCCAGGTCGCTTGCGCTCACCTGGTGATGGCTTGGCGAAAACAGCACCTCACCGGCGCGCTCGGCCAGGTTGTACTGGATGAGCTTGGAGACGGCCCAGTCATAGTCCTCCCGCGAACAGATGACGAACTTGACCTGGTCATTGCGGGTCAGCTGCTCGATGTTCTCGTAGCGGTTGCGGTGGGACTCTTCGGACCCTGGGGTCTTGAGGTCGACCACACGGCTGACGCGCACATCGGTGCCCGAGATATCCAGGGCACCACTGGTTTCCAGCGAAACCTCGTAACCGGCATCGCACAGGCGCTGCAGCAGCGGCAAGGCATTGGGCTGGGCCAGCGGCTCGCCACCCGTCACGCAGACAAAGCGAGGCTTGAAGCCAGCCACCTGCTCCATGATCGAATCGAGGGTGCGGATAGTGCCGCCGGTGAAGGCATAGGCACTGTCGCAGTACTGGCAGCGCAGGGGGCAACCGGTCAGGCGCACGAAAACCGTGGGCAGCCCAGCCGTTCGTGTTTCACCCTGCAAAGAGTAAAAGACTTCGGTGATGCGTAATGTGTCTTGCATGATCGCCACGGGCGAGACAGCTGAACAGGCTGTCCGCCTCCGTCAGGCACTGTCGCGGACTCGACATGGCGTTATCCGCGGCAGCGTGTTTAAGAAAAGGGCAGTGATTCTAACGAAAAAACCCGCGACTGGCGCGGGTTTCTTTCGAACGGTGCTGCTTAGAGCTTCTGCAGGTCGCGTTGCGCCAGTTGCGCGGCAGAGGTGCCGGGGTACTGGGTGATGACCTGCTGCAGGATGCCTTTGACCTTGTCGGTGTGGCCCATACGGCGCTCGACATCGGCCAGCTTGTACAGCGAATCCGGCACCTTGCTGTGTTTCGGGTACTTCTGGCTGACCTGGGCAAAGGCCTGGCTGGCGGCTGGCAGGTCGCCCTTGGCCAGGTTCACTTCACCCAGCCAGTACTGCGCGTTGCCGGCGTACTGGCTGTTTGGGTACTTGCGCAGGAAGGCGTTGAACGCCTGGCTGGCCTTGGCGAAGTCCTTCTGCTTGATCAGGTCGAAAGCCGCGTCGTAATAGAGCTTCTCTTTCGCCGGATCACCCGGTTCGCTGTTGGCGGCCGGTTGTTGCGCAGCAGCGCCAGCGGCGCCTGCTGCTGCACCGGCGGCGGCATCGGGTGCACCACCGGTGGGGGAATTGTCGGGGGTCGCGGCAGGCGCGCCACCACTGTTGATGCGACGGTCCAGGTCCTGGTATCGCTCCAGGTTTTCCTGCTTCATGCGCGACACATCGTTTTGCAGCTCTTCGATGATGCCTTGCTGGCGGGAAAGCTGGTCCTGCATCTGTTGCAGCTGCATGAACAGCTGGCCCTGTGCTGAGGCAGGGGTCGAAGCCCCTGCCCCGGCATAGGCGCCGCTCGTGCCATAACCCGAAGGTGGATACCCACCTGCGTTGTCATCTACTACAGGAACCGCAGCCCACGCTGAAAGCGGAAGGCTGAGTGCGAGGACGGTTACAACACGACGGCACATTCGCATGGGAACTTACTTACGCAGTTCTACGCGACGGTTCTGAGCCCAGGACTGCTCGTCGTTGCCGGTGGCAACTGGACGCTCTTCGCCGTAGGAGACCAGTTCCAGCTGAGCAGGGGAAACACCCTGCAGAACCAGGTAACGCTGAACGGCTTTGGCACGACGCTCACCCAGAGCCATGTTGTACTCGCGGGTGCCGCGCTCGTCAGTGTTGCCTTCCAGAACAACACGGTTGCCGTTGGACTTCAGGTCCTTGGCGTGAACGTCCAGAGCGCGCATGGCTTCTGGCTTCAGGTCCGAGCTGTCGTATTCGAAGTAGAAGGTGGTGATTGCGCGCAGGGCGGCTTCTTCGCTCAGGGAGCCGTCGACAGCGCCAGTGTTGGCACCGTAGCCAGCGTTCGGGTCAACAGCGCCTTCACCAGCATTGTCACCGCCCTTCGAGGAGCAACCTACAGCTACAGCCATGGCCAGAGCCAGCGCAGCAAATTTACCAAACTTCAGCATTTCCATCGTGAAACTCCTAATGAAACCCCAGTGTGTTAAGCAAAACGTATTACGCCGCAATCAGTTCAGGTAAGGGGACCAGGACGGTTCTCTGACTTCGCCTTGAGCGGTAGGAAGTGGGAGCCTCACGCGGCCATTAAGCGACACGAGCATCAAGACTCCCCGGCCCTGCTGGCGGGTGGCGTAGATTAGCATGGTGCCGTTTGGCGCAACAGTGGGAGACTCATCAAGACTTGTTTCCGTGAGAATCTTTACACTTCCGCGCTGCAAGTCCTGTGCCGCCACTTTGAAGTTGGTGAAACCCTGCTGGCGATGGATCATTACCAGGGTCTTTTCGTCCGCCGACAGTTTGGGGTTGGCGTTGTAGTTACCGACGAAAGTCACGCGCTCTGCACTACCACCGCTGACCGACTGTTTGTAGATCTGCGGCTTGCCGCCACGGTCGGAGGTGAAGTACAGGGTGTTGCCATCCTTGCCCCAGAACGGTTCGGTATTGATACCCGGGCCGGCAGTGACACGGCTGATCTGGCGCGAGGCCACGTTCATGACATAGATGTCCGGGTTGCCGTCTTTCGACAGCACGAATGCCAGGCGCGAACCATCAGGCGACCAGGCCGGCGCACCGTTCAGGCCTTCGAAGTTGGTGACCTGCTCGCGGCGACCGGTATCGATGTGCTGAACGAAGATGCGCGGGCGCTTCTGCTCGAACGAGACATAGGCGATACGCTTGCCATCCGGCGCGAAGCGCGGCGACAGGATCGGCTCGCGCGACTGCAGCAGGGTCACTGCGCGCGCACCGTCGTAGTCCGAACGCTGCAGGGTGTAGCGGGTGTTGTTGGTCGAGAAGCGCTCGGCAGTCACGTACAGCATGCGGGTGGAGAACGCACCCTTGATGCCGGTGAGCTTCTCGAACGACTGGTCGGCAATATAGTGCGACATGTCGCGCAGCTGGTCGGCGGTGCCGGCGACGCTACCGGTCAGCACTTGCTGCTCGGTGGCGACGTTGAACAGCGCGTACTGCACCTGCAGGCGGCCACCCGACGGGGTGATGCTGCCGACCATCACATACTGGGCGCCCAGGGCTTTCCAGTCACGGAAGATGACTTCGCTGGCCTGGGAAGGCTGGCTGATCATGTTCTGCCGCGGGATCGGCGAGTAGTAGCCGGAGTTGCGCAGGTCGTTGCCGATGATATCGGCCATGTCTTCTGGCAGCACACTGCCACCCTGCACACCGAACGGCACTACCGCGATGGGCGTGGCCCGATCGCTGCCGCTGGTGACCAGGATGTTCTTTTCGTCTGCCATGGCCATGCCTGCCACGCAGCACAGCATGACCAGCAGTCCTCGAAGGAGTGTAATCACAACGCTAGATCCTCAGGAGTAAATGTCATCTTGAACGAACGATACCTGTTGAAATCGCTCGGCTTCATACCCTGCATTTCGGTCAGACGACCGATGTTCTTCATTGCTGCCACCGCCGAACTGTCAAACGGGCCGTCGCCACTGGAGCGCAACACACTGACATTGGTAATGGTGCCATCCGGCAGCATGTTGACCTGCAGGACTACCGTCATGCCTTTACGCGCAGAAGGTGGACGCGCCCAGCCTTCAGCCGCGCGCATACGGATCAGGTCGTCGAAATCGCCGGCCACCTGGTCTCCTTGCTCGTCGGCCAGGGCCTGCTGCCGCTCGGTGGTGTCGGACAACAGCTCGGCCAGGGCCTGAGCTTTCTTGTCTTCCGCCGACTTGCGAGCCGCTTCCTGTGCCTTCTTTTTCTGGGCATCTGCCGCGGCCTTTTTCTTGGCCTCTTCAGCTGCCTTCTTCTTCGCATCCTCGGCCGCCGCTTTTTTCTTGGCGTCTTCGGCTGCTTTCTTCTTGGCCTCCTCGGCCGCCTTTTTCTTGGCGTCCTCGGCGGCTTGTTTCTTGGCTTCTTCCTCGGCCTGCTTCTTGGCCTCTTCCTCAGCCTTCTTCTTGGCGATGTCGGCCTGCTGCTTTTCAGCCGCCTTCTTCGCTTCGTCAGCCTTCTTGGCTTCGGCGGCTTTTTTGGCCTCGGTGGCCTTGGCAGCTTCCTCGGCTTTTTTGGCCTCGGCAGCTTCGCGGGCCTCCTCGGCCTTTTGAGCGGCGTCGGCTTTCTTTTGTTCCGCAGCCTTCACGGCTTCCTGCTCGACCTTCTTCTGCTCCAGCTGCTCGACTTCCGTCTGGCGCGAGGCGGTTTTCTTCGCTTCCCCGGCAATCTTCTGATTGGTCTGGGTAGTCGCCTGGCTCTTGGACTTGAGCTGATACAGGGTAGCCTGAACGATCGGCTTGGAAGGCGGCAATTCTGGCGTCATGGCAAAACTGACGAACAGCATTGCGAACACCAGTACATGCAGGCCGATGGCCCAGACACTGGGCCAGAAGTAGCTTTCCGAGGCGGATGGCTCTCGCTGTTGCATCAGGGCGCCTCGGTAATCAGGCCAACGTTACCGACACCGGCCTTCTGCAACCCGCCCATGGCGCCCATGACGGCGCCGTAGTCGACAGCCTTGTCGCCACGAATGAAGACCTGGGTCTGCTTGCCCTGGTCGCGACCGGCGGCAATGATCTTGGTCACCGCGTTGGTCATGTCGGGCAAGGTCATGGCCTTGTCCATCTGCTTGTCGGTATCGACTTCGCTGCCGAGGTTCCAGTAATAGGTCTTGTCGGCCTTGATGGAGATGGTAAGGATCTGGACGTTGTTGTCCTGCGGCAAGGCTTCGCTGGAAACCTTGGGCAGGTCGACCTTCACGCCCTGGTTGAGCATGGGAGCCGTCACCATGAAGATGACCAGCAGTACCAGCATCACGTCGATGTAGGGCACCACGTTCATCTCGGCGACCGGCTTGCGTTTGTGGCGAACTCGGGCCATGGGCTTCTACCTGATTACTCTTCGCTGGTGTGCACTTTGCGGTGCAGGATCGCCTGGAACTCGTCGGCGAAGGTGTAGTAACGACCGATCAGCACTTCACTGCGTGCGGCGAAACGGTTGTAGGCGATGACCGCCGGGATTGCCGCGAACAGGCCGATGGCCGTGGCGATCAGCGCTTCGGCGATACCCGGAGCAACGGTGGCCAGGGTGGCCTGCTGAGCACTGGCCAGGCCGCGGAAGGAGTTCATGATGCCCCATACGGTACCGAACAGGCCGATGTACGGGCTGGTCGAACCGACGGTGGCAAGGAACGGCAGGCTCTGCTCGAGCTTTTCTTCCTCACGGGAGATCGCCACGCGCATGGCCCGGCCTACGCCTTCCATGACTGCGTCCGGGTCCACGCCCGGCTGCTGACGCAGACGCGAGAACTCTTTAAAGCCGGCACGGAAGACCTGCTCCACGCCCGAATCCGGGTCTGGGTTGCTGCCTGCCTGACGATACAGCTTCGACAGGTCGATGCCCGACCAGAAGCGCTCTTCAAAGGCATCCAGCGCACGACGACCGGCGCGCAGCATGGTGCTGCGCTGGAAGATCATGATCCATGAGGTGACCGAGGCGGCCACGAGGATCAGCATTACCAGCTGTACCACCACGCTGGCATTGCTGACCAGACTCCACATGGAGGTATGGTCGACGACGTTAGCTTCCACGCTTATTCTCCTGCATTCGATTGAGTACCCGAGCCGTCCGCCATAAAGGCGTCGCGCAGCTGGGGGGGTATGGCTCGGGGTTTGAAAGTGTCGGCGCGCACGGCGGCCACCAGGAACTGCCCCTCGCAGAGCAGTGTTTCATCCTTTTCCCGCCAGACCTGCTGTACGAAACGCAGGCTGGCGCGATTGAGTTCAAGTACTTGCGCGGTTACCCGCAGCTCATCGTCCAGCCGCGCCGGCGCGTGATAGCGCGCCTCGCTGGAATGGACGACGAACAACAGGTTCTCGCCGGCCAGCTGCTGCTGGGAAAACCCCAGGTGTCGCAGCCGCTCGGTGCGCGCGCGCTCCATGAATTTCAGGTAGTTGACGTAATACACCACGCCACCGGCGTCGGTATCCTCGTAATAGACGCGACAACGGTGTGCGAAAGATTCCAGGCCATTTTGCGCGCGCATACTCTAGTGCTTACTCCTCAGCTTGCCAATCCGCTGCGGCAACTGTTTTTTCTTCATTAATGTCTTATTGCCAGCAACCCTGAGGCATGCCAGCGGTAGGACCACGAAAAGCGGGTTTCGATCTGTCATTCATCGCCTGCTTCGGAAAAATCTGCCCCCTCGCCCAGGCGCCCGGGAACATTCAGACCAAAGTGCAGGTAGGCGTGCCGGGTGACCACGCGCCCGCGAGGGGTGCGCATGATATAGCCCTGCTGAATCAGGTACGGCTCGAGTACATCCTCGATGGTATGGCGTTCCTCGCTGATCGCTGCCGCCAGGTTGTCCACGCCCACCGGGCCACCGTCGAATTTCTCGATCATGGTCAGCAGCAGGCGGCGGTCGGAATGGTCGAAACCACGCTCGTCGACGTCCAGCAGGTTGAGCGCCATGTCGGCCACGGCCTTGGTGATCTGCCCCTTGCCGCGCACTTCGGCGTAGTCACGTACACGGCGCAGCAACCGGTTGGCGATACGCGGCGTACCACGGGCGCGACGGGCGATCTCGTAGGCACCGAGGTCTTCGATGACCAGCCCCAGAATGTGGGCGGACCGGCTGACGATGGTCGCCAGGTCTTTGTCGCTGTAGAACTCCAGGCGCTGGACGATACCGAAACGGTCACGCAGCGGGTTGGTCAGCATGCCGGCGCGGGTGGTGGCACCGACCAGGGTAAAGGGCGGCAGGTCGAGCTTGATCGAACGGGCGGCCGGGCCTTCGCCGATCATGATGTCGAGCTGGAAGTCCTCCATGGCCGGGTACAACACCTCTTCGACAACCGGCGACAGCCGGTGGATTTCGTCGATGAACAGCACGTCATGCGGCTCGAGGTTGGTGAGCATGGCCGCCAGGTCGCCCGGGCGCTCGAGAATCGGCCCCGAGGTGCTCTTGACCGATACCCCCATCTCCTGGGCAATGATGTTGGCCAGGGTGGTCTTGCCCAAGCCGGGCGGGCCGAAGATCAGCGTGTGGTCGAGCGATTCGTTGCGACCGCGGGCAGCCTGGATGAACAGCGCCATCTGCTCGCGCACCACCGGCTGGCCAATGTATTCGTCCAGGCGCAGCGGGCGGATCGCGCGGTCCTGGACTTCTTCACGGTCGCGGCCACTGGCGGCGATCAGGCGGTCGGCTTCGATCACTTGGTAATCATCCCTTTCAGGCTGCGGCGGATCAGCTCTTCACTGCTCAGGCCTGCCTTGTCCTTGATCGCGGATACTGCCTTGCTGGCTTCCTGCGGCTTGTAGCCCAGGGACACCAGCGCACTGACCGCATCGGCCTCGGCCGTGGAGGCGCCGCTGACCGGCACAGGGCCGTCGGAGACCAAGGTGAACATGGCTGGCGAGGTTTCCCACGCCTTGAAGCGGTCCTTGAGCTCGACCAGCAGGCGCTCGGCGGTCTTCTTGCCAACGCCGGGCACACGGACCAGTGCCGACGTGTCCTGGGCCTGCACGCAACGCACCAGCTCGTCGGCTTCGAGGCCCGACATCAAGGCCAGCGCCAGCTTCGGGCCCACGCCATTCAGGCGAATGAGTTCGCGGAACAATTCGCGCTCGCGCTTTTCGTGGAAACCGTACAGCAGGTGAGCATCTTCACGCACCACCAGATGGGTGTGCACGGTGACGGTCTCGCCGAGCCTGGGCAGGCGGTACAAGGTGGTCATGGGGACTTCCAGCTCGTAGCCCACGCCATTCACGTCGATAATCAGGTGCGGCGGTTGCTTTTCCGCCAGGGTGCCGCGCAAACGTCCAATCACGTTCCGATCCTTCCTCTCGGGGAGCCGATCAAAGACCGCTCAACCCTATCAGCAAATGCAGCGGGTGAACGATTCACCCGGACAAAATGTGTATCAGCGCATGAAGCGCCTACAGACGCAAGCGCCCACCGCGCCGACGGGCCGTTGACAGGCCATGTGGTACCAGGCTGGAACGGGTATGGGCATGGCACAGGGCAATGGCCAGGGCATCGGAGGCATCGATCTGCGGTTTCTGGGTCAACTTGAGCAGGTGCATGACCATCAGCATTACCTGCTCCTTGTTGGCCCCGCCCGTGCCGGCCACGGCCTGCTTGACCTGGGTCGCGCTGTATTCGGCGATTTCCAGGCCGGCCTCGGCTGCGGCGACGATGGCCGCGCCGCGGGCCTGGCCAAGCTTGAGCGCCGAATCGGGGTTGCGGGCCATGAATACACGCTCGATGCCCATGGTCACGGGGCCATGCTGAGCAATGATTTCACTGACACCGCGAAAAACGATCTGCAAGCGCTCGTGCAGCTCACCGCTGCCGGTGCGGATACAACCCGACGCCACGTATTCGCAACCACGGGCTGTCTGGCGCACAACGCCATAGCCGGTGATGCGCGAACCGGGGTCGATACCAAGAATAAGCGTCATAGTGCCTGTCGTTCAAAGCTCACGATTCAAGACCATTAGGGCCGCTGCGCGACCCATCGCCGGCAAGCCAGCTCCCACAAGTACAGTGCAGGCCCGAAGAAATGCACTGTACGTGTGGGAGCTGGCTTGCCGGCGATGGGCTGCGCAGCGGCCCCAATAGAAGCCTTGACGCGAAGGGTCAGGAGACCTTAGCCGATATTTTCCATGATCTCGTCGGAAATCTGGGCATTGGAGTAGACGTTCTGCACATCATCCAGGTCTTCGAGCATGTCGATCAGCTTCAGCACCTTTTCGGCACCCTCCTGATCCAGCTCGGCACTGGTGGTCGGCTGCATGACGATCTCCGCGTCCGCCGCCTTGAAGCCAGCTTCTTCCAAAGCATTACGCACCGCGTAGAAGCTGTTGAACGAGGTGAACACTTCGAAGGAGCCATCTTCGTTGGCGACCACGTCATCAGCATCGGCCTCCATCGCGGCTTCCATCAGGGCGTCTTCGTCGATACCCGGCGCGAAGCTGATCTGCCCCTTGCGCTCGAACAGGTAGGCGACCGAACCATCGGTGCCGAGGTTGCCGCCACACTTGGTGAAGGCATGACGCACGGCGGCGGCGGTACGGTTGCGGTTGTCGGTCATGGCTTCGACCATGATCGCCACGCCGCCCGGGCCGTAACCCTCGTAGCTGAGCTCTTCGACGTTGTCGCTTTCGTTGGTGCCCGCACCCCGTGCCACCGCGCGATCAATGATGTCGCGGCTCATGTTGGCACCCAGAGCCTTGTCCAGCGCCAGGCGCAGGCGCGGGTTGGAAGCGGGATCGCCACCACCCTGCTTGGCCGCGACGGTCAGTTCACGGATCCACTTGGTGAAGATCTTGCCTCTCTTGGCATCCTGGCGCTCTTTGCGGTGCTTGATGTTCGCCCACTTGGAATGACCCGCCATAACAACTCCAAATCCTTGAAACACAAACAATTGCGCCCCACTCGGGGCGCAACGACAAAATTCCTGCGCCGTAACGCAAAGGCGCATCCATGTGGATGCGCCCGGGGTCCGCTTACTCGACCTTGGTCTGTTCGCGCAGACGGATGTGCAGCTCGCGCAGGGCCTTGGCGTCGACCAGGCCAGGGGCCTGAGTCATCACGCACGCAGCGCTCTGGGTTTTCGGGAAGGCGATCACTTCACGGATGGACTGGGCGCCGGTCATCAGCATGACCAGACGGTCCAGGCCGAAGGCCAGGCCACCGTGGGGTGGCGCGCCGAACTTCAGCGCGTCGAGCAGGAAGCCGAACTTCTCTTCCTGTTCTGCCGCTTCGATACCCAGCAGGCGGAACACCGCCTGTTGCATCTCTTTACGGTGGATACGGATCGAACCGCCACCCAGCTCGGTGCCGTTCAGCACCATGTCGTAGGCACGCGACAGCGCGGTAGCCGGGTTGGCTTCGAGCTCTTCCGGGCTGCACTTCGGCGCGGTGAACGGGTGGTGCAGCGCGGTGAAGCTGCCGTCGTCGTTCTCTTCGAACATCGGGAAGTCGACGACCCACATCGGTGCCCACTCGCAGGTGTGCAGGTTGAAGTCGTTACCAACCTTGATACGCAGCGCGCCCAGGGCCTCGCTGACGATCTTGGCCTTGTCGGCGCCGAAGAACACGATGTCGCCATCGACCGCACCCACGCGATCGAGGATCACGTTCAGGTTGGCCTCAGGGATGTTCTTGACGATCGGCGACTGCAGGCCTTCAACACCCTTGGCGCGCTCGTTGACCTTGATGTACGCCAGGCCTTTGGCACCGTAGATGCCAACGAACTTGGTGTACTCGTCGATCTTGCTGCGCGGCATGCTGGCGCCGCCTGGCAGGCGCAGCGCGGTAACGCGGCACTTCGGATCGTTGGCAGGGCCTGCGAAGACCTTGAAGTCGACGTCCTTGAGCTGGTCGGCAACGTCGACCAGTTCCAGCGGGTTACGCAGGTCTGGTTTATCGGAACCGTAGCGGCGCATGGCTTCTTCGAAGGTCATGTGCGGGAACTCGCCGAACTCCAGGTCCAGGACTTCCTTGAACAGCTTGCGGATCATGCTTTCGGTCAGGCCCATGATCTCCGATTCATCGAGGAAGCTGGTCTCGATGTCGATCTGGGTGAACTCCGGCTGACGATCAGCACGCAGGTCTTCGTCACGGAAGCACTTGGCGATCTGGTAGTAGCGGTCGAACCCGGCCACCATCAGCAGCTGCTTGAACAGCTGAGGCGATTGCGGCAGAGCGAAGAAGCTGCCGGCGTGGGTGCGGCTCGGTACCAGGTAGTCGCGCGCGCCTTCAGGCGTGGCACGGGTGAGGATCGGCGTTTCGACGTCAAGGAAGCCGTTTTCGTCGAGGAAGCGACGGATGCTGCTGGTGATGCGCGAACGCAGGCGCAGCTTGTCGGCCATTTCTGGGCGACGCAGGTCGATGAAGCGGTAGCGCAGGCGGGTTTCTTCGCCGACGTCGGAGTATTCGTTCAGCGGGAACGGCGGGGTTTCAGCTTCGTTCAGCACGTTCAGCTGGTAGCCGAGGATCTCGATGGCACCGGAGGCCATGTTGGCATTTACCGCGCCGTCCGGGCGCTTGCGTACCTTACCGGTGATCTGCACCACGAACTCGCTGCGCACGCGGTCGGCGGCGGCGAAGGTTTCAGCGCGGTCCGGGTCGAACACGACCTGGGCCATGCCTTCGCGGTCACGGATGTCGAGGAAGATCACCCCGCCGTGGTCGCGGCGACGATGGACCCAGCCGCAAAGGGTGACTTCCTGGCCGTCCAGGCTCTCGTTCAGTTGGCCGCAATAATGGCTGCGCATCATGATGGTGGTTTCGCTTCTCGTGATTCGTGTATTCGATGGAGGCCTTGGCCG
The DNA here is from genome assembly GCF_042902325.1 of Pseudomonas sp. NPDC012596. NCBI lineage: Bacteria > Pseudomonadati > Pseudomonadota > Gammaproteobacteria > Pseudomonadales > Pseudomonadaceae > Pseudomonas > Pseudomonas sp. NPDC012596. Next base: position 74,207 of record NZ_JBIBEB010000011.1, on the reverse strand, counting down.
CCCCAGAGGGCTAATACTGCAAGACCCGGCTACTGCAATTCAACTCAGTCGGCTTTGTCGCCGCCTGCCAGATTCTTTTTTGCCCCAGTCTTGAAGTCGGTTTCGTACCAGCCGCTACCGCTCAGGCGAAAGCCAGGGACCGACAGCAATTTCTTCAATGCCGGCGCCTGGCAGGCCGGACAGTCGGTCAGCGGCGCGGCGCTGATCTTCTGCAGCGCTTCCATCTGGTGATCGCAGGCTGCACATTGATAGTCATAAAGGGGCATGGGTGTCTCTCGTCAACCATAACAATGCTTCGCTGCCGAGGCAGCAAAAAGCGCGATTATATATGGTTAGCAGGCACTGCGCAGCCCGCCAGGCGATCAGCGTACACCGGGTGGTTGCTGTAGCCAGGCAACGCAGATCACCCGGATCAGGCCGCTGAAGTTACGCACCCCGCCCTGGCGCAGGTGCACCTCGCGGTCCACATAGGAAAGCACGGCGCTGACCGAGCACTCATTGGCCTCGGCGATGCGCTCGAGGATACCCCAATAGACCGCCTCCAGGCGTAAGCAGGTAGAAAAACCGTTGAGCCGGACCGAACGTGATACCGGCCGAATCTGCAACATGTCGAAATCTTCCCTGAAGGGATCGATGCACTGCTTGCCAGGGCAGCGCCCCTGATTTCCCACACGCTTGCTCGCTTGAATCATGCGCGTCACTTCCTCACCACAGGTATTCCTCCCTGCGCCGCCAGACAGACATAAGCACAGGAACCAGGGGCTCAATGAAGCGCGCACACGCGGGCACAAAGCAGCGGCAAAGCCTTCCCGCACAAACCAGAAAGCCCGGCCGAGTGTGGCTCGGCCGGGCTTTCAACCGCATTCAGGCGTTACATCCGATCACTTGCCGTCCAGCAGCACCCGCAGCATCCAGGCAGTTTTTTCGTGCACCTGCATACGTTGGGTCAGCAAGTCGGCAGTCGGCTCGTCACTGACCTTGTCCACCACAGGGAAGATGCTGCGCGCGGTACGTACCACCGCCTCCTGCCCCTGAACAAGCTGACGGATCATCTCATCCGCCACAGGCACGCCCTCTTCCTCCTTGATAGAGGAATGCCTTGCATAAAAGGCATAGGAGCCCGGCGCCGGAAAGCCCAACGCGCGAATGCGCTCGGCGATCGAGTCGACCGCCAGGGCCAGCTCGTTGTATTGCTCTTCGAACATCAGGTGCAGGGTGCGGAACGAGGGGCCGGTGACGTTCCAATGAAAGTTGTGGGTTTTCAGATACAGCACGTAGGTATCCGACAACAGGCGGGAAAGCCCTTCGACGATGGACTTGCGATCTTCTTCACTGATACCGATATCGATTGCCATGAAGTTCCCCTTTTGCAAATGGCTTGATGACCAAGCAGGCCCCACACACTGTACCAACACTTGGCGGAACACGCCCATGACGCAGGGCAATACGATGCCATCGGCCGACTGCGGTTTGAGAAGGCCCCGCCTTTGCTGTTAAATAGGCACCGTGCCACCCGTGCGGACTGTTATTGCCGGGTGCATAGGCTGGCCTACCACGTGTTCGCGCTCTACACCTCATGCGCACCGTGCTGCCAGCTCTTCCTGTGATCGGCCTTATCAACTGTGAGCCAACCCCATGTTCAAGATCGTCCATCTGGTGACGGGCGCTGCAGCTTTGCTGCTATCGCTCATACCCAGCCTGAAAACCGATGCAACACCCTTCCTGCAGCAACCCGACGCGGTCTACCTGGCCCTGCTCGGCCTGCTCAACCTGCTGCTGGCGCCGGTCGTGCCCCTGTATTACCGAGGCGCCCGTCAGCAACTGCAACACCTGGCCTGCGCCCTGCTGGTGGTGGCCGTGGTACTGCAAACCCTGACCTTGCTGGCCCGCCCGGAAATGGGCAACCTCGCTGCGCTGGTCTGCGCGGCACTCGCCGTCGTGCTGCACCTGGCCGCAGGCTTTGCCCGCACTGCCAGAAAAGCACGCCCAAGCCAAGGTGCCCCACTGGAGACCGGCATGCGTGATACCGGCACCGTGAAGTGGTTCAACACATCCAAGGGCTTTGGTTTCATTTCCCGGGATTCGGGGGACGATATTTTCGTCCACTTCCGTGCCATCCGCGGCGAAGGCCATCGCATCCTGGTCGAAGGCCAGCGCGTGGAGTTCTCGGTGATGCACCGTGACAAGGGCCTGCAGGCCGAAGATGTGGTCGCGGTAACCCGCCGCTGACCCGGAGCAGCCCTGGGGCAACCCCAGGGCTGTATCACTCAGTAATGAGGCGGCGGCGCCTCTTCCCCCTCGCTGCCGTATTGCCCGACCATCTCTTCGTAGCGCTTGATCAGCTCGGCCATCTGCAATTGAAGGCGCTGGATCACCCGCCCCTGCTCGACCACCACGTCATTGAGTTCCTGAATACTGTCGTCCTGAAACGCCTGACGGGTTTCCAGCTCGATGATGCGCGCTTCCAAAGACATGTCAGGCCTCCTGATAATCGGCGAGGGATAACGCACGCAGGCGCTGACGAATGGCGTCGACCTGGCCAGGGCCATACTCGACAGCAGGCACCCTGCCCCAGACCGGCGCTGGCCAGGCGGCGTCGCCGTGACGGCGGACGATGACATGCATGTGCATCTGGCTCACCACGTTGCCCAGCGTCGCTACATTCATCTTGTCGGCCGCAAATTCACCCTTGAGCGCTTCAGCCAGCCCCGTGGTTTCTTTCCACAGCTGGGCCTGATCCTCCTGGCTCATGTCGAACAACTCGCTAACGCCTTCACGTTTGGGCACCAGGATGAACCAAGGGTAATTGGCATCCTTGCTTAATAGCAGACGGCACAGTGGAAACTCTCCAAGCACCAGCGAGTCCTGCTGCAAACGCGAATCCATCTCAAACACTACAAACCTCCAACACACAAGATCGAGCCCGACCAACGCGGGAATACGCGCAAGGATACCTTGCTTCGCCTGTCCCGGCATGCAACAGCGGGTTGCGCTGCACAGTTTAAGTTCATGGAGGGCACCTGCTTGCACAATCGCGGTAACACCCCGCTACTTTTCGCACCAAAATGAGGCCGCAAACGAGTACACCACTACGCTTTTACACACACGAATGACTCAGCATGAACAGTTGCCGGTAACACATTGACTTTTATGGCCGCTATTGCGTTTGGAGGACACTGAATATCTGGTACACCATCAGACAAGTCTCAGCCCATGTTTTCGGGGCATTTCGACCTGCCACCGGGGTGTTTGTGAAAATTTCATGAACCGTTGTTAATTTTGAGCACGCTTGTTGCATTCTCCCCACACCAAGTCGGCACGACATCTGCATCAGGCGATGTACGCGACAAATAACAACAGCCGCTTTGGATAGACCAGGGAGTTTCCCCAACCCTAACCTGTAGTTACAGAACCGTTACGGTGAAAGGAACAGCGCTGGCGTTGTACGCCCCGGAAATCCGGGACGTGATTTGCGACATGGAAATACCTGAAAGCGACATGGCCATAAAGTTCCCGAAAGGTTGTATATGCCCATATCGCCAACAACAGTCAGCGTGCTATACATTTCCGCCGACATAACAAGAAAGAGCTGCCCCATATAACTAAAAGACTTGGGCGCAGCGGTACTCTTCCTAAAAACCAAAGGAGCAAATCACGATGCGCGTGATGAAGTGGAGCATGATCGCCCTGGCCGTTTCGGCAGGGACCTCGCAATTGGCCTTCGCCTCTGCACAGGACGAGTCCAAGGGTTTCATCGAAGATAGCCAGCTGAACGTCAAAACTCGCATGCTGTACTTCAGCCGCGACTTCCGCAACAACCCCGCTGGCACCCAGAGCCGCGTTGAAGAAACCGGCTTGGGCTTCCTCGGCACTTACGAGTCGGGCTTCACCCAGGGCACTGTAGGTTTCGGCGTAGACGCCATTGGCATGCTCGGCGTGAAACTGGACAGCGGCCGTGGCCGTGCCGGTACCGGCCTGTTCCCACAAGGCTCCGATGGCCGTTCGCAGGATGATTACTCCGAGGGCGGCGGCGCTGTCAAAATGCGCATTTCCGATACCGTGCTGAAGTTCGGTGACCAGTTTACCGCCATGCCGGTATTCGCCACTGACGACAGCCGACTGCTGCCGGAAGTAGCCCAAGGCGGCCTGATCACCAGCAACGAGATCAAAGGCCTGACCCTGAACGCCGGCCACTTCACCTCGCTGAATGCCCAGGCCCAGACTTACCACGACAGCCTGAACCTGACCGAAGCCAACATCTTCGGCGGCACCTACGCCTTTACCGACAGCCTCAGCACCAGCGTCTACTACTCGCGCGTCGAAGATCACTTCCGCAAGTGGTACGGCAACATCAACTGGGCGCTGCCGATCAGCGACAAGCAAGGCCTGGTGTTCGACTTCAACATCTATGACACCAAATCCATCGGCGACAACCGCACTGGCGCGTTCGTCACCAAGTCCGACGGCAGCAACGAACTCGACAACATCGCCGCCAGCCTGTCGGCCGCCTACAACGTCGGCGCCCACACCTTCACCCTGGCTTACCAGAAAGTCAGCGGTGACGGCGACTACGCCTACGGCGTAGACGGTGGTGGTACCGTGTTCCTGGCCAACTCCATCGCCCGTTCCGACTTCAACGCTGAAGACGAGAAGTCCTGGCAGGCTCGCTACGACCTGAACTTCGCCGAGTTCGGCGTGCCAGGCCTGACCTTCATGACCCGTTACGCTCGCGGTACCGGTGCAACCACCCGCACCACCGACGACGGCAAGGAATGGGAACGCGACATCGACGTCAAGTACGTGATGCAGAGCGGCCCGGCGAAAGACCTGAGCTTCCGCGTCCGTCAAGCCACCTACCGCTCCGCCGACGGCGTGTACTACGGTTCGAGCTCGATCGACGAACTGCGCCTGATCGTCGAATACCCGCTGAGCATCCTGTAAGCCTCGCTTATAGTGCCCCGCACCTGATAAAGCCCGGCACGCTTGCCGGGCTTTTTCTTGGCTGACATTTGCCACGCCCTGGGGCATCCTGTACGCCTTCGTTTCGCCCCCGTACAATGCGGGGTCATTTCAATGTCTTAGGCAATCGACACGGCTAACCATGCGCACCAGTCAATATTTGCTCGCCACCCAGAAAGAAACCCCTGCCGACGCAGTGGTCATCAGCCATCAGCTCATGCTGCGTGCCGGCATGATCCGCAAACTGGCCTCCGGCCTGTACAACTGGCTGCCGATGGGCCTGCGAGTAATGCGCAAGGTCGAAGCCGTGGTGCGCGAGGAAATGAACGCCGCCGGCGCCCTGGAAGTGCTGATGCCTAGCATCCAGCCCGCCGAGCTATGGCAGGAATCCGGCCGCTGGGAGCAGTACGGCCCTGAGCTGCTGCGCCTGAAAGACCGCCACAACCGTGATTTCTGCGTTGGCCCGACCCACGAAGAAGTCATCACCGACCTGGCCCGCAACGAGCTGTCCAGCTATAAACAGCTGCCGCTCAACATGTACCAGATCCAGACCAAGTTCCGTGACGAAATTCGCCCACGCTTCGGCTTGATGCGTGGCCGCGAGTTCATCATGAAGGACGCCTACTCCTTCCATGCCGACCAGGCTTCCCTGCAGGAAACCTACGACCGCATGCACCAGGCGTACTCCAACGTATTCACCCGCCTGGGCCTGGACTTCCGCCCAGTGCAGGCCGACACCGGCTCCATCGGTGGCAGCTACTCGCATGAGTTCCACGTGCTGGCCGACTCCGGTGAAGACGACGTAATCTTCAGCGACAGCTCCGATTACGCTGCCAACATCGAGAAAGCCGAGGCCATCCCGCGCGAAACCGTGCGCCCTGCCCCTACCGAGGAGCTGCGCCTGGTCGACACACCCGATGCCAAGACCATCGCTCAGCTGGTCGAAAACTTCGGCCTGGCGATCGAGAAGACCGTCAAGACCCTGATCGTGCGCGGCGCCGAAGAAGGCAAGCTGGTCGCCCTGATCGTCCGTGGCGATCACGAGCTCAACGAAATCAAGGCTGCCAAGCTGGAGCAGGTTGCCGACCCAGTGGTCATGGCCACCGACGCAGAACTGCGCGAGGCCATTGGTGCCGGCGCAGGCTCGCTCGGCCCGCTGAACCTGCCGCTGGAATGCATCATCGACCGCTCGGTCGCACTGATGAGCGACTTCGGCATCGGCGCCAACATCGACGACAAGCACTACTTCGGCGTCAACTGGGAACGCGATCTGCCGGTCCCTCAGGTTGCCGACCTGCGCAACGTCGTCGAAGGCGACCCGAGCCCGGATGGCCAAGGCACCCTGGTGATCAAGCGCGGCATCGAAGTGGGCCACATCTTCCAGCTCGGCACCAAGTACAGCGAGGCCCTCAAGTGCCAGGTACTGGGCGAGAACGGCAAGCCAGTGGTGCTGTCCATGGGCTGCTACGGCATCGGCGTGTCCCGCGTGGTCGCTGCTGCCATCGAGCAGAGCTATGACGACAAGGGCATCATCTGGAACGACGCCCTGGCGCCCTTCCAGGTTGCACTGGTGCCGCTGCGCTACGAAACCGACGTGGTACGCGAAGCCACCGACAAGCTGTACGCCGAACTGACGGCCGCCGGCTTCGAAGTGCTGCTGGACGACCGCGACAAGAAGACCAGCCCAGGCATCAAGTTTGCCGATATGGAGCTGATCGGCATCCCCCACCGCATCGTCGTCAGCGACCGCGGCCTGGCCGACGGCAACCTGGAATACAAGCACCGCACCGAACAGGATGCTCAAGCGCTGCCACTCAATGAAGTGCTCAGCTTCCTGCAGGCCCGCGTTCGCCGCTGATAATCAATGCACGAGTGATCATGTCCAAGCGAAGTACCTTTACCCTGGGGGGCGCCGCACTGTGCGGCGCCCTGCTCGTCAGCGGTTGCGCCAACCAGATGTCCCAGCGCAGCGAGCATGAGGAGCGCGTCGAGCGCAAACTGCTCGAACATACCCTGCAGATCGATGTCGGCGAGCCGAAGGTGATGGAGCTTCCGCAGCGGCGTGTGCGCGTACATGAACAGAAGCGCTTCGAGCTCACAGAGTTCGAAGTGACCCGCCGCTACGACCGCTACACGCCTTACCAGCCCTGGCGGGAGGTCTACGAGATCCCGCTTGGCGCGGTAGCGGTAGTGGCCGGCGTTGGCGCCAACGTGGTCAACATATTCGCCTTGGGCAACCTGCCCGAAAGCGTGACCCACGACTGGCTCAGCTATGGCGTTGCCGGGCTCAACCCGTTCATGAACGTGCAGTCCAACGGTCGCGCCCAGCAGAACCTGGCCGGGATCAGCGAAGTGCAAAAAGACAAGCGCGAAGAATTCACCAGCCTGCCCTGGAGCGAACGCCTGGTCGAGGTCAAGGCCGGCAAGATGACCCACGAGCTGACCACCGACAGAAACGGCGTACTGCGCCTGAACCTGCTCGACAGCCCGTTCTCCGAGCAGCACCTGAACCATGTTGGCACACTGCACTTGCAGGTAGTCGATGAAGACAACGCAGTACGTGGGGATGCCAGCCTGTTGGTCAGCGCCACCCTGCGCAACAAGCTGCGCGAAGCCCATGAACTGATTTTCGACGACCTTGAAGACGACGATGTCGGCCAATGGGTACACCGGGTCAAGCGCCTTTCGGAGCTGGGCCTGGAAGAGGAAGCCAGCGAGATGGAGCAGAGCCTGATCGAGCTGACCCGCAACGATCCGGAACTGCAACAAGAGTTTCTGCAAGCGCTGACCAAATCCACTGGCCGGCTGGTGGCGGATCCAGGCGCGCAATAATCGCGTGCTTATATAAAGAGGGGCTGCCTAGGCAGCTCCTTTTTATTTATCGGCAAACAATTCCAGTTGCTCGTGCGCCCCGCGCAAATCCCGCAACCTCACCCCCACCCCCAGCAAGCGCACCGGTTTGCCACCCCGGGCAAACGCCTGCTTCATCAATTGCCGATAGCTTTCCAGGTCTCTGCCCGCCCCTGCCTGCTCAAGCGTGGTCTGGCTGAAATCATGGAACTTGACCTTGACGAAGGGTTTGTCCGGTCGGTAACTGCTGTCCATGCGGCCGATGCGTTCATTCAGGCTACTCAGCAACTCAGGTAAACGCTCCAGGCAACTGGCCAGGTCGGGCAGGTCCGTGTCGTAGGTGTTCTCCACGCTGACCGACTGCCTGCGGCTGTCATTGTGCACCGCCCGCTCGTCGACACCCCGCGCCAGCCCCCACAGGCGCTCGCCAAAACTGCCGAACTCGCGCACCAGCGCCAACCGCGACCAGTCTCGCAAGTCCAGGCAGGTCACGATACCCAGCCGGGCGAGCTTGTCTGCAGTCACCTTGCCCACACCGTGCAGCCTGGCGACGGGCAAAGCAGCCACAAAGGCCTCTACCTGGTCTGGGGTAATCACGAAAATCCCATTGGGTTTGCGCCAGTCACTGGCAATCTTGGCCAGGAACTTGTTCGGCGCCACCCCAGCCGACACCGTGATGTGCAGGGTTCGGGCAACTCGCCGGCGAATATCCTCGGCGATGCGCGTAGCGCTGCCGGCAAACCATTGGCTATCACTCACGTCGAGGTAGGCTTCATCGAGCGATAGGGGCTCGATCAACTCGGTGTAGTCTCGGAAAATGCCGTGGATCTCACGCGAGGCTTCACGGTAGGCCTCAAAGCGCGGTTTGACGATCAACAAGTCTGGGCAAAGTTTGAGCGCGTGCCGGGAAGACATGGCCGACCGCACGCCGTAGGCCCGCGCTTCATAATTGCAGGTAGCGATCACCCCGCGATGATCCGGCGAGCCACCCACCGCCATCGGCCTGCCGGCCAGGCGCGGGTCGTCACGCATCTCGATCGCGGCGTAAAAGCAATCGCAGTCGATGTGGATGATCTTGCGCAATGACATGGATGGCCGTGAGCACTGTAAATTCATACAGATAGTAACGCATGCTCCCACACGGAGACAGCCACCCACTTGTACTGTACGACAATTGGCCTGAAAGCCCCGCCACAGCTGAGCTGCCTGCCTTGATCAACCGCTAAGGGTTTGAAGGAAAAAGGTTTTTTGAATGAAAAGCTTGACACAGGGAAGAAAATCCGTAGAATTCGATCTCACAGGCGCGGGATGGAGCAGCTTGGTAGCTCGTCGGGCTCATAACCCGAAGGTCGTCGGTTCAAATCCGGCTCCCGCAACCAGATTCGAGAAAAGGCCACTGTTAACGCAGTGGCCTTTTTCTTTGCCCTGAAAAAAGGCACTCCGCAAAAAGTTTCGTTAAATCAATAACTAACAGTTGACACTCGGCGCTTAAGCTGTAGAATTCGATTCCACAGGCGCGGGATGGAGCAGCCTGGTAGCTCGTCGGGCTCATAACCCGAAGGTCGTCGGTTCAAATCCGGCTCCCGCAACCAGATTCGAGAAAAGGCCACTGTTAACGCAGTGGCCTTTTTCTTTGGCCTCGAAAAAGTACGAACCGAAGAAAAACGTGGCCGAACAACATTTAGTACTTGACCGCCAAGTTCAAAGCTGTAGAATGCGCCCCTCTGACGCGGGATGGAGCAGTCTGGTAGCTCGTCGGGCTCATAACCCGAAGGTCGTCGGTTCAAATCCGGCTCCCGCAACCATATTCGTCAGAACAAACCCCGCCTGTGTAACAGCAGCGCGGGGTTTGTTGCTTTTCGTCACCTGAAAAATCCCTTCTGCAGTCGGCAACCCCCGGGCTTGAGATGCTCTCCTTTGGATGAACTATCTTTAACCCTGCCGGACGACTGAAAGTAACGTTGCCCGGAGTAATATCTGGATACGTTTCCAAAGGGACTTTCACTTGGCCGCACCTTCCCCCTACCTCGCGCTGAATGCCCGGGGTAACCCATGACCTCCCATAACCCAGAACCCCAAGCGCCCCTTGCCTCGGCGTTGCCTGCGGCTGCGCAGCGTTTGCCCTGGCTGGAGCGGCTAAGCCGGTATCGGCAACCGATCGGGCTCGGCGTGACCTTGGTGTTGTTCGCCATGGCACTGATCGCCTGCCGCCATTTGCTCAGCGAGCTGGACATCTACGCCTTGCACGATGCCATGCTCAGCGTGCCACGGCAGTCCCTGTTCGGTGCCTTGCTGGCCACGGTCATCGGGTTCGTGATCCTGCTCGGTTATGAATGGTCGGCCAGCCGCTATGCCGCCGTTAAGCTCCCTGCGCGCACCTTGCTGCTCGGCGGCTTCAGCGCGTTCGCCATCGGTAACGCGATTGGTCTGTCGATGCTCTCTGGCGGCTCGGTGCGTTATCGCCTGTACGCCCGCCAAGGGCTGGGCGCCGCCGAAGTCGCGCGCATGACGGTATTCGCCAGCCTGTCCCTGGGTTGCGCCCTGCCCCCGCTCGCCGCGTTGGCAACCTTGAGCAACCTGCCGGCCGCATCTGTGGCCTTGCGCCTGCCCGCGCCCGTATTGGGCGGTATCGCCATTGCCGTACTGGCTCTGACTGCCGTGCTGGTGGTCGGGCTGTACCGCCGCCGCCTGGCAGAACAGCCACTGGCCGACAGCCTGCTGGTACAAATAGGTCGCCGCACCTTGCGCCTGCCCGGCGCGCGCCTGACTGCACTGCAACTGGCCATCACCGCACTGGACGTAGCCGCCGCCGCCACCGTGCTCTACCTGCTACTGCCAGAAGCCCCACCGTTCGGTGCGTTTGTTCTGGTCTACCTGCTGGCCCTGGCCGCGGGCGTGCTCAGCCATGTGCCCGGCGGTGTCGGGGTATTCGAGGCAATCCTGCTTGCCGCTTTCGCCGACCAGCTCGGCGCTGCACCGCTGGCCGCCGCGTTGCTGCTGTATCGCTTGATCTATGTGGTCCTGCCGCTGCTGGTAGCCTGCGTGCTGTTGCTGGCCAACGAAGCGAGGCGTCTGCTGTTCGCGCAACAGGCACTGAAAGCCGCATCGGGGCTAGCCGCCCCGGTCCTGGCGATTTTGGTGTTTCTCTCGGGGGTCGTGCTGCTGTTCTCGGGCGCCACCCCGGAAATCGACACCCGCCTGGAGCACATGGGCTTTCTGGTGCCACACCGCCTGATCGACGCCTCGCACTTCGGCGCCAGCCTGATTGGCGTGTTGTGCCTGTTGCTGGCCCAAGGCTTGCGCCGTCGCCTCTCCGCAGCCTGGCTACTGACTACTGTTTTGCTGCTGGTGGGCGCATTGCTGTCACTGCTCAAAGGCTTCGACTGGGAAGAGGCCAGCCTGCTGATCTTCACTGCTGCCCTGCTCGCCCTCTTCCGCCGCTCGTTCTACCGCCCAAGCCGGCTGCTGGAGCTGCCGTTCTCACCGGTGTACCTGGTGGCCAGCGCGTGCGTGGTCGGCGCGTCGGTATGGCTGCTGCTGTTCGCCTACCAGGACGTTCCGTACAGCCATCAGCTGTGGTGGCAGTTCACCCTCGACGCCGATGCCCCGCGGGGCCTGCGTGCGGCCATGGGCAGCGCAGTACTGCTGGTGATCGTCGCCCTGACCTGGCTGCTGCGCACCGCCCGGCCAGTCATCCACCTGCCTGACGATGACGAACTGCAGCGCGCCAACCGTATCCTGCTGGCGTCCGAACAGCCCGACGGCGGCCTGGCACTGACCGGTGACAAAGCCCTGCTGTTCCACCCCAACGACAACGCCTTCCTCATGTACGCCCGCCGCGGCCGCAGCCTGGTGGCGCTGTACGACCCGATCGGCCCGGCCCAGGAACGCGCCGAGATGATCTGGCAGTTCCGCGACCTGTGCGACTTGCACCACGCCCGCCCGGTGTTCTACCAGGTGCGCGCGGAGAACTTGCCGTTTTATATGGACATCGGCCTGACCGCACTCAAGCTCGGTGAGGAAGCCCGGGTCGATTTGCGCCGCTTCGACATCGAAGCCAAGGGCAAGGAGATGAAAGACCTGCGCTATACCTGGAACCGTGGCGGTCGCGATGGCCTGAGCCTGGAAATCCACGAGCCCGGCCAGGCCCCGCTGGCCGAGCTCAAGGAAATTTCCGATGCCTGGCTGGGCGGCAAGAACGTGCGCGAAAAAGGCTTCTCGCTGGGCCGCTTCAGCCCCGAGTACTTGCAGCACTTTCGCATCGCCCTGATTCGCTTCCAGGGCCGGCCGGTGGCGTTTGCCAACCTGCTGGAAACCCACGGCAACGAACTGGCCAGCCTCGACCTGATGCGCGCCCACCCCGAGGCTCCGAAGCTGACCATGGAATTCATGATGATCGGCCTGATCCTGCATTACAAAAGCCACGACTACAGCCGCTTCAGCCTGGGGATGGTGCCGCTTTCCGGCCTGCAACCGCGGCGCGGTGCACCGTTGACCCAGCGCCTGGGCTCGATGGTGTTCCGCCGCGGCGAACAGCTCTATAACTTCCAGGGCCTGCGGCGCTTCAAGGACAAGTTCCAGCCGGACTGGGAACCTCGTTACATGGCCGTGCCGGCCGGGCTCGACCCGCTGGTTGCACTGGCCGACACCGCCGCCCTGATTGCAGGCGGCCTGACTGGATTGGTGAAACGTTGATGATCCGACGCTATTGGCTGTACGTATTGATACCTCTGCTCCTGGCTGCCGTGGCTGGAGCGGCAGGCTTCTGGTTGTGGACCCGCCCGGCCCCCGAGGCACGCCTGGAACAACTGACCCTCAACGACACCAGCATCACCCGCGTCAGCCCCGGCGTGCATGCCAAGGCTCGGGTCGCCATTGGCGTCCCCCAGGACCAGGCCTTGACCGACAAGCAACTGCTGGACCTGAGCCAGGCCGGTGAGGCACAGCTGGTGCAGGTCATCCTGCCGCCAGGCGACTGCAGCAAGCAGCAGCAGGCAATGGACCAGGCATTGGCGCAACTGGCCGAGAGACCGACGCTGGTGGCCGGCATCGGCCCGGGTGCCGCCCAAGCCTGGCGCTGGCTGGCCACACAGACCGACGACAAGGCCCGCGCCATTTCCGTCGATTTCAACGTGGAGCAGCCCGGCTGCACCGTCGCCCTGCCGAAGACCGCCGCCCATGGCCACTGGAACGTCGCCTGGAACGACAACCCGGATGACGCCAGCGCGGCATTCGTACGCGACCAGGCCAACGCCGAAACCAGCATCAGCGACTACGACATCCACCTGCCGCAAGTGCTCAAGTCTCAGTTGACCCAAGCCCTGGTGGGCCGCGACGGCAACGCCCTGGCGATTCCGGTGGTGGAAGTGCCAGCCGGGCAGACCACCGATACCGTCACCCTGTTCCTCTCGGGCGATGGCGGCTGGCGCGACCTGGACCGTGACGTTGCCGGTGAAATGGCCAAGCTCGGTTACCCGGTCGTAGGTATCGACACCCTGCGTTACTACTGGCAGCACAAGACGCCTGAGCAAAGTGCCGCCGACCTGTCAGAACTGATGCAGCACTACCGCCAGAAATGGGGCACCAAGCGCTTTGTGCTAACCGGCTATTCGTTTGGTGCCGATGTGCTCCCGGCCATCTACAACCGCCTGCCGGCCGAAGACCAGCAGCGCATCGATGCCGTAATGCTGCTGGCCTTCGCCCGCAGTGGCAGCTTTGAAATCGAAGTCGAGGGCTGGCTGGGCAAAGAAGGCCAGGAAGCGCCTACCGGGCCAGAAATGGCCAAGCTGCCTGCGGCCAAGGTGGTGTGCGTGTACGGCGTGGAAGAAACCGATGAAAGCGGTTGCACCGACCATACCGCGGTCGGTGAGCGCCTGAAGCTGCCAGGCGGGCACCACTTTGACGAGAACTACCCGGCACTTGCCAAGCGGTTGATTGGCGAGATCGAGACACGCCAGGGCAAGTCCAGCGTGGCAGAGCAGAACTGAGACAAACCAGGGGCCGCATAGCGGCCCCTTTTTCACTCAGATCTCGACCTGTGTTCCCAGCTCGATTACCCGGTTGAGCGGCAGGTTGAAGAAGCGCAGGTTACCGTTGGCATTCTTCAGCAAGAACGCGAACAGGTTGCCGCGCCAGCGTGACATCCCTTCCAGGCGCGACGCGATCACGGTTTCACGGCTCAGGAAGTAGGTCGTACGCATCGGGCTGAAATCCAGCGCGTCCAGGTGGCACAGCTTGAGCGCCGCCGGCACATCCGGCTCATCCATGAAGCCAAAGTGCAGCAGCACGCGGAAGAAGCCATCACCATAGGCCTCCACTTCAAAGCGCTCCTGGTCCGGCACCCGTGGCCGATCCTCACTCACCACCGTCAGCAGCACCACCTGGCTGTGCAGCACCTGGTTATGCAGCATGTTGTGCAACAGCGCATGCGGCACCGCATCCGGGCGCGCAGTGAGGAACACGGCGGTCCCTTCAACCCGGTGCGGTGGCTGGACACGGATGCTGCTGATGAACACCGGCAGTGGCAAACCACCCTCATCTATACGCTCTACGAGGATCTGCTTGCCGCGCTTCCAGGTGCTCATCAGCAGGAACAGCACGCCGCCTGCAAGCACCGGGAAGGCACCGCCCTGTACGATCTTCGGCACGTTGGCGGCGAAGAACAGCCCGTCGACAAACAGGAAGCCCAGCAGAATCGGCACCGCAAGCACCGGCGGCCACTTCCACAGCAGCAGCATCACCACCGATACCAGAATGGTGGTCATCAACATGGTGCCGGTCACCGCCACGCCGTAGGCCGCAGCCAGCGCACCGGATGACTCGAAACCGATCACCAGCAGCACCACACCGACCATCAGCGTCCAGTTCACCGCCCCGATGTAGATCTGCCCCTGTTCATCACTGGAGGTGTGCTGGATCTGCATACGCGGAATATAACCGAGCTGGATGGCCTGGCGCGTCAGGGAAAAGGCACCTGAAATCACCGCCTGCGATGCAATCACCGTGGCCATGGTCGCCAGCCCCACCAGCGGCAACAGCGCCCAGCTCGGCGCCAGCAGGTAGAAGGGATTGCGCGCGGCCTCAGGGTTTTGCAGCAGCATTGCGCCCTGGCCGAAATAGTTGAGCACCAGCGCCGGCAACACCAGGGCGAACCAGGCACGGGCTATCGGCTTGCGGCCGAAGTGCCCCATGTCGGCATACAGCGCCTCGGCACCCGTCAACGCCAGCACCACCGCGCCCAGAATCGCCACGCCCATGCCCGGATGGACGATGAAGAAGTTCACCGCCCAGCCCGGGTTGAATGCCTTGAGCACTTCCGGGGTCTGCGAGATGCCATGCACCCCCAGCGCGCCCAGCACCACGAACCAGGTGACCATGATCGGGCCGAACAGCTTGCCGATCTTTTCGGTGCCGTGCTTCTGCACCAGAAACAGCGCCACCAGCACCACCAGCGATATCGGCACCACCCAATGGTCGATACCGTCGAACGCCAGGCCCATGCCCTCCACCGCCGACAATACCGACACCGCCGGTGTGATCATGCTGTCGCCGTAGAACAACGAGGCGCCGATCAGGCCGCAGATGACCATCAGCGTGCGCAACCGTGGGTAAGCCGCAGTGGCCCGTCGCGCCAGGGCCGTGAGCGCCATGGTGCCGCCCTCGCCCTGGTTGTCGGCGCGCAGGATGAACATCACGTACTTGAACGACACCACCCACAACAGCGACCAGAGGATCAGCGACAGGATCCCCAGCACGCCATCATGGTTGACCGGCACCCCATAACCGCCGGTAAAGACTTCCTTGAGGGTATACAACGGGCTGGTACCGATATCGCCATAGACCACCCCAACAGCTGCCACCAGCAGGCTCAGCGACTTTGCCGCCCCATGCCCGCCTTCGGCGTGACTGCTTGCCTGAACCATCGACCACTCCCGCAAACGGCCACTAAGGCCGATAGAATTCACCTCAGCGCCGGGGCATCGCAGATACCCGGACGCAACGGCGCGAAGCATAGCGCAGCGTTCGTCGCATTTCTGCTAGTCAAGCGACCTTGCGCTCGCAGGAATTGCGCAATTGTTGATCAGCTGCGCCAAAAACCGCCCGTTGACACCGCACCCGTTTAAGCCCGGGGCGACCTGCGTTTTTCCTATGCCGCTCGTCCCCTGATCAAGAAAAATCACATGCTGACACAAGCGCTACCTTGAACATCGTAGATGAACCCCCTATCATCCAACTACGCCAATGACGCACAACAGGGACTGCATGATCTTCATCGAAACTCCAGTATTCACCTCCGATCTCAAGGAGCATCTGGATGATGAAGAATACCGGGCTTTACAGGCCTATCTGGCTGAGCATCCGGAAGCCGGCTCTCTCATAGAGGAAACCGGCGGCCTCAGAAAAGTTCGCTGGGCGGCCAAGGGCAAGGGCAAGAGTGGGGGTGTGCGAGTGATCTACTACCACGTCACTGCAGCCCACCAGATCCGTTTGATTCTGATCTATCGCAAGGGAATCAGGGATACCTTGACAAATAGTCAGAAAGCGCAGCTTCGCGCACTAAACAAAGGGTGGAAATAATGGAAAAGAATCTCTTCGATCGTCTTGTGGAAAGCATGACTCAGATGGATGAGATCGATCGCGGGGAGCGTCAGCCTTCGCGTGAATTCCACGTGGACGCAGTTCAAGTCAAAAAAATTCGTCAAGCCACTGGCCTCTCCCAGGCGATGTTCGCCAAACGAATTGATGTCGCAGTAGGCACTTTACGAAATTGGGAACAAGGCCGTCGCGAACCTGAGGGACCAGCTCGTGCCTTGCTCCGTGCAATCCATAACGATCCTGAGCATGTACTTGCAGCCTTGAGCTGAGTGCACAAAAGCCCGCAATAGCGGGCTTTTTTATGCACGGAGTTCCGATAGGAGACTGACCTTTTCCCACCTTGTCGGTTAGCGTCTCTGGGCGATCCATCTTTTGCCATGCAGCAACCTGGCGAGAGCTGAGTGTCCATTTGAACTGCATCACAAACTCCTCAAGATGATTCAGGACAACGCGCAAGAGGGTGACCAGGTCGCAGTTAAAGGGGTCCAGCAGCGTTCGTCGCATTTCTGCTAGTCAAGCGACCTCGCGCTCGCTAGAATTGCGCACTTTTTGATCAGAGGCGCCAAAAAGCGCCCGTCAAGACCGCCCCCGTTTCCGCCCGGGCGGCCTGCATTCAATACCGAGGTTAGTCATGTCCACCACGCCCGCCACCCCCAAGGTAGGATTCGTAAGCCTGGGTTGCCCCAAAGCCCTGGTCGATTCCGAGCGCATTCTGACCCAGCTGCGCATGGAAGGTTATGAAGTCGTGCCCACCTACGAGGACGCCGACGTGGTGGTGGTCAACACCTGCGGCTTCATCGACAGTGCCAAGGCCGAGTCGCTGGAAGTCATCGGCGAAGCGATCAAGGAAAACGGCAAGGTCATCGTCACCGGCTGCATGGGCGTCGAAGAAGGCAGCATCCGTGATGTGCACCCCAGCGTGCTGTCGGTCACCGGCCCGCAGCAGTACGAGCAGGTAGTCAATGCCGTGCACGAAGTGGTGCCACCGCGCCAGGACCACAACCCGCTGATCGACCTGGTGCCGCCGCAAGGCGTCAAGCTGACGCCGCGCCACTACGCCTACCTGAAGATTTCCGAAGGCTGCAACCACAGCTGCAGTTTCTGCATCATCCCGTCGATGCGCGGCAAGCTGGTCAGCCGCCCGGTCGGTGAAGTGCTGAGCGAGGCCGAGCGCCTGGTCAAGGCTGGCGTCAAGGAGATCCTGGTGATTTCCCAGGACACCAGCGCCTACGGCGTCGACGTCAAGTACAAGACCGATTTCTGGAATGGCCGCCCGGTCAAGACCCGCATGCTCGAGCTGTGCGAGGCGCTGAGCAGCCTGGGTGCCTGGGTACGCCTGCACTACGTATACCCCTACCCGAATGTCGACGACGTGATCCCGCTGATGGCCGCCGGCAAGATCCTGCCGTACCTGGACATCCCGTTCCAGCACGCCAGCCCCAAAGTGCTCAAGTCGATGAAGCGCCCAGCCTTCGAAGACCGTACCCTGGCGCGCATCAAGAACTGGCGCGAACAGTGCCCGGAACTGGTGATCCGCTCGACCTTCATCGTCGGTTTCCCGGGCGAAACCGAAGAAGACTTCCAGTACCTGCTGGACTGGTTGACCGAAGCCCAGCTCGACCGCGTCGGCTGCTTCCAGTACTCGCCGGTCGAAGGCGCCCCGGCCAACGACCTTGGCCTTGAAGAAGTACCGGATGACGTCAAGCAGGCGCGCTGGGACCGCTTCATGGCCCACCAGCAGGCCATCAGCAGTGCACGCCTGCAGCTACGCATCGGCAAGGAAATCGAAGTGCTGATCGACGAAGTCGAAGAGCAAGGCTCGGTGGGCCGCAGCTTCTTCGATGCGCCGGAAATCGACGGCAGCGTGTTCATCGATGGCGACCACGGCTTCAAGCCGGGTGACAAGGTCCGCTGCCGTGTCGTCGATGCCGATGAGTACGACATGTGGGCCGAGCCAGTCTAAAGGCTGCGCACCTGTTCACTTAGGAACGCCAGGGCCGCTTTGCGGCCCCAGCTTTATTGAGTGAACAGCATTACGCCCCACTGGCGGGGCCTTTTTTTGCATCTATGGTTTCCTCAACGGCCAACGAGGAACACCGGCATGCACTTGATGCTGCAAACACCCCACCTGAGCGACTACCCCGAACTAGCCCAGGTCTGGGAAGACTCGGTGCGCGCGACCCACGATTTCCTGCCCGACGCCTATATCACGCTGCTGCGTGAACATGTTCTGGGCAAGTACCTCGACGCCGTCATGCTGGTCTGCTGCAGGCATGGCCAGCGCATCTGCGGCTTCGCCGGTGTCGCCAACGGCCGCGTGGACATGCTGTTCGTTGCCCCGCAGTACCGTGGCCAAGGCGTCGGCAAGCGCTTGCTGCGCTACGCCATCAGCGAGCTGAATGCCGAACGCCTCGACGTCAATGAGCAAAATCCCCAAGCCTTGGGTTTCTATCTGCACGAAGGTTTCGAAGTCATCGGCCGCTCGGAAACCGACGGTTTGGGGCAGCCTTACCCATTGCTTCACATGAAGCTGGTTCCTACAGCTGGCTAGGAGCGCACTGTAGGATGCCGTCCGATACTTCCGAAATGGCGCATTTGACACAGATTCCCGTCATCAACTGCGCATGGGCAGGTACAATGCAAGACTTTCCCTGCCTTGCGAATTGCCCGCCATGTCCGAACCCATCCGCCTGTCCAAACGCCTCATCGAGCAGCTCGGCTGCTCCCGCCGTGAGGCCGAGCTGTATATCGAAGGGGGCTGGGTCACGGTCGATGGCGTGGTCGTCGAGCAACCTCAGTTCAAGGTCGACAACCAGACCGTGGAACTGTTGCCAGGCGCCAATGCACAGGCGCTGGACCCAGTTACCCTGCTGCTCAACCAGCCGGCCGGGATCGATATCGACACGGCACGCGCCAGCATGAACCTGGCCAGCCTCAGCGAAGCGCACCGCGAGGGTGTGCGGCCCCTGCACGGGCATTTCGCCCGGCTGACCTGCTCTGCCCCACTGGAGCGTGGTGCCAGCGGCCTGCAGATATTCACCCAGGACTGGAAGGTAACCCGCAAGATCGAGGCCGATCTGCGCAAGCTGGAGCAGGAATACATCATCGAAGTTCGCGGCGAGACCACCCCACAGGCGCTGGAGCGCCTGGCACGCGGGGCGACGCGCAACGACCGGGAGCTGCCCAAGGCCAAGGCCAGCTGGCAGAACGAAACCCACCTGCGCCTGGCCTTGAAAAACCCACAACCCGGGCAGATTTCCGAGATATGCGCTTACCTGCGCCTGGAAGTGCTCAGCATGCGCCGTATTCGCCTGGGTGGGGTATCCATGGGCAAGCTGCCTGTGGGCCAGTGGCGTTACCTGGCCGGCACTGAACGTTTCTAAGCAATGCGCCACGCCGTTGCGTGGCTTCTGAACAGGATTTTGCAGCAATGAACCACAATGATGTCCTGCGCAGCCTGCGCTACATGCTCAAGGTGAACGACGCCAAGATGGCCGAAATCATCGCGCTGTCGGGCCTGGAGGTAAACCCGGTGGTGCTCGCCACCTACCTGAAGAAAGAAGACGAGCCCGGTTTTGTGCGCTGCCCCGAGCGGGTCATGGCGCACTTTCTGGACGGCCTGGTCACCCACCGCCGCGGCAAGGATGACAGCCGTCCGCCACAGCCGGTCGAGCTGCCGGTGACCAACAACACCGTGCTCAAGAAGCTGCGCGTGGCCTTCGAGCTCAAGGAAGACGACCTGCATGCAATCCTCAAGTCGGTCAACTTCCCGGTGTCCAAGCCCGAGCTCAGCGCGCTGTTCCGCAAGGTCGGCCACGACAACTACCGCCCCTGCGGCGACCAGTTGCTGCGCAACTTCCTCAAGGGCCTGACCCTGCGCGTGCGCGGCTGAGTGACCATGCAGCATACGGTTTCGCCTGTCGGCATCGTGCGCTCCTGCTTCAAGGAGAAGTTCGCCATACCGCGCCAGCCCCAGCTGGCGCCGGCGGCCCGTGGTGTATTGGAACTACTGCCACCGTTCGACCAGGGTGATGCGGTGGCAGGCCTGGAGCAGGTCAGCCATGTCTGGCTGCTGTTCCTGTTCCACCAGGCACTGGAAGACAAACCACGCCTGAAGGTGCGCCCGCCGCGCCTGGGCGGCAACAAGAGCATGGGCGTGTTCGCCACGCGTGCCACCCACCGGCCAAACGGCATCGGCCAGTCGGTGGTCCGGCTCGAGGGCGTTGAACCGGGGCGGCTGCTGTTGTCCGGGATCGATCTGCTCGACGGCACGCCGGTGCTGGATATCAAGCCCTATGTGCCCTACGCCGATAGCATCGCCGGGGCCAGCAACCTGATGGCCAGCGAAGCCCCTGAGGCGATCGCCGTGCAATGGGCGGACAGCGCGCTGCCGCAGGCCCACGAGCATGCGTTGCGCCTGGGCGAGCCGCTGGTGGAGCTGATCGAGCAGTGCCTGGCACAGGATCCGCGGCCTGCCTACCAAGTGCCGCCAGCGGAGCGTGTATATGGGGTGAAGTTCTGGGACGTACAGGTCAGGTGGCATTACCCGCAACCGGATGTGATTCGGGTGCTTGAGGTTGTGGGCGACTGACAGCGCATAAGCTGCAGGCATAAAAAAACGCAGACCTGGGTCTGCGTTTTTTTTCAGCGCTGGCGTTACTTCTCGACGAAAGCGCGCTCGATCAGGTAGTCACCTGGCTCGCGCATCCGCGCAGAAACCTTCAGGCCGAAGCTGTCGAGCACTTCGCTGGTCTCGTCGAGCATGCTCGGGCTGCCGCAGATCATGGCGCGGTCGTCCTGCGGGTTGATAGGTGGCAGGCCGATGTCGCTGAACAGCTTGCCGCTGCGCATCAGGTCGGTCAGGCGGCCCTGGTTCTCGAACGGTTCGCGGGTCACTGTCGGGTAGTAGATCAGCTTGTCACGTACCGCCTCACCGAAGAATTCGTTCTGCGGCAGGTGCTCGGTGATGAACTCGCGGTAGGCCACTTCGTTCACGTAGCGCACGCCGTGTACCAGGATCACCTTCTCGAAACGCTCGTAGGTTTCCGGGTCCTGAATGACGCTCATGAACGGCGCCAGGCCAGTGCCGGTGCTCAGCAGGTACAGGTGCTTGCCAGGGTTCAGGTCATCGAGCACCAAAGTACCGGTAGGCTTCTTGCTGATGATGATCTCGTCGCCTTCCTTCAGGTGCTGCAGCTGGGAAGTCAGCGGGCCGTCCGGCACCTTGATGCTGAAGAACTCCAGATGCTCTTCCCAGTTCGGCGAAGCGATGGAATAGGCGCGCATGAGCGGACGGCCGCTTTCCTGCTGCAGGCCGATCATCACGAACTGACCGTTCTCGAAGCGCAGGCCCGGGTCGCGGGTGCACTTGAAGCTGAACAGGGTGTCGTTCCAGTGATGCACACTGAGGACACGTTCGTGGTTCATGTTGCTCATCGATGGGGCTCCTGAAGAAAACGCAGCGCGCAAAGCGCACAGTTGCGCAATAGTTTAGGGGCAGCGACAATATCTGTTAACTGAATTATCAAGATATGTGTTATCGGTTATATCGATATGCGATTCACACTCCGCCAGCTCCAGGTCTTCGTCGCCGTGGCCCAGCATCAGAGCGTCTCACGGGCCGCCAGCCTGCTGGCCCTGTCGCAGTCGGCCGCCAGCACTTCCATCACCGAACTGGAGCGCCAGTCGAGCTGCCAGCTGTTCGACCGTGCGGGCAAGCGCCTGGCCCTCAACGCGCTTGGCCATCAGTTGTTGCCACAGGCAGTTGCGCTGCTTGACCAGGCCAAGGAAATCGAAGACCTGCTCAACGGCAAGTCCGGTTTCGGCTCGTTGGCCGTCGGTGCCACGCTGACCATCGGCAACTACCTGGCCACCTTGCTGATCGGCAGCTTCATGCAGGTGCACCCGGAGAGCCAGGTAAAGCTGCATGTACAGAACACAGCCCATATCGTGCACCAGGTGGCGCAGTACGAAATTGATCTGGGTCTAATCGAGGGCGACTGCAACCACCCGGACCTGGAGGTGCAGCCGTGGGTCGAAGACGAGCTGGTGGTGTTCTGTGCGCCACAGCATCCGCTGGCCAACGTGGGCCGTGCCAATATCGAAAGCCTGTCGCAGGAAGCCTGGATCTTGCGCGAGCAGGGCTCCGGTACGCGCCTGACCTTCGATCAGGCCATGCGCCATCATCGCGCCAACCTGAATATCCGCCTGGAGCTGGAGCATACCGAAGCGATCAAGCGTGCCGTGGAGTCGGGCCTGGGCATTGGCTGCATCTCGCGCCTGGCCCTGCGCGATGCGTTCCGCCGTGGCAGCCTGGTGCCGGTCGAGACCCCGGAGCTGGACCTCATGCGCCAGTTCTACTTCATCTGGCACAAACAGAAATACCAGACCTCTGCCATGCGCGAGTTTCTCGAGCTCTGCCGCAACTTCACTGCGGGCTTTACCCGCAGTGACGAGATCGTTTTGCCACCGATTGCCTAGAGCAGGATAACGCCCCAAACCAGGGCCACCATGGTCAGCGCTACCAGCTGTGCGGCGCTGCCCATGTCCTTGGCGTTTTTCGACAGCGGGTGGCGCTCGAGCGAGATGCGGTCGATCGCTGCCTCCACTGCCGAGTTGAACAGCTCGACAATCAGGCCGAGCAGGCAAACGGCAATCATGATCGCCCGCTCTGCGCGGCTGACCGGCAGCCAGAAGGCAATCGGAATCAGCAGTACGTTGAGCAGCACCAGCTGGCGGAAGGCAGCCTCACCCTTGAAGGCTGCGCGCAAGCCATCCAGCGAATAGCCGGCGGCGTTGAAGATACGTTTGAGGCCCGTCTGGCCTTTGAATGGCGACATGTGCGTCACTTTACCGATGAAAGGCCAGCAGACTAGTTGAAAAAGCATCAAAAAAGCGTGAAGGCGCAGGCAGTTAGCTGCTCGCAACCGATTCCAGTTGTTGCAGCAGCAAGGCCGCCTGGGTGCGGGTACGCACACCCAGCTTGCGGAATATCGCTGTCACGTGGGCCTTGATGGTAGCTTCCGAGACACTCAGTTCATAGGCGATCTGCTTGTTCAGCAAGCCTTCGCAGACCATGGTCAGCACGCGGAACTGCTGCGGCGTAAGGCTGGCGAGGCCTTCGCTGGCGGCCTTGGCCTCGGCCGACACATCGACTTTCTCGAACGCCTGTGGTGGCCACCAGACTTCACCGTCGAGCACTTTTCTCACCGCGTCCTGAATCACTTCGAGGCCGCTGGACTTGGGTATGAAGCCACTGGCGCCAAACTCGCGGGACTTGACCACCACGGCAGCTTCTTCCTGAGCCGAAACCATCACCACCGGGATTTGCGGGTACTGGCCGCGCAACAGCACCAGCCCGGAGAAACCGTAGGCACCTGGCATGTTCAGGTCCAGCAGGACCAGGTCCCAGTCGGCTTTCTCGCTCAGCCGGGTTTCAAGCTCGGCGATGCTCGCCACTTCAACCAGGCGTACATCCGGGCCCAGGCCAAGGGTAACGGCTTGGCGCAGAGCGCTGCGAAACAGCGGGTGGTCATCGGCAATCAGGACTTCGTAAGTGGCCATCGATCTATGGATCCTGTTCTGTGCCAGGCGCATGCGCAGGAGTAATAGCGCCGGGCGGGGAATCGGCGCCAAGGGTGGCGAGCACGCAGGCGCTGGTCAAACCGATCGCTCTGCCGCCTCGCCGCACTCCGGCTGCCAGCCCCGTCATTATGAACCAAAGCGGGGCTTATGCCCCTTGGACTATAGGAAGGTATGCAAACGCTGGTGGATATCATCCTGCTCATCCAACGGCAAACGACGTTTGCCACTGAGGTAATGCAGGCTGAACACGTCCAGATACGCATCCAGTGCCTGAGAGGCCTGGCTGTCCCCCGCGAGGTCCAGGCACATGGCAGCCACCTCTGCGGTACAGAAGTGATCGTCACGTTTGGAGCGACGCAGCCGATAGCGCGACATCTGCTCGGCCTGCAGGCTCAATACCGGGAAGCGCTCAAGATAGGGGCTCTTGCGGAACATCTTGCGGGCTTCGGTCCAGGTGGCATCCAGCAGGATGAACAACGGGCGCTTGCCCGGTGTACGCACCACTTCGCTGACCACCCGTTCCTGCGCAACGAACTCACCGGGGAAGACGATGTACGGCTGCCACTGCGGATCATCCAGCAGCGCCAGCAAACCTTCGTCCACCGATGTACGCAGCCAGCCGAACGCTGAGGTGTCTTCGATCAGGTCGGCGATCAGCCAGCCGGTGTTGGTCGGTTTCAATGGCTCGGTGTCATGCATCAGCAGGCATACACCGGAGTCTGCCTGCACCCTGGGCTTCCAGGCGCACAGGCAATGCGTGGCGATCACCCGACAGTCTGGGCAGCGCTCGGCGCGTGAACCACGGGCAATGAACGGCTTGATGCTGCGAGCCAGGCGTTCGGCGCGCAAGCGCGCTACCGCGTGGCTCATGCTGGCAAGCCTCGGGAGAGGATGTGACTGGACACTGCGATAACTCGGAGAAAACAAAGCGCCAGTTTAACAGAGCAGGCGTCATTTGCCGTGCAGCAGGACGGGTTGGTCCCTTATAATCTGCGCTTTGGCGGCCGCGAAGTTGCCTGTGAACATGCCCGATTCAGGGAACGCCTGCTGCCAGCGCATGTCAAAGCGCCAGTCATCGAACCAGGAGAGATTCATGCTGCGTCTTATTGTCCCGACCCTGAGCCTGTTGCTCACCCTGCCACTGGCAGCCCACGCGGCCTCCAAGCAGGAATTCGAACTGAACAAGACGCTGCAGAAGGTCGCCAAGGAAAGCAGTGTCGGTACCCCGCGGGCCATCAACGAAGATATTCTCGACCAAGGTTATACCGTCGAAGGCAAAGCCTTGGTCAACCACCTGAGCGTACGCCCTGAGCACGCCGAGCGGATGCAGGCAAACCCGGAGCAAGTACGCAGCCAACTGGGTGACAGCGTGTGCCGCAACAGCGGCTACCGTAACCTGATGTCCAAGGGCGCCGTGATGGTCTATCGCTTCACCGTCTACAAGACCAATCAGCCGGTCATGGACCAGGCATTCGACGCTGCCAGTTGCACTGCCGGCAACAAGAAGAAGTAATCAGCTGACCCGCTCATCCTCCGCGCGCCGCGGCCCTTCGTCGGCGCGCATCTCCGCCAGTAGCGCCTGCAGATAGGGTGACTGGCACTCAAGCGCAGCCAACCGCCGCCGACACTCCACCTCCAGGCTCACATGGTGAACCTGCGCCGCATTTTCCAGCTGCTGATAGAGCTGCCGGTCTACCTCGATGACCAAGCGATGCATACCGCCACCTCCTGCATCGACACGTTTCGCTTCACCAGTTAATCAAACCCTCGCCATCAATGGTCATGCGCCGACGAGCGGCCACGCAGATCACAACGGCACGAACGGTCGCGAGGGTCTAGATTGATAGCGAAGACTGTGAAAACAACACGATGAATTTGCGCAACTGCATCAGGGCCTGAAGGCCTACTGCAATGCTTGGGTTGCACACTCGAGCCAGAGCAGCCAGCGACGCACGTAGTGTCGCGGCCAAGCCGGACCCTCGGCTCGGTCAGAGGTTTTGCTGCAGAAGGAGACGTTGAATGCCTTACCAACCCAGTGAGTATCTATTCAATCACTTCAGGGACAGCGGTATCGACCTGAGCAAGATCGACCAGCAACTGCAACTGGTCGCCCCCGACAGCCCCAACCTGCCACTGTACCGTGACATGCTGCTGACCGTCCTGCGCATGGCCCACGATGACGGCGACCGCTGGAACGCCAAGATCACCTTGCAGGCACTTCGCGAACTGGACCAGTCGTTCCGCACCCTGCAACGCTACAAGGGCCGGCGCAAGGTCACTGTATTCGGTTCGGCGCGTACACCGCTGGAACACCCGATGTATGCTTTGGCCCGCGAATTGGGGGCCACGCTTGCCCGCTCCGACCTGATGGTCATCACCGGTGCGGGCGGCGGCATCATGGCGGCCGCGCACGAAGGTGCGGGCAGCGATCACAGCCTGGGGTTCAATATCACATTGCCCTTCGAACAGCACGCCAACCCCACCGTCGATGGCACTGACAAGCTTTTGCCTTTCCACTTCTTCTTCATTCGCAAGCTGTTCTTCGTCAAGGAAGCTGACGGCCTGGTGCTCTGCCCTGGAGGCTTTGGTACGCTCGACGAGGCACTGGAAGTACTCACATTGATCCAGACAGGCAAGAGCCCACTGGTACCTGTGGTTCTGCTCGACTCACCGGGTGGCAGCTTCTGGCGTGACTGCCTGGACTTCATCAGCCGCCAGCTGGAAGAAAACCGCTATATTCTCCCCACCGACCTCAAGTTGGTGCGCCTGGTACACAGCGCCGACGAGGCCGTAGAAGAGATCAACCAGTTCTACAGCAACTACCACTCCAGCCGCTGGCTCAAGAACCAGTTCGTGATTCGCATGCACCACCGGCTTAGCGACGCCGCACTGCATGAAATTGAGGAGGGATTTGCCGATTTGCGCCTGAGTGGCAAGTATCACCAGCACGCAGACAGTGGCGCAGAGCATGAGGTAGGCAACTACAGCCACCTTACGCGCTTGACCTTTGCGTTCAATGGTCGCGACCAGGGACGCCTGCGTGAACTGGTGGACTTTATCAATCTGCCGGAGAACTGGGCCAAACCACAGCCGATGCACACCACTCAGCGGGCGCGTGAGGCGTTGAAGGTCAGCTAGGCAAGTTTAATCGTACAAATCCCGGCCGCTGAGCAGGCGGCCGATCATGTCCATGGGGAAGCCACGGTAAGCGAGAAACCGGGTTTGCTGTGCACGGCTGCGAGGGTCTTGCGGGCGCTGCCCGGCATACTTGCGCTGCCAGGCTTCCTGTAACCGCTCCGCCCAATCGACCCCGCTGTCACGCAGTGCCTGGTCGACATCGCCACGGTTCAGGCCACGCTGGCCAAGCTCTTCGCGAATCCGCGCAGGGCCATAGCCAGCATTGGATCGGTACCTGATGAAGCTTTCGAGATAGCGGGCTTCGCTAAGCAACCCTTCTTCGGCGAGCCGATCGAGCGCAGGCTCGATCAGCTCATCCGTCGCGCCGCGCTGACGCAATTTGCGCGTCAGCTCTACGCGACCATGCTCGCGTCGCGCGAGCAGGTCCATGGCTGTCCGTCGAACGGCGACGGGGGTGTCGAGTACGGCGGACATGATCGGCCAAGCAGCTATCAGTAACCGGCGTCGGCGTCAGCCACATCGTCAGCGTTGGCGTCGGCAGCAGCAGCCTTGCCAGCTTCAGCAACAACACCCGCCTTGAGCAGCTTCTCGCGGATCTGCTTCTCGATCTCGGCACCAATAGCCGGGTTCTCGTGCAGGTACTTGGCAGCGTTAGCCTTGCCCTGGCCGATCTTGTTGCCTTGGTAGGCATACCAGGCACCGGACTTCTCGACCAAGCCTTGAGACACGCCCAGGTCGATGATTTCGCCGTTGCGGTAGATGCCCTTGCCGTAAAGGATCTGGAACTCGGCCTGACGGAATGGCGGCGAGACCTTGTTCTTGACGATCTTCACGCGGGTTTCGCTGCCCACCACTTCGTCGCCTTCCTTGACCGCGCCGGTACGGCGGATGTCCAGGCGCACCGAAGCGTAGAACTTCAGGGCGTTACCACCGGTGGTGGTTTCCGGGCTACCGAACATCACGCCGATTTTCATACGGATCTGGTTGATGAAGATGACCAGGCAGTTGGCGTTCTTGATGTTACCGGTGATCTTGCGCAGCGCCTGGGACATCAGACGGGCCTGCAGGCCGACGTGCATGTCACCCATCTCGCCTTCGATTTCGGCTTTAGGTACCAGGGCAGCCACGGAGTCGACGATGATCACGTCAACGGCGTTGGAGCGCACCAGCATGTCGGTGATTTCCAGCGCCTGCTCACCGGTGTCCGGCTGAGAAACCAGCAGGTCGTCGACGTTGACGCCCAGCTTGCCGGCGTATTCAGGGTCGAGGGCGTGCTCGGCGTCGACGAAGGCGCAGGTGGCGCCGCTCTTCTGAGCTTCAGCGATGACCGACAGGGTCAGCGTGGTTTTACCCGAAGATTCCGGGCCGTAGATTTCGACGATACGGCCTTTTGGCAGGCCGCCAATGCCGAGGGCGATGTCCAGGCCCAGGGAGCCGGTAGAGATAGCCGGGATGCCTGTGCGCTCGTGGTCGCCCATGCGCATGACCGCGCCTTTGCCGAATTGGCGTTCGATCTGACCCAGGGCCGCAGCCAAGGCGCGCTTCTTGTTGTCGTCCATTGAAATCCTCACGTGTTCGACTTGGCCCTGATGGCCGGAATACCTGTATAAGTAGCCAGTATTATTCCACAGGGAAGCGCTTGAGCAAACCCCTGTCGTCGAATTACTCGGTACCGAGCTGTAACAAGCCGTCTAACGCGGCGATCACCGTTTGTCGGCGCACCGCTTCGCGGTCGCCCTCGAAGTGGCGACGCTCACTCAACAGGTGTTCACCATCGGCCCACGCCAGCCACACGGTACCCACCGGCTTGGCTGCAGAGCCGCCATCAGGCCCGGCCACCCCACTGACAGCCACGGCAAAGCGCGCGCCACTGGCACGCTGGGCGCCACGGGCCATGGCCTCGACCACTTCCTGGCTGACCGCGCCGACCTGGCTGAACAGCGGTTCAGGGACGCCAAGCTGGCGGGTTTTCTGCGCATTGGAGTAGGTGACATACCCAGCCTCGAACCAGGCGGAGCTACCGGGTACCCGGGTGATGGCTTCTGCAATGCCACCACCGGTGCAGGATTCGGCAGTGGTGACCTGAGCGTTCAAGCGGCGCAAGTGTTCGCCCAGACGGGTGGAGAGAGCGGTGATCGAGTCCATGGTCGGTTCCTTGGGGAGATGGATGACACCGTAGCACTTGAGCTGGCATAGCGGGATAGGCGTTGCAATGCGCAGTGCGCAGCCTGTTACTGGCTATCCGTATCACGCAGCCCCAGCCGCCTGATCGCCCACCGCTCATACATACGCATTGCAACATCCGCTCCCCCCACAGCGGTCAGGCAGCCCACCCCGCTGGCCGCCCAGACCGACAAGCCGGCGGCGTACAGCAGCATCCCGGTCGAAACCCCACAAATGACGCAAGCGCCGGAGCGCAACACCAATCGCCGCAACAGCGACCATCCGGTGGCGCCGGCCTTGTCCGCCCGCCACATTTCGCCACTCAGGCCGGCCAGTAATGCCAGGGCGATCACCACCCAGAGCGGCAACTCCAGCAACACTTGCTGCTCGTTGATCACGGCGCTGCCTCCTGTGAAATGGCCGTCGACACTGATCGGCAGGCGAAAATGGGGGAAAAAGAGCAAAACCCGCCGAAGCCAATTTATGCATTTATGCATAACAGGTCAATGCACCGGTTCACATTTCCATGCGGCAACAAAAAACCGCCGAAGCGGTTTTTGTAGAGAAACAGCCCCTCAGCGGGCGTACATGCCCCACCAGAACACATGGCCGAGCAGACTGATCTGCTCCTCCTGCAGTTGCTGGAAGCTGTAGTCTTCATCGGGATGCTCATCGCGGTTGAAGCTGCGCAGGCGGATGCCTGTGGGCAGTCGATAAACCTGCTTCACCCGTAACTGGCCGTTATGGTTGATGGCGTATAGGTCGCCATCGATGATGTCGCCAATCGAGCACTTGCCGGTATTGACGCCGACGGTAGCCCCGTCGCGCAGTACGGGAAGCATGCTGTTACCGCGCACGGTCACGCATTTGGCCTGGTCGAACTGCACACCGTTATGGCGCAAGCTGCGCTTGCCAAACCGCAGACGGGCACGCTCGCTCTCTTCGATGACGAATCTTCCTGACCCGGCTGCCAATTCGACCTCGCGAAGAAAAGGGACCGACACCTCGTCGTCCTCGACGGGTGTTTCATCATCCCAGAGGCTGATGTCGCGCAGGTCCGCATGGCCATTAACGGGCAGCGTGGCTTCATGCGGCGCGCCCAACTCGGCACGGCCGCGCAGCTGCTCGGTGCTGACGCCGAAGTAGCTGGCGATCTTCGACACGTGCTTGTCCGAGGGGTCGACGATCTTTTCACCGAGAATGCGCGACAAGGTGGACTGGGGCACGCCCGTGCGCCGGTGCAGCTCTGTCGGGGACAGGCTGTGGCGGTCGAGCAGTACCCTGAGCACGGTGGCTATATTGCGTTTTTGCATAGCATGCATAATGCCGCTACACCGCACGTAATGCAATGCAGGTGCAGGCCGCCGGGCTTAACCCGCTTTCATGCTTTCGAGAGCAATCGCAGTGAATGCGCGCTCATCGTTGCGCCCCAGGCGCGGCAAACCCTCGGGCCACGCTTGCGACCACTCGAAACCGTCGAGCTGACGCATGTCCTCTATCGCCGAGCGCCACCAGATAACCTTGCAGGCGCGCTGATACTCGTCGCCACCGATACCGCTGCCATACAACAGTTTGCGCCCGATGCCGCGTAACTCGGGTGGAACACGCTTCAAGCTCCATTTGACTGAAAGCCGGCCAAACCAGGAAGGGACCGGGCGCTGCATCGGTACCTTGAGCGCCTGCTTGCACAGGCTCGGGTCGAACTGGTCGCCGCAACGCTGGAAGAAAATCTCAAGAATGGCGTGAATGTACTGCTTCATCGCAAAATAGTGGCTGATGACGCCACGCGCCTCGTTGATCTGCGCGCCATGCAGCTCGAACGAAAAAGCAATCTGCTCGATGGTATGCAGGGCCGAGGCGTACTGCGTCCAGGCATCGATGCGCTGGATGGCACGCTCGGCAATCGCGGCGTTCTCGAGGGCAAAGCCCATGACGCCGCTGTTGCACAGGCGCAGGTCATCCACTGGCGCCTCGCCAGACAACGCCAGACCGCGGGTAAAGCCTGCGTAATAGGCGCTATGGGATGCCTCGGCCCAGCTCATCTCGACTTCGTCCACCAGAAAGTGCTGGGCATCCACCTGCTGGAACAGCTTCTGCGGCGATTGCAGGAAGACTGTGTCGGTATCGATGAAGATGGTCTTCTCTGCCCAGCGGGACGCATGGGCAATGGCGCAGGCCTTGCGCCGGTGGCTGTAGCCGCCCTCTCCGGTCCAGTCCGCGAGCCGCTGTGCATCCAGCACCACCACGTCCACGGGCCAGCCCTGGAACGCCTGTGGCTGGTCGGTCAGCACGCGGATGGTAGGCAGTTCGCCCGGCTTGCAGCGGGCAAGCGCAGTAAGGATGCTGAACTTGGCCTCAAGCTGATAGATGCGGCGCTCTCCATAAAGGAGGTAGATCAGTTGCTGCTTTACGAAGGGGACACTGCTAGGCACTTTC
Organism: Pseudomonas sp. NPDC012596; assembly: GCF_042902325.1. NCBI lineage: Bacteria > Pseudomonadati > Pseudomonadota > Gammaproteobacteria > Pseudomonadales > Pseudomonadaceae > Pseudomonas > Pseudomonas sp. NPDC012596. Next base: position 42,482 of record NZ_JBIBEB010000011.1, on the reverse strand, counting down.
ATTACACATCGCGTGGAGCGGGCTGGCCGGGGGCGGGCATTGTAGTGAAGTGTTCCGTGCATCACCACAATTGCCCGCCGAACTGCGCCAAACCGGCGCACACGTCGCTCCCTACCGCCGCCTGCATCTCGATGAAAAAGCCTGTACCATTGCCGGTTTCAAAATCGCCAACCAGATCACCCGCTGTAAGGCCCTGAATGTCTGATCTTTCCGCACACACCCCGATGATGCAGCAGTACTGGAAGCTGAAAAACCAGCACCCGGACCAGCTGATGTTCTACCGCATGGGCGACTTTTACGAAATCTTCTACGAAGATGCAAAAAAAGCCGCGAAACTGCTGGATATCACCCTGACAGCGCGCGGTCAGTCGGCCGGCCAGTCGATCCCCATGTGCGGGATTCCGTTCCATTCGCTGGAAGGGTACCTGGCCAAACTGGTCAAGCTTGGCGAGTCGGTGGTGATCTGCGAGCAGATTGGCGACCCCGCCACCAGCAAAGGCCCGGTGGAACGCCAGGTGGTGCGCATCATTACCCCAGGTACGGTCAGCGACGAAGCGCTGCTGGATGAGCGCCGCGACAACCTGATTGCCGCGCTGCTGGGCGACGAGCGCCTGTTCGGCCTGGCGGTGCTGGATATCACCAGCGGCAACTTCAGCGTGCAGGAGATCAAAGGCTGGGAAAACCTGCTGGCCGAGCTCGAGCGCCTCAACCCGGTCGAGTTGCTGATCCCGGACGACTGGCCGCGTGACCTGCCGGCCGAAAAGCGCCCAGGCGCACGCCGCCGTGCCCCTTGGGACTTCGACCGCGACTCGGCACGCAAGGCGCTCTGCCAGCAGTTTGCAACCAAGGACCTCAAGGGTTTTGGCTGCGACAAGCTGACCCTGGCCATCGGCGCCGCCGGCTGCCTGCTGACCTATGCAAAGGAAACCCAGCGTACCGCCCTGCCGCACCTGCGCAGCCTGCGCCACGAGCGGCTGGACGACACGGTGATCCTCGACGGCGCCAGCCGCCGCAACCTGGAGCTGGACATCAACCTGGCCGGCGGGCGCGATAACACCCTGCAGTCGGTGATCGACCGCTGCCAGACCGCCATGGCCAGCCGTTTGCTGAGCCGCTGGTTGAACCGCCCGCTGCGCGACCCCAAGGTGCTGCAGGCGCGCCAGGATTCGATCCGCTGCCTGCTCGATGGCTACCGTTTCGAGAAGCTGCAGCCGCAACTCAAGGAAATTGGCGATATCGAGCGGATCCTCGCCCGTATCGGCCTGCGCAACGCCCGGCCACGCGACCTCGCGCGCCTGCGCGATGCCCTCGGCGCTCTGCCCGAGCTGCAGAACGCCATGACCGAGCTGGAAGCGCCGCACCTGGCGCGCCTGGCCGCGATCACCGGTACCTACCCGGAGCTTGCCAGCCTGCTGGAGCGGGCCATCGTCGACAACCCGCCAGCAGTGATCCGCGACGGCGGCGTACTCAAGGCCGGCTACGACAACGAACTGGACGAGCTGCTGGCGATCAGCGAGAACGCCGGCCAGTTCCTGATCGACCTGGAAACGCGCGAAAAGGCCCGTACAGGCCTTGCCAACCTGAAGGTCGGCTACAACCGCGTACACGGCTATTTCATCGAACTGCCGACCAAACAGGCCGAACAGGCCCCAGGCGATTACATCCGCCGGCAGACCCTCAAAGGTGCCGAGCGCTTCATCACGCCGGAGCTCAAGGCTTTCGAGGACAAGGCGCTGTCGGCCAAGAGCCGCGCCCTGGCCCGCGAGAAAATGCTCTACGACGCGCTGCTGGAAACCCTCATCAGCCACCTCGCGCCGCTGCAGGACAGCGCCGCCGCGCTTGCTGAGCTGGACGTGCTGAGCAACCTTGCCGAGCGCGCGCTGAACCTCGACCTGAACTGCCCGCGCTTCGTCGACGAGCCTTGCCTGCGCATCGACCAGGGCCGTCATCCGGTGGTCGAGCAGGTGCTGACCACCCCATTCGTGGCAAACGACCTGGGCCTGGACAACAGCACCCGCATGCTGATCATCACCGGCCCGAACATGGGTGGTAAGTCCACCTACATGCGCCAGACCGCCTTGATCGTGCTGATGGCGCATATCGGCAGTTTCGTGCCGGCGGCAAGTTGCGAGCTGTCGCTGGTCGACCGCATCTTTACCCGTATCGGCTCCAGCGACGACCTGGCCGGCGGGCGCTCGACCTTCATGGTCGAGATGAGTGAAACCGCCAACATCCTGCACAACGCCACCGACCGTAGCCTGGTGCTGATGGATGAGGTGGGCCGCGGCACCAGTACCTTCGACGGCCTGTCGCTGGCTTGGGCTGCCGCCGAGCGCCTGGCGCAGCTGCGCGCCTACACGCTGTTCGCCACCCACTACTTCGAGCTGACCGTACTGCCGGAGAGCGAGCCGCTGGTGGCCAACGTTCACCTGAACGCCACCGAGCACAACGAGCGCATCGTGTTCCTGCACCACGTGCTGCCTGGCCCGGCCAGCCAAAGCTATGGCTTGGCCGTCGCGCAGCTGGCAGGTGTGCCGTCGCCGGTCATCCAGCGTGCGCGCGAGCACCTGAGCCGCCTCGAGACCAGCAGCCTGCCGCATGAACTACCCGTTTCGCAAAAAGCCAAGGGCGAGCCACAAGCACCGCACCAGAGCGATTTGTTCGCCAGCCTGCCACACCCGGCCATCGAGAAGCTGGGCAAGCTGGACCTTGACGACATGACCCCTCGTCAAGCTATCGAAATGCTATATCAACTAAAGAACCTGTTATAACGGCGCCCACTACAAGCTGGTAGAATCCGCCGCGGTTTGCTGGTGCTGCAGGTTATTAGCCTGGCCTGCAGCCACATGCCCGTAAACCGCGCGGCCCTGAGAGGAAGGGCCGCCGCCGTTGCCTGAGGAGAGAACTAGAAATGACCTTCGTCGTCACCGACAACTGCATCAAATGCAAATACACCGACTGCGTGGAAGTCTGTCCGGTGGACTGCTTCTACGAAGGCCCGAACTTCCTGGTCATTCACCCGGACGAGTGCATCGACTGTGCACTGTGCGAGCCTGAGTGCCCGGCCCAGGCCATCTTCTCGGAAGACGAGGTGCCTGCCGGCATGGAGAACTTCCTCGAGCTCAACGCGGAGCTGGCGGAAATCTGGCCGAACATCACCGAGCGTAAGGATGCCCTGCCGGACGCTGAAGAGTGGGATGGCAAACCTGGCAAGATTGCCGACCTGGAGCGCTAAGCGCCCAGATACGAAAAAGGCCCTCACAGGGCCTTTTTCATTTTCTGCAGGCAAAAAAAAGGGGCGGTTTGACCCGCCCACATTTTTTCCGTAGTCCCTGCTTGTCCCTAACATCGTCCGTAATGAAATCGCGTCTTGCGATGTCCTTGGCCTTCTCCCTGAAAGCCTGTGCATGTCCGTGTGCACAGTTCGAATACTAGCGACTTCCCCAACGCAGGCAACTGCCACACCTCTCAAAACATTACCGGGGACACATTTCCACAAATCTGAAATCCTCATTGATTTCAATATGTTATGAAAATTACGATTCTGGAAACGACAATGATTTACTAGTCCTTACACAAATGGCTTACACCACGAGTAAGAAAAGGCTTACACGCCATGCATCAAGGGTAGCGCCGGACACATGAAAGCCCTGTTTGCGGGTAACCAGGCACATACTGCACAAACGAAAACGCCCCGAACTTATCGGGGCGTTTTGCATGCCGGGTTGACGCTTACTGGAACAGCGACTCGCTGGACAGGCCGTTCTTCTCGAGAATCTCGCGCAGGCGCTTGAGCCCCTCTACTTGGATCTGCCGTACCCGCTCACGGGTCAGGCCGATCTCCAGGCCAACATCTTCAAGGGTGCTGCTCTCATGCCCGCGCAGGCCGAAGCGACGCACTACCACTTCACGCTGCTTGTCGGTCAGCTCGCCGAGCCACTGATCGATGCTCTGGGACAGATCGTCATCCTGCAACAGTTCACAGGGGTCGGTTGGCCGGTCGTCGGTCAGGGTGTCGAGCAGGGTCTTGTCTGAATCTGGCCCGAGGGATACGTCAACCGACGACACCCGTTCGTTAAGGCCAAGCATGCGCTTGACTTCGGCAACAGGCTTCTCGAGAAGGGTGGCGATTTCTTCGGGGGAAGGTTCGTGATCGAGCTTCTGAGTCAGCTCCCGAGCAGCACGCAGGTAAACGTTCAGCTCCTTGACCACGTGGATCGGCAGGCGAATGGTGCGGGTCTGGTTCATGATCGCCCGCTCGATGGTCTGGCGGATCCACCAGGTCGCATAGGTCGAGAAGCGGAAACCGCGCTCCGGGTCGAATTTCTCGACCGCACGGATCAGCCCCAGGTTGCCTTCCTCGATCAGGTCGAGCAACGACAGGCCGCGGTTCACGTAACGACGGGCAATTTTCACAACCAGGCGCAGGTTGCTTTCGATCATGCGCTTGCGGCCAGCAGGGTCGCCCTTCTGCGACAAGCGCGCGAAGTGCACTTCCTCTTCTGGCGAAAGCAGAGGCGAGAATCCGATCTCGTTGAGATACAACTGGGTCGCGTCGAGCGCCCGGGTGTAATCGATGTACTTATGCTGCTTGAGCGAAGAGCCTGATTTGGCCCTGGTCCGAACCGACGGTACAGCAGGTTCGTCTGACACCACATCCGTTTCCAAAACGATGCCCGTCTCCATCAGGAGGACGTCATCGTCGATGTCAAACTCCGGCGCTTCTTTATTGAGAGCCATTGTTATAGTCCTTTGCTGAGTTCGAACTCAGACTCGAGCGGCGCCTGCATCCCTGGCAACGCTAGAGCCTGTCCCCTCTACATCACAGGAACAGGCCGGGTACAACAATCAACGGCGTGGCAGGAACTGGAGTGGATCGACGGGTTTGCCCTGGCGGCGAATCTCGAAATGCAGCTTCACCCTATCAGTGCCCGTGGACCCCATTTCAGCAATCGACTGCCCTGCCTTGACCTGCTGCCCCTCCCGAACCAACAGCCTGCGGTTATGGCCGTAGGCACTGACATAGGTATCGCTGTGCTTGATGATGATCAGCTCGCCGTAGCCCCTCAAGCCACTCCCGGCGTAGACCACCGCACCATCAGACGCAGCAAAAACAGGCTGTCCCAAATCACCGGCGATATCAATGCCTTTATTCAAACTACCGTTTGAAGCGAATTTTCCAATCAACACACCGTTGGCTGGCCAGGTCCAGCCGCCCACCGCCCGCTCTGCGGCGGGCACCGTGGTAACCACCGGCGTAGGCGTGGTTGGCGAATTTGGCGTCGCTTTTCCGCCGCTGGCGGGCGGGGCAATAGCTGTTCCAACAGGGCGACGAATGACCGTTGTCTTACTCGAGGACGACGGGTTGGAAACTACCGTGGTACTGCCAGTCGAGCCGCTGCTGAAGCGGATGGCCTGACCGGGGCGAATGGTATAGGGAGCGGGGATGCCGTTGCGTGCCGCCAGTTCCTTGTAATCCCACCCGTAACGGAAAGCGATTGAGAACAGGGTGTCGCCAGGCTTGACGACATATTGGCCGGAGGTCACCGTCGGCCGCTTGGGCGCCGCCGTGTTGCGATCGACCACGCGTGCGCCGCTCGAGCTGGTGCTGGAGCAACCCGTCAGCAGGGTGCCCATGGCCAAAGCAATCACCAGAAGCTTGAAACCCGCCCAATCCTTGCGCTGCCGAATGACTGTGTGCCCCACCCGCGCTCCCCTCATGGTGCCGAAAATCGATAATACGATATGAAATGCAATAATGTTGCAATTATAACCGAGCGCCACTGCATTGGCAGGTTCGGTGCAAAAGGCTCACTGAAGAGCCGGGATACCCCGCCAGATAGACAGGGCCGAACGGCAAGAATTCGTCGTCACCGCAAATATTCCCTGTCGCTCAGGCCAACGGACCATTGAGCAGCGGCACGAAGCGCACGGCGCCCAGCACGCGCCGAGAGAACCCGTGCTCTTCGCGGACGATCAGCATCAGTTGCTGAACCTCCCCGGCCGGCCCAACCGGGATCACCATGCGGCCGCCCGGTGCCAGCTGGTCAAGCAGAGCCTGGGGCACTTCCGGCGCTACAGCGGTGACGATAATGGCATTGTAGGGCGCCAGCGCCTGCCAGCCATCGCAACCGTCCCCCCAGCGAAACACCACATTGCGCAGGTTCAGCTCGACCAGGCGCTCCTTGGCGCGGTCCTGCAGCACCTTGATGCGCTCCACCGAGAACACCCGCTCGACCAACTGGGCCAGGATCGCCGTCTGGTAGCCGGAACCTGTGCCAATCTCCAGCACCTTGTCCAGCGGCCCTGCCTCCAGCAGCAGCTCGCTCATGTGTGCGACCATGAACGGCTGGGAGATCGTCTGGTTGTGCCCGATCGGCAGCGCGGTGTCTTCGTAGGCACGGTGGGCGAGCGCCTCGTCGACGAACAGGTGGCGCGGCGTACGGCGGATGGCATCGAGCACCTTGGGGTTCGATACGCCCTCCTCGCACAGGCGCTGGATCAGCCGCTCCCGGGTACGCTGGGAGGTCATGCCAATACCGCGGCGCTGCAGATCGTCCTGTTCGCGCATCAGAGCAGGCCCTCCAGCCAACCGTCGAGCTGTTCGAAGGCATCGTTGAAGGTGCGGTCCAGCTGCAGCGGGGTAATTGAAACGTAGCCCTGCAGCACCGCGTGGAAGTCGGTACCCGGCCCGCCGTCCTCGGCATCACCCGCCACGGCAATCCAGTAGCCCTCCTTGCCGCGCGGGTTGACCACCTTGGTCGGCGCTGCCGCCCGGGCCCGGTGACCGAGGCGGGTGAGCTGGATGCCGCGGATGTGCTCCAGCGGCAGGTTGGGAATGTTGACGTTGAGCACGGTGCGCGGGGGCAGCTGCAGACGCGGCTGCGCCTCCACCAGGCGGCGGGCGATGAAGGCCGCGGTCGGCAGGTTGTCAGGCAAGCGCGACAACAGCGAAAACGCCAGCGACGTGCCGCCCAGGAAGCGCCCTTCCAGCGCGGCGGCAACCGTACCGGAATAGATCACGTCATCCCCCAGGTTGGCACCCAGGTTGATCCCCGAAACGACCATGTCCGGCGGTTCCGGCAGCAGGCCGTTGAGCCCCAGGTGCACGCAATCGGTGGGCGTGCCATTGAGGCTGATGAAACCGTTGGCCAGCGTCTGCGGATGCAGCGGCCGGTCCAGCGTCAGCGAACTGCTGGCGCCACTCTTGTCCTGGTCCGGGGCGATTACCACGCACTCGGCATAATCCGCCAGCGCGCCATGCAGCGCGGCCAGGCCTGGTGCCGTAACACCGTCATCATTCGAAATCAGAATACGCATGGGCTGTCCGTCTGCCCTGCCGGCACCAGATCGACGAGTTCGCGCACCACCACGGTGGCGAAGCATCCGGCCGGGAGGACGAATTCCAGTTGCAGGATATCAGGCTCGGGATAATGCCACGTCAGCCCGCCAATAGGGAGCCGCAGGATGCGCCGTTCGTGACTCATGCCCGCATTGGCGAGCCATTGGCACAATGACGGATGCTGCTCGGCGACCGCCGACTCCAGGGCCAAGGCCGCGCCGGCTGCGGGCGAAGGGCCTTCGCCCCACATTGGGCCGGTGGGATGCAAGTCGAGAATACCCAGGCGCGGATCGGAACATTCCAACTCGCCCGCCGGGAAGAAACTGCGGCTATCGGTGAACGCCAACAGGTCACCGACCTGGGCGCGCTGCCAACTGCCGTCGGCAACGCGGGCGGCCAGTACCTGGTTGAAGACATAGCTGCGCGCGGCGGAAAGCAGCCGCGAGCGCACGTTGCGCTGCTCTGGCAGGGCCTTGCGCGCAGCCCAGTCCTCGGCATCCTGAACGTTGCCGCCGCCAAAGCCGAAGCGCTGACTGCCAAAATAATTCGGCACACCGTGCTGCTTGAGGGCCTCCAGGCGGGCATCGAGGGCCTGGTGGTCGGCCGCCAGCGCGGTCAGGCGCAGGGTGAAGCCATTGGCCGAATGGGCGCCACGCTGCAGCTTGCGCGAGTGGCGCACCTGCTTGAGCACGCGCAGGGTGGCATCCTCGGCACGCGCCAGGTCGGGGTCGGCCTTGCCTGGCAGGTGCAGGCTGAACCACTGACGGGTCAGCGCCTGACGGTCCTTGAGGCCGGCATAGCTGATCGAACGCACCGGCACACCTGCGGCACGTGCCAGCCGGCGGGCTGCCTCTTCGGTGTTGAGGTCACGCTTCTCGACCCACAGCCACAGGTGCTCGCCTTGACCGGATAACGGAATGTCCAGCACTTCGTCGACCTGAAAGTCTTGCGCCACAGCCTTGAGCACCGCAGTCCCCAGTGCTTCACCCGATGCGCGCGGGCCCAGCAGTTCCAGTTCGGTCATGCGGGCAGCAGCAGGGCGACAGCGTGCACGGCAATCCCCTCCTCACGGCCGGTGAAACCCAGCTTCTCGGTGGTGGTGGCCTTGACGTTGACCTGGTCGAGTTCGGCCTGAAGGTCTTCGGCGATCAGTTGGCGCATGGTCTCGATATGCGGGGCCATTTTCGGTGCCTGGGCAACGATGGTGGCGTCGACGTTGCCGATTTTCCAGCCCTTGGCCTGGACGATGCCGACCACATGGCGCAGCAGCACGCGGCTGTCGGCCCCCTTGAACTGGGGGTCGGTGTCGGGGAAGTGCTTGCCGATATCGCCCAATGCCGCCGCGCCGAGCAAGGCATCGCTCAAGGCATGCAACAGCACGTCACCATCGGAATGGGCCAGGAGGCCGTATTTGTGGGTGATACGCACCCCACCCAGGGTAATGAAATCACCGTCGCAGAAACGGTGCACATCGTAGCCGTGGCCAATACGCATAGAAAAACGCCCTGATTGAGTCAGGGCGTGATTCTACCTGCTTTGCAGGTGGTTGGGCGGCTTTTGGACCGGATCGTTAAACCCGCCCCAGTGCCGCTGCGTGATGGCGCAGATGGTCGTCGATGAAGCTGGCGATGAAGTAGTAGCTGTGGTCGTAGCCAGGTTGCAAGCGCAAGCTGAGCGCATGCCCACCCTTGCGTGCCGCCTGCTCCAGCGCCTCGGGCTTGAGCTGCTTTTCGAGGAAGTCATCACGGTCGCCCTGATCCACCAGCAATGGCGGACACTGGCCAGCCGGCGTCTCGGCCAGCAGCACGCTGGCATCCCACTCACGCCAACGCGCGCGGTCTTCACCCAGGTAACGGCTGAAGGCCTTTTCGCCCCATGGGCAATCCATTGGGTTGCTGATCGGCGAAAACGCTGAGACCGACCGGTAGCGCCCCGGGTTGCGCAGCGCACAGACCAGCGCACCATGCCCGCCCATCGAGTGGCCACTGATGCTGCGCTGATCCGAGGCCGGGAAGTGCGCCTCGATCAGCGCCGGCAACTCGTCCACCACATAGTCATGCATGCGGTAATGCTGTGCCCAGGGCTGCTGGGTGGCATTGAGGTAGAACCCCGCACCCAGGCCGAAGTCCCAGGCACCCTCAGGGTCGCCCGGCACCTGCTCGCCACGCGGGCTGGTGTCGGGTGCGACGATGATCAGGCCAAGCTCGGCAGCCAGGCGCTGGGCGCCGGCCTTCTGCATGAAGTTCTCATCGGTGCAGGTCAGGCCGCTGAGCCAGTACAGCACCGGCAGCTTCTCGCCCTGCTCTGCCTGCGGCGGCAGGTAGACGGCAAAGACCATGTCGCAGCCCAGCACCTTGGAGTGATGCCGGTAACGCTTGTGCCAGCCGCCGAAGCTCTTCTGGCAGGAGATGTTATCCAGGCTCATGGCAAACCTCAGAAGTGGATCACGCTGCGGATGCTCTTGCCTTCATGCATCAGGTCGAAGGCTTTGTTGATGTCCTCCAGGCCCATGGTATGGGTGATGAAGGTGTCCAGCGGAATCTCGCCTTTCTCGGCCATGTCCACATAGCTTGGCAACTCGCTACGGCCGCGCACGCCACCGAAGGCAGAGCCGCGCCAGACGCGGCCGGTCACCAGCTGGAACGGGCGGGTAGCGATTTCCTGGCCGGCGCCGGCGACACCGATGATCACCGATTCACCCCAACCTTTGTGGCAGCACTCCAGGGCGGCGCGCATCAGCTGCACATTGCCGATGCACTCGAAGGAGAAGTCCACGCCGCCGTCGGTGAGGTCGACGATCACTTCCTGGATCGGGCGGTCGTACTCCTTCGGGTTGATGCAGTCGGTGGCACCCAGCTGGCGGGCGATCTCGAACTTGGCCGGGTTGATGTCGATGGCGATGATGCGCGAGGCCTTGGCCTTGACTGCGCCGATGATCGCCGACAGGCCGATGCCGCCCAGGCCGAAGATGGCCACGGTGTCACCCGGCTTGACCTTGGCGGTATTGATCACCGCGCCGATGCCGGTGGTGACGCCGCAACCGAGCAGGCAGACTTTCTCCAGCGGTGCTTCCTTCTGGATCTTGGCTACGGAAATTTCCGGCAGCACGGTGTACTCGGAGAAGGTCGAGGTGCCCATGTAGTGGAACAGCTGCTGCCCCTTGTAGGAGAACCGGGTAGTGCCGTCCGGCATCAGGCCCTTGCCCTGGGTGGCGCGGATGGCCTGGCACAGGTTGGTCTTGCCGGAGCGGCAGAATTTGCACTGGCCACATTCCGGGGTGTACAGCGGGATCACGTGATCACCGACAGCCACCGAGGTAACGCCCTCGCCTACTGCCTCGACGATCGCACCACCTTCATGGCCAAGGATCGACGGGAAGATACCCTCCGGGTCTGCACCCGAGAGTGTATAGGCGTCGGTGTGGCAGACACCGCTGGCGACAACGCGCAGCAGCACTTCGCCAGCCTTGGGCATGGCCACGTCCACTTCGACGATGTCCAGGGGTTTCTTGGCCTCGAAGGCAACGGCAGCACGGGACTTGATCATCAATGGTCTCCAGACAGAGGGTCGATTCAGTCCAACAGTGTAATTCACGTGCTTTTGATGAATAATCCAGGCAAACGCAAAACATTATTGCTGTACAGGGACAATCAATGAGCAGCCGTTGGGAAGGTATCGATGAATTCGTCGCGGTAGCGGAATCGGGCCAGTTCACCGCAGCGGCCGAGCGCATGGGTGTCTCGTCATCGCATATCAGCCGGCAGATCGCTCGCCTGGAAGAGCGCCTGCAGACCCGCCTGCTGTACCGCAGCACCCGCCGGGTGACTTTGAGTGAAGCCGGGCAGACCTTCCTGCAGCACTGTCAGCGCCTGCAGGACGGCCGCGAGGAGGCGCTGCGCGCCATGGGTGACCTGGCCAGCGAACCGAAAGGCCTGCTGCGCATGACCTGCGCCGTGGCTTATGGCGAACGCTTCATCGTGCCGCTGGTGACGCGCTTCATGGCGCTGTACCCGCAGCTGCGGGTCGAAGTGGAGCTCAGCAACCGGACCCTGGACTTGCTGCACGAAGGCATGGACCTGGCGATCCGCCTGGGGCGGCTCGCTGACTCCCGGCTGGTGGCCACACGTTTGGCGCCACGGCGCATGTACCTGTGCGCCTCGCCCGCTTACCTGGAGCGTTATGGCCGCCCGCACAGCCTGTCCGAACTGGCGCGGCACAATTGTCTGGTGGGCAGTTCCGACTTATGGGCGCTGCAACAGGACGGCCGTGAGATCAGCCAGCGGGTGCAGGGCAATTGGCGCTGCAACAGCGGGCAGGCGGTGCTGGATGCAGCCTTACTGGGGATGGGGTTGTGCCAGCTGCCGGATTACTACGTGCTGGAGCACCTCAATAGCGGCGCGCTGGTGTCGTTGCTGGAGGCCCATCAGCCGCCCAATACAGCAGTGTGGGCGCTGTACCCACAGCAGCGGCACCTGTCGCCCAAGGTTCGGCGGCTGGTGGATTATCTGAAGGAAGGGTTGGCAGGGATGCCGGCGTATCGGGTGGCCTGACAGTATGGCGGGGCCGCTTTGCGGCCCAATCGCCGGCAAGCCGGCTCCCACCGGGACAACACAGCTTTCGGATACTGCGCGTCATCTGTGGGAGCCGGCTTGCCGGCGATTGGGCCGCGCAGTGGGCCCGGCGATCTCAACCGCGCCCGGCCCAACGCTGGCGCAGCCACTCAAGGTCTTCCGGCCGGGTCACCTTGATGTTATCGCTGCGCCCCTCGATCAGCCGCGGCGCCTGCCCGGACCACTCGATGGCCGAAGCTTCATCGGTGACAACCACGTCGGAAACCAGGCACTCGGCCAAGGCCCGATGCAATGCGCCCAGGCGGAACATCTGCGGCGTGTAGGCCTGCCAGATAGTGCTGCGATCCACGGTAGCGCTGACTCGCCCATTGGCATCCGCCCGCTTCAGGGTGTCGCGTGCAGGCACAGCCAGCAGCCCACCTACCGGGTCGTCAGCCAGTTCCGACAGCAAACGGTCCAGATCCGTACGCGCCAGGTTCGGCCGCGCCGCATCGTGCACCAGCACCCAGTCATCGTCAGCAGCACCCTGCGCATGCAGCAGCAACAGGGCATTGAGGACGGAGTCGGCGCGCTCACGCCCACCCGACGCACGCTGGATGCGCGGATCGCTGGCGCAGCGCAAGCCAGGCCAGTAAGGGTCATCTTCAGCAACGCTGACCACCACACCTTTTAGCGTGGGGTGGCCAAGAAAACAGTCCAGGCTATGCTCGAGAAGCGTCTGCCCACCCAATTGCAGATATTGCTTGGGGCGGTCGGCAGCCATGCGGGCGCCTACACCCGCAGCAGGAATCACGGCCCAGAAAGCCGGCAGGGTATTCATCATTTTTGCGGCAGCTGGAAGAGGGTTTCGCCCTCTTTGACCATTCCCAGTTCATGACGAGCCCGCTCTTCGACGGTCTCCATGCCTTTCTTCAACTCCAGCACCTCGGCGTCGAGCACGCGATTACGCTCCAGCAGCCGCTCGTTCTCGGCATGCTGCTCGTCGATCTGCTGCTTGAGCTCGGCCACTTGCGCCAGGCTGCCGTTCCCCACCCAAAGGCGGTACTGCAGGCCACCCAGCAGCAGGAGCAGGACAAGAAACAACCAATAGGGACTGCGCATCAAGGTATCCAGGTTAAAAAGACCGCCAGCTACGGGCAGGCCTCAAATAGCACAAAGCCTGGCCAAGGCCAGGCTTCGTTGACAGAAACCCGCATGAAGCGTCAGAAATTTCAGAGCGAAAGTTCCGACAGCCTCGGCTGCTGTCTTTTTACCATCTCTTGCTTAGCCGCGAAACTCGTCACGACCACGGTACACCGCTTTGGCGCCCAGTTGCTCTTCGATGCGCAGCAGCTGGTTGTACTTCGAGACGCGGTCGGAACGGCACAGCGAACCGGTCTTGATCTGGCCAGCAGCGGTACCCACGGCCAGGTCGGCAATGGTCGAGTCTTCGGTTTCACCGGAGCGGTGCGAGATCACAGCGGTGTAGCCGGCAGCCTTGGCCATCTGGATGGCTTCCAGGGTTTCGGTCAGCGAGCCGATCTGGTTGAACTTGATCAGGATCGAGTTACCGATGCCCTTCTCGATGCCTTCCTTGAGGATCTTGGTGTTGGTCACGAACAGGTCGTCACCGACCAGTTGCACCTTCTTGCCAATCTTGTCGGTGAGGATTTTCCAGCCAGCCCAGTCGGACTCGTCCAGGCCGTCTTCGATCGAGATGATCGGGAAACGCTCGGTCAGGCCTTTCAGGTAGTCGGCGAAGCCTTCGGCATCGAACGACTTGCCTTCGCCGGACAGGTTGTACTTGCCGTCTTCGTAGAATTCGGAAGCCGCGCAGTCCAGGGCCAGGGTCACGTCGGTGCCCAGCTTGTAGCCGGCTTTTTCAACGGCTTCGGCGATGGCAGCCAGCGCGTCTTCGTTGGAAGCCAGGTTCGGGGCGAAACCACCTTCGTCACCCACGGCAGTGTTCAGGCCACGGGCCTTCAGTACAGCCTTGAGGTGGTGGAAGATCTCGGTGCCCATGCGCAGGCCGTCGGAGAAGGTCTTGGCGCCAACCGGCTGAACCATGAACTCCTGGATGTCGACGTTGTTGTCGGCGTGCTCGCCACCGTTGATGATGTTCATCATCGGAACCGGCATCGAGTACTGGCCCGGGGTGCCGTTCAGGTTGGCGATGTGCGCGTACAGCGGCAGGTCCTGGTCCTGGGCAGCAGCCTTGGCGGCAGCCAGGGAGACAGCCAGGATGGCGTTGGCGCCCAGCTTGGCTTTGTTCTCGGTACCGTCCAGGTCGATCATGGCGCGGTCCAGGGCCTTCTGGTCGGACGGGTCCTTGCCCAGCAGCAGCTCACGGATCGGGCCGTTGATGTTGCCGACGGCTTTCAGCACGCCCTTGCCCAGGTAACGGCTCTTGTCGCCATCACGCAGCTCCAGCGCTTCGCGCGAGCCGGTGGAAGCACCGGACGGCGCGCAAGCGCTGCCGATGATGCCGTTGTCGAGCAGTACATCGGCTTCCACGGTGGGGTTGCCACGCGAATCGAGAACTTCACGACCTTTGATGTCGACGATTTTTGCCATTGTTGTAAGCACTCCAGAATTGACGAAAACAACGCAGCTTTAGGAAATTCTTGCCTTCCACCAGGCGGACATGCAGCAGGCAGGCCTGGCAGAAGCAACCCCTGACCGGCAGGTCAGGGGCAGAACGGGCGGTACTTTACCCGAGAAATGAGCTTTGCGCGGTTTATACCGTCGGAAAACTCATCAAAGCCTGAGCTCAGGCCTTGTTCTTCTGAGCCAGGGCAGCCTTGACGAAGCCGCTGAACAGCGGGTGGCCGTCACGCGGGGTCGAGGTGAACTCCGGGTGGAACTGGCAAGCGACGAACCATGGGTGGTCCTTGGACTCGACCACTTCCACCAGCGCGCCGTCTTCGGAGCGGCCGGAAACCACCAGGCCGGCGTCCATCAACTGCGGCAGCAGGTTGTTGTTCACTTCGTAACGGTGACGGTGACGCTCGGTGATCACGTCCTTGCCGTAGCAGTCGTGCACCTTGGAACCGGCAGCCAGTTGGCAGTCCTGAGCACCCAGGCGCATGGTGCCGCCCAGGTCGGAAGCTTCGGTACGGGTCTCGACGGCACCGGTGGCATCGGCCCACTCGGTGATCAGGCCGACTACCGGGTGGCCGCTGTTGCGGTCGAACTCGGTGGAGTTGGCGTCTTTCCAGCCCATCACGTTGCGGGCGAACTCGATCACGGCAACCTGCATGCCCAGGCAGATGCCCAGGTACGGCACCTTGTTCTCACGGGCGTATTGCACCGCAGTGATCTTGCCTTCCACGCCACGCAGGCCGAAACCGCCCGGTACCAGGATGGCATCGGCGCCTTCCAGCAGGCTGGTGCCCTGGTTCTCGATGTCTTCGGAGTCGATGTAGCGCAGGTTGACCTTGGTACGGTTGGTGATGCCGGCGTGGCTCATCGCTTCGATCAGCGACTTGTACGCGTCCAGCAGCTCCATGTACTTGCCGACCATGGCGATGGTCACTTCCTGCTCCGGGTTGAGCTTGGCATCGACCACTTTGTCCCATTCGGACAGGTCGGCGCCATTGCACTGCAGGCCGAAGCGCTCGACGACGAAGTCGTCCAGGCCCTGTGCGTGCAGTACGCCAGGAATCTTATAGATGGTGTCGACGTCTTCCAGGGAAATGACCGCACGCTCTTCGACGTTGGTGAACAACGCGATCTTGCGACGCGACGAGGCATCGACCGGGTGGTCGGAACGGCAGATCAGCACGTCAGGCTGCAGGCCGATGGAGCGCAGTTCCTTGACCGAGTGCTGGGTCGGCTTGGTCTTGGTTTCGCCAGCGGTGGCGATGTACGGGACCAGGGTCAGGTGCATCAGCATGGCGCGCTTGGAGCCCACTTCGACACGCAGCTGGCGGATCGCCTCGAGGAACGGCTGCGACTCGATGTCGCCCACGGTACCGCCGATTTCCACCAGGGCCACGTCGGCATCGCCGGCGCCCTTGATGATACGACGCTTGATCTCGTCGGTGATGTGCGGAATGACCTGGATGGTAGCGCCCAGGTAATCACCACGACGCTCCTTGCGCAGCACGTGCTCGTAGATACGGCCGGTGGTGAAGTTGTTGTTCTGGGTCATGGTCGTGCGGATGAACCGCTCGTAGTGGCCCAGGTCAAGGTCGGTCTCGGCGCCATCGTGGGTGACGAATACTTCACCGTGCTGGAACGGACTCATGGTGCCAGGATCGACGTTGATGTACGGATCCAGCTTGAGCATGGTGACCTTGAGCCCCCGCGCTTCCAGGATGGCCGCCAGGGAAGCCGAGGCAATGCCTTTCCCCAATGAAGAAACAACACCGCCCGTGACGAATATGTAGCGCGTCATGAAAAACCCTAGAAGTCTGCGTTAAGGCGGCCAGCGCCGCCGGAGAAAGCGAAGGAAGGCCGAAGCCCCCGATCACCCGCGTCAATCACAGTGCATCTCGAAAAACTGCCGCGTCTGTACAGACCAGGGGTATCCCCGGTATGGAGTTCGCTCGTCATTTCCAGAATCAGCCCAGCAAAAAACTGCTTGGTAATCGGCAACTGCCGTGTTTCCGAGGAACGCACAGAAGTTGTATCAAGAAGGGAGGGTAGTCTACCGGAATGTACCCTTCAGCTCAAACCTTGCGCGTTCGTCGGAGGCTGCCAGTGCAGCTGGCAATCCGCCTGCCCCAGTTCAGGCAGGTTGGCCACCGCCAGCAGGCGCTCGCCGCAGTACAGCAACGGTAGCCGCGAACGCACGAAGTGCGGGACTTGCAGCTCGTTGAGCAGGCGTTTCAAGTCGCGCTTGCCGCGGCCGGTAATGTTCAGTACTTCGCCCCCCTGGCGGTAGGCAATGTGCAACTCACCCTGAGGGCGGCCCTGCAGGCGCACACTGCCGTTGCCGGGCAACACCAACCGGCCATCGGGCTGCTCCCAGCGCAATACGCCGCCGACAGGCTGCAACCAGTCACCACTCAACCACCAGACGCGCCCGTTGCTGCGTTCCAGCTTGCCGTCGGTCAGGTGCCAGGCTGGCCGAGCATCGATTGCCGCGTCGCGCAGGGCTGCCCAGCCGGCCCAATGGCGGCTGTCGGGCAAACGCGTGCGCAGGCTCAGCCAGTGCTGCAGGGCATTGCGCTGACGAGCCGGCGACAGCGCCACGAGGGTAGCCAGATCGAGCGAGTCCAAGCCAGGCCAAGCAACACACCCGCCCTCCCCGGCCTCGGCCAGGTCAGCCTGCGCCAGCTCATCCAGCAGCCCGAGCGCCTCGCCCAGGTGGTCGGCACTGCGTGCAAGGTTCTGGCTGGCCTGCGGCCAACGCTGTTGCAACAACGGGAACACCTCTGCGCGCAGGAAGTTGCGGGTATACGCCGTGTCGTTGTTCGAGGGGTCTTCGATCCAGGCCAGCCCATGGCCTTGCGCATAGGTATGCAACTGCGTGCGTGAGACCGCCAGTAACGGCCTGACCAGCTGGCCATGCCCCAAAGGGCGCTGTACCGGCATGGCGGACAACCCGCGCAGGCCCGCACCGCGCAAAAGGCGGAACAGCAGGGTTTCGGCCTGGTCATCACGGTGCTGGCCGGTAAACAGCACATCGCCCGGGCCAAGCACGCCCTTGAAGGCCGCGTAGCGGGCATCGCGCGCGGCCTGTTCGAGGCTGGCACCCGGGGTTATGTGAACGTGGATGACGGTGAGCGGGATACCCAGGCGGTCGCAGACAGCTTTGCAATGCGCTGGCCAGGAGTCGGCAGCCGGTTGCAGGCCGTGGTGAATGTGGATGGCTTGCAGCGGAGGCGTTGGGTGACTGCGGGCGTGGTTGGCCAGCAGGTGCAGGAGGACGGTGGAGTCGAGGCCGCCAGAGAAGGCGATGTGCCAGGCGGGGGCGGTGAGCCAGGGGGTGAGGTTGATCATTGAAGCCTCACTGTTTTGAAAACGCCGGGGCCGCGTTGCGCCCCTTTCGCCGGCAAGCCGGCTGCCACATTGTCCGCGTTGTCGCCGAATATTGTGGGAGCCGGCTTGCCGGCGAAAGGGCCGCAACGCGGCCCCAAGGCTACATCAGATGCCGTAGCTCATCAGGCGCTCGTAACGGCGGGCAAGCAGCGCGTCATTGTCGAACTTGCCCAGCATGTCCAGCTGCTCAACCAGGTCGGCGCGAATGCTTTCGGACATCTGCGCCGGGTCACGGTGGGCGCCGCCCAGCGGCTCCTGAATGACCTTGTCGACGATGTTCAGGCTCTTCAGGCGCTCGGCAGTGATGCCCATGGCTTCGGCAGCGTCGGCAGCCTTGTCGGCCGTCTTCCACAGAATCGAGGCACAGCCTTCCGGCGAGATCACCGAGTAGGTGGAGTACTGCAGCATGTTCAGCTGGTCGCACACACCAATGGCCAATGCACCGCCGGAACCACCTTCACCGATTACGGTGGCAATGATCGGGGTTTTCAGGCGCGCCATGACGCGCAGGTTCCAGGCGATCGCTTCGCTCTGGTTGCGCTCTTCGGCGTCGATGCCCGGGTAGGCACCCGGGGTGTCGATGAAGGTCAGGATCGGCATCTTGAAACGTTCGGCCATTTCCATCAGGCGGCAAGCCTTGCGGTAGCCTTCCGGGCGAGGCATGCCGAAGTTGCGGCGAACCTTTTCGCGCACTTCACGGCCCTTCTGGTGGCCGATGACCATTACCGGCTTGCCATCCAGGCGCGCGGTACCGCCGACGATGGCAGCGTCGTCGGAGAAGTGGCGGTCGCCGTGCAGCTCTTCGAACTCGGTGAAGATGTGCTCCAGGTAGTCCAGGGTGTAAGGACGACGTGGGTGGCGCGCCAGGCGCGCGATCTGCCAGCTGGTCAGGTTGCCGAAGATGCTTTCGGTCAGAGTGTTGCTCTTGTCTTGCAGACGGGCAATTTCATCGCTGATATTCAGCGAGTTGTCGTTACCCACCAAACGCAGCCCTTCGATCTTGGCTTGCAGGTCGGCAATCGGCTGTTCGAAATCGAGAAAATTCGGGTTCATAGTCATCCGTCTTGGGTCTACGGCCAGGCGGCCGGCCGGTTGATCCGTTTGGCGCCCTACCTTAAGGGATCAGGCGCATTCAGGTCGAGCGTAAATTTCGTCGGTTCAACGATATTGCAGGAAGACGTTCTCACGCCCGAACTGGTCACGCAGCGCCTGAATCAGGCCATCGGCCGGGTCGATCGACCACTGCTCGCCGAACTGCAACATGGCCTTGGCATCGCTGCCCGTGTATTCGAGGGTGATCGGGCAACCGCCGCGGTGGCGGGTGATCAGCTCGCCCAGCCAGTTCAGGCGGTCACCCTTGAGCGCCTCGTGGGTGATCTTCAGGCGCAGGCTCTCGGCCAGCTTGGTCCGGGCATCTTCCATGGTCATCACCTGCTTCACGCGCAGGCGCAGGCCACCCGAGAAGTCGTCATTGCTGACCTCGCCTTCAACCACCACCATGGCATCGTTCTGCAACAGCGCTTGAGCGCCCATGAAGGCATCGGCGAACAGCGACGCCTCGATGCGCCCGGACCGGTCATCGAGGGTGACAAAGCCCATCTTGTCGCCCTTCTTGTTCTTCATCACGCGCAGGGCAATGATCATCCCGGCGATGGTCTGCGTTTCGCGCGAAGGCTTGAGGTCGATGATCCGCTGGCGGGCGAAGCGGCGGATCTCCCCTTCGTATTCGTCGATCGGGTGGCCGGTAAGGTACACACCCAGGGTGTCTTTCTCACCCTTCAGGCGCTCTTTGAGCGTCAGCTCGCGCACCTTGCGGTGGTTGGCGTAGACATCCGAGTCGGCTTCGACGAACAGCCCGCCAAACAGGTCGACATGGCCGCTGTCGGCCGTGCGCGCGGTCTGTTCTGCAGCCTTGATGGCTTCTTCAAGGGCCGACAGCAAGGTCGCACGGTTGATGTCGATGCTGGCGTGGTACGCCTTGATCTCATCATGGAAGTGCGGGCCGAGACGGTCCAGGGCCCCGCTGCGGATCAGCGCATCGAGGGTCCGCTTGTTGACGCGCTTGAGGTCGACCCGCTCACAGAAGTCGAACAAGTCCTTGAACGGCCCGCCCTGGGCGCGCGCTTCGACGATGGCTTCCACCGGGCCTTCACCGACACCTTTGATGGCACCCAGCCCATAGATGATGCGGCCGTCATCGTTGACCGTGAACTTGAACTCGGAGGCATTCACGTCCGGCGCATCGAGGCGCAGTTTCATGGTGCGCACTTCTTCGATCAGCACCACCACCTTGTCGGTGTTGTGCATGTCCGCCGACAGTACCGCAGCCATGAACGGCGCCGGGTAGTGAGTCTTGAGCCAGGCGGTCTGATAGGAGACCAGGCCATAGGCTGCCGAGTGGGATTTGTTGAAGCCGTAGCCGGCGAACTTCTCTACCAGGTCAAAGATGTTACCGGCGAGGTCTGCCTCGATGTTGTTGGCGACACAACCCTCGATGAAACCGCCGCGCTGCTTGGCCATCTCTTCGGGCTTTTTCTTACCCATGGCTCGGCGCAGCATGTCGGCGCCGCCCAGGGTATAGCCGGCCATGACCTGGGCAATCTGCATCACCTGTTCCTGATACAGGATGATGCCGTAGGTCGGTGCCAATACCGGTTTGAGGCCTTCGTACTGGTAGTCCGAGTGGGGATAGGCCAGCTCGGCGCGCCCGTGCTTACGGTTGATGAAGTCGTCCACCATGCCCGATTGCAACGGGCCAGGGCGGAACAATGCCACCAGTGCGATGAGGTCTTCCAGGCAGTCGGGCTTGAGCTTCTTGATCAGCTCTTTCATGCCCCGCGATTCAAGCTGGAACACCGCCGTGGTTTCGGCCTTCTGCAGCAGCTCGTAGGTCTTGCGGTCGTCCAGCGGGATGAAGTCGATGTTCAAATCGGGCAGGTTGTTCTTGGCCTGCTCGCGGTTGATCGTCTCCATTGCCCACTTGATGATGGTCAGGGTACGCAGGCCGAGGAAGTCGAACTTGACCAGGCCTGCGGCCTCGACGTCGTCCTTGTCGAACTGGGTAACCAGGCCGCCGCCTTCTTCGTCACAGGCGATCGGCGAGAAGTCGGTAAGCTTGGTCGGGGCAATGACCACGCCACCGGCGTGCTTGCCGGTACCCCGGGTGACACCCTCAAGCTTGAGCGCCATCTCCCAGATTTCACGGGCGTCTTCATCGCCCTTGAGGAAGTCGCGCAGGATCTCTTCCTGCTCGTACGCCTTCTCCAGGGTCATGCCCACTTCGAACGGGATCATCTTCGACAGGCGATCGGCCAGGCCATACGACTTGCCTTGCACCCGCGCCACGTCGCGCACCACCGCCTTGGCGGCCATGGTGCCGAAGGTGATGATCTGGCTGACTGCGTTGCGACCATAGGCCTCGGCCACATAGTCGATCACCCGGTCACGCCCATCCATGCAGAAGTCGACGTCGAAGTCGGGCATGGAAACCCGTTCAGGGTTCAGAAAACGCTCGAACAGCAGGTCGTAGGCCAGCGGGTCGAGGTCGGTGATCTTCAATACGTAGGCCACCAGCGAGCCGGCACCCGAGCCCCGCCCTGGGCCTACCGGCACGCCGTTGTTCTTGGCCCATTTGATGAAGTCCATCACGATCAGGAAGTAGCCGGGGAAGCCCATCTGGATGATGATGTCCAACTCGAACTTCAGGCGGTCCAGGTAGACCTGGCGCTTCTCTTCGTAATTGGGCGTGGTCTCTTTCGGCCAGAGCACCGCAAGGCGCTCCTCGAGCCCTTCATGGGAGACGTGGCGCAGGTAGTCATCGATGCCCATGCCGTTGGGCGTCGGGAAGTCGGGCAGGAAGTATTTGCCCAGCTGGACCTGGATGTTGCAGCGTTTGGCGATTTCGACAGTGTTGGCGACGCCGTCGGGCAGGTCGCTGAACAGCTCGGCCATTTCGTCCGCGCTCTTGAGGTACTGCTGATCGCTGTACATCCGCGGGCGCCGCGGGTCGTCCAGGGTCCAGCCTTCACCGATGCACACGCGGCTTTCGTGGGCGTCAAAGTCGGATTGCTTGATGAAACGCACATCGTTGGTCGCCACCAGCGGCGCACTGAACTTGTCGGCCAGTGCCACGGCGGCATGCACGTACTCTTCGTCACCGGCGCGGTTGGTGCGCTGCACTTCGACGTAAAAGCGATCGGGGAACATGCCCATCCAATCGTGCAGCAGCGCTTCGGCCTCGTCGGCCCGGCCCGCCATCAAGGCCATGCCGATATCGCCTTCCTTGCCTGCAGACAGGGCGATCAACCCGTCGCTGGCCGGGGCGATCCAGTCACGCTGAAGAATCACCAGGCCGTTGCGCTGGCCATCGGTCCAACCCCGCGAGATCAGCTCGGTGAGATTGCGATAACCCGCAGGGTTCATGGCCAGGAAGCAGATGCGCGACAGTGGCGCCTCCGGGTCGGCACCCGCCAGCCACAGGTCGGCACCACAGATCGGCTTGATGCCAGCGCCCATGGCGGCCTTGTAGAACTTCACCAGCGAGCACATGTTGCTCTGGTCGGTGATCGCCACTGCCGGCATGTTCATCCCCGCCAGCGCCTTGGCCAGCGGTTTGATCCGCACCAGGCCGTCTACCAGCGAGAATTCGGAGTGGACGCGCAGGTGAACGAAGGGTACCGACATGGAAGATCCTGTAGCAGTGCTGAACGACGAGGCGGGATTGTAACGTAAATGCGAGGGGGGTTTGGGGCTGCTTTGCAGCCCCTTCGCTGGGGGCGCCGCCGAACCCTGTGGGAGCTGGCTTGCCGGCGATGGGCCGCAAAGCGGCTGCTGGCCTAGATCAGAGAATCGGTAATGCCTTCACGGGCTTCCCAGGCGGCACGCACCGGCGCAAACGAGCGCCGATGAATCGGCGTAGGCCCCAGCCGCGCCAGGGCCTCAAGGTGCACCGGGGTCGGGTAGCCCTTGTGCCCGCCAATCCCGTAGCCCGGATAGATCAGCTCGAATGCGCTCATTTCGCGGTCACGGGTGACCTTGGCCAGGATCGACGCGGCAGCGATGGCCGGCACCTGGCTATCGCCCTTGACCACTGGCGCAGCCGGCACCGCGAGCTTGGGGCAGCGATTACCATCGATCAGCGCGAGCTTGGGCGTGATGTGCAGGCCCTCGACCGCACGCTGCATGGCCAACAGGGTGGCGTGAAGAATATTCAGCCGGTCGATTTCATCCACTTCGGCCCGGGCGATGCAAAAGCTCAGGGCTTTTTCGCAAATTTCGTCGAACAGCGCTTCGCGCTTGGCTTCGGTGAGCTTTTTCGAATCATTCAGGCCCAGGATAGGGCGTGCCGGGTCGAGAATCACCGCTGCCGTTACCACCGCGCCGCACAGCGGGCCACGGCCAACTTCATCGACGCCGGCGACCAGCTCCTCGACCAGGTTGAAGTCCAGTCCTATCTGCATGTCAGCGGTCCTTCAGCAAAGCGAGCACCGCGTCTGCCGCCTGGTTGGAGGCGTCGCGGCGCAGGGTACGGTGGATCTCGTCGAAGCGCTCGGTCTGCTGGCTGCCATCGGTTACCAGCGGCGCCAAGGCCTGCGCCAGGGCTTCACTGGTAGCGGCGTCCTGCAGCAGCTCGGGCACCAGCTCGCGCTGGGCCAGCAAGTTGGGCAGCGACACGTAGGGGCTTTTTACCAGACGTTTGAGTATCCAGTAAGTCAGCGGCGCAAGGCGGTAGGCGACGACCATGGGGCGCTTGTACAGCATGGCCTCCAGCGTAGCGGTACCGGAGGCTATCAGCACTGCATCACAGGCAGCCAGGGCCTGGTGCGATTGGCCATCGAGCAACGTCAGGGGCAAGTCACGTCCCTCGATCATCTGCTCGAGCTGCGCACGCCGCGCCGCATTGGCGCAGGGCAATACGAAGCGTACACCCGGCACCCGTTCGCACAGGCGCTGCGCTGCGTCGAGGAACAGCGCGCCGAGGCGGCCGACCTCGCCCCCCCGGCTACCCGGCATCAATGCCACTACCGGTCCGCCGCCCAGGCCAAGGGCAACGCGCGCCGCCTGGCGATCAGCCTCTAATGGAATGGTATCTGCCAAGGGGTGGCCAACGAAGCGCACCGGCACGCCCTGCTCTTCATAGAAGCGCGCCTCGAAGGGCAGCAGGGTCAGCATCAGATCGCAGCCCTCACGGATCTTCAGCACACGCTTCTGCCGCCAGGCCCAAACCGAAGGGCTGACATAATGCACGGTCTTGATACCGGCCTGGCGCAGTTTCAACTCGATATTGAGGGTGAAATCAGGGGCGTCGATGCCAATGAACACATCGGGCTTTTCGGCAATCAGCGTCTGGATCAACGCCTTGCGCCGCTTCAGCAGCTCGCGCAGGCGCCCCAGCACCTCGACCAAGCCCATGACCGCGAGACGCTCCATGGGGAAATACGACTGCAGGCCTTCGGCTTCCATCAACGGGCCGCCGACACCAATAAAACGCACATCGGGATGGCGCGCCTTCAAGGCGCGCATCAGGCCGGAACCGAGAATATCGCCGCTGGCCTCACCCGCGACCAGGGCTACGCAAAGCTGCGCCATGTCAGCGGGTGATGCCGCGGGCGGAATTCACGATCGACTGACGGAACAGGTCGACCTCGGGGTGCTTGCCGGCCAGCTCGTCCAGCTCCTTGATCGCCTCTTCGACGGTCAGGCCCTGACGGTAGACGATCTTGTAGGAACGACGCAGGGCATGGATCACCTCGTCGCTGAAACCGCGACGGCGCATGCCTTCGAAGTTCATGCTGCGGGCTTCGGCGGGGCTGCCGAACACCGTGACGAACGCCGGGACATCCTTGCCGATCGCCGTACCCATGCCCGAAAACGCATGGGCACCGATGTGGCAATACTGGTGCACCAGGGTGAAACCGGACAGGATCGCCCAGTCGCCCACGTGCACATGCCCGGCCAGCGCCGTGTTGTTCACCAGGATGCAATGGTTGCCGATCACGCTGTCATGGCCGATATGGGCATAGGCCATGATCAGGTTGTGGTCACCCAGGGTCGTTTCCGCGCGGTCCTGGACCGTGCCACGGTGGATGGTCACACCCTCGCGGATCACATTGTGATCACCGATCACCAACCGCGTCGGTTCACCCTTGTACTTGAGGTCAGGGGTGTCTTCGCCGATAGAGGAAAACTGGTAGATGCGGTTGTGCTTGCCGATCCGGGTCGGGCCCTTCAGCACCACATGGGGACCGATGACGGTACCCTCCCCGACTTCTACGTCGGGGCCAATGATCGACCACGGGCCGACCTCGACGCCGTCGGCCAGCTTGGCCGACGGGTCGATGATCGCTCGCGGATCAATCGAATTCATAGCTCACGTTCCGCACAGGTGATCTCGGCCGAGCACACAGGCTTGCCATCGACCAACGCCCGGCACTCGAACTTCCAGATGGTCTTCTTGCGGCCGATGAACTTCGCTTCCAACACCAGCTGGTCACCCGGCAATACCGGCTGACGGAAACGCAGTTTGTCGGAACCGACGAAATAGTACAGCGTGCCATCGGCGGGTTTGGTATCGAGCATCTTGAAACCGAGAATGCCTGCAGCCTGCGCCATGGCTTCGATGATCAGCACGCCTGGCATTACCGGGTGCTCCGGGAAATGCCCGTTGAAGAACGGCTCGTTGATGCTGACATTCTTGTAGGCACGAATGCTCTGGGCCTCGAAGTCCAGATCCGTCACACGGTCTACCAGCAGGAACGGGTAGCGGTGAGGCAGGTATTCGCGAATCTCGTTGATGTCCATCATTTCGGGGGGAAGCCTGTAATAAGAATAGGGAGCGCAGGTGCTGACCACACGCTCCTTTTGCAATCCAAAGAGGAGCCAGCTAGCGACTGTTCACTCTTGCTCAGGAAATGGTATCAGCCTTCTGATGCCGGCTGGCCACCTGAGGTCACGGTATCGACACGTTTTTCCAGCTGCTGGAGACGCTTGGACATGTCATCCAGCTGGCGGATACGCGCGGCGCTCTTGCGCCAGTCAGCCAATGGCTGCATGGCAGTACCGGAAGAATAGGCGCCCGGTTCGGTGATAGAACGGGTCACCATGGTCATCCCGGACACGAATACGTTGTCGCAGACATCGATGTGGCCAACCATGCCGACGCCGCCGGCGATGGTGCAGTGCTTGCCAATGCGCGTGCTGCCGGAAATCCCGACACAGGCGGCCATGGCCGTGTGCTCACCGATCTGGACGTTGTGTGCGATCTGGATCTGGTTGTCCAGCTTGACGCCGTCGGCAATCCGCGTGTCGGACAGCGCACCGCGGTCTACCGCGGTATTCACGCCGATCTCGACGTCATCACCGATGGTGACCCCGCCGATCTGGGCAATCTTGCGCCATACACCTTTCTCGTTGGCGAAACCGAAGCCTTCGCCACCGATCACGGCGCCCGACTGGATGACCACGCGCTTGCCGATGGTCACGTCGTGATACAACGTGACCCGTGGCGCCAACCAGCCGCCCTCGCCGACCACGCAACGGGCACCGATCACGCAATGCGCGCCGATGCTCACATTTGCGCCGATGCGTGCGCCGCTCTCGATAACCGCGAACGGCCCGATGCTGGCACTGGCATCGACCTGCGCGTCCTCGGCCACCACGGCGCTGGGATGTATTCCCGCCACAGCCTTGGGTTTCGGGTCGAACAGGTGGGAAATGCGCGCGTAAGCCAGGTACGGGTCGGCCACGATCAGGGCGTTGCCGGTGAAGCTTTCGGCATCCGCAGCCTTGAGCAGCACCGCAGCGGCCTGGCTGTTATCCAGGAATTTGCGGTACTGCGGGTTGGCGAGGAAGCTCAACTGCCCGGGCCCTGCCTCCTGCAAGGTGGCAAGCCCGGTAATCTGCAGCGCCTCGGAGCCTTTCAGAGTGGCCCCAAGGGCCTCGGCCAGCTGGCCGAGCGTCATGGTCACGGTCATATCAACGGGCTTGGTTCATGCGCTCGATGACTTGGCGGGTGATGTCGTACTGAGGCTTGACATCGATGACCGCACCACGCTCGAGAACCAGGTCGTAACCGCCTTTCTTGATCACTTCCTCGACAGCGCCATCAAGCTTGGGCTTGAGCTGCTTGAGCATGTCACGGTCGGCGACGGCCTTGGCTTCGTTCAGCTCCTTGGACTGGAACTGGAAGTCACGGGCCTTTTGCTTGAATTCAAGCTCCAGGCGCTCGCGCTCTGGCTGGGCCATCTTGTCGCCGCCCTTGATCAGGCGGTCCTGGATGCCCTTGGCGCTGCTTTCCAGGCCTTTGAGCTTGGTCAGTTGCGGGCCGAATTTTTTCTCGGCATCCACCGCGTACTTCTTGGCGGCATCGGATTCGAGCAGGGCCATCTGATAGTTCAGTACGGCAACCTTCATTTCGGCGAACGCCGGGGTGGCGACCAGCGCCGCGGCCACTACGGCCAGTTGAGCCAATTTACGCACGATGCACTCCTGGATAAACCGTTGTCATTAAGCTAGGGCCGACCTTAGAAGGTCTGGCCCAGAGAGAATTGGAACACCTGGGTATCGGCATCGTCCGGCTTCTTGACCGGCATCGCCAGGCTGAAGCTCAACGGGCCCAGGGCAGTAATCCAGGTGACGCCCAGGCCGACCGAACTGGCCATGCCCGAGAAGCCGACCTTTTCGCAATCCGGCTTGCTGCCGCAATTGGTGTCGAACACGTTACCCACATCCCAGAACACGGAGGTGCGCAGCGAACGCTGGTCCTTGACGAACGGCAGCGGGAACAGCAGCTCGACGCCACCTTGCACCAGCACGTTGCCACCGAATGGCAGCGGATCCTGATCCGGGTCGGCAATCGTGCCTGGGTTCCTGCCGGTACTAGGCGTACTGCGCGGCCCCAGGCTGCTGTCCTTGAAGCCACGGACGGAGTTGAAGCCACCCGCGTAGTAGTTCTCGTAGAACGGCAGGCCCGAAGTACCACCGAAACCATCACCATAGCCCAGTTCGGTGTGCAGGCGCAGGGTGTAGTCGTTGTTGATTGGCTTGAACAGCTGGCCGCGGTAGTCGAGCTTGTAGAACGACAGGTCGCTGCCCGGCACGGTGGTTTCCAGGGTCAGGCTCTGGGAGTGACCACGGGTTGCCAGTACGCCTTTGTTAAGGGTCGATTCGGACCAGCCTACCGACGCCTTGAAGTTCAGGAAGCTATCGCCCTCTTCTTCGAGGAAGTCGAAGATCTCGTCGACGGTATAACGGCCGGTCTTGATCTTGTCCTGCTGCACGCTCAGGCCGTAGGTCAGGCGCGAGGTTTCGCTGATCGGGTAGCCGAGGCTGACACCCGCACCCAGGCTGTCGACCGCATAGCTGGCCACGTCGACGTCGAGGTCGTCGTAGTCGGTGCTGCGGTAGAACGCGTTGTAGCCCAGGCTGACGCCGTCAGCAGTGAAGTAGGGGTCCACGAAGCCGAAGTTGTAGCGGGTCTGGTATTCGGAACGGGTCAGGCCGATGGAGACCTTGTTACCGGTACCGAGGAAGTTGCTCTGGCTGATCGAACCACCGAGGATCAGGCCGGCGCTCTGGGCGAAACCGACGCTGGCGGTGATCGAACCGGAGGCTTGCTCTTCAACGCTGTAGTTGACGTCGACCTGGTCGTCAGTGCCTGGCACCGGCGGGGTCTCGACGTTGACTTCCTTGAAGAAGCCCAGGCGCTCCAGACGGGTCTTGGACTGGTCGATCAGGTAGGTCGACGCCCAGCCGCCTTCCATCTGGCGCATTTCGCGGCGCAGCACTTCGTCTTCGGTCTTGGTGTTGCCGCGGTAGTTGATGCGGTTGACGTAAGCACGTTTGCCCGGGTCCACGACGAACATGATGTCGACGGTGTGGTCCTGGTCGTTCGGTTGTGGCACGCCGTTGACGTTGGCGAAGGTGTAGCCTTCGTTACCCAGGCGACGGGTGATCAGCTCGGACGTGGTGGTCATCACCTTGCGCGAGAACACCTGGCCCGGCTGCACCAGCAGCAGCGACTTGACCTGGTCTTCCGGCACCTTCAGGTCACCGGACAGTTTCACGTCGCGAACGGTGTACTTCTCGCCTTCGTTGACGTTGACGGTGATGTAGACGTGCTTCTTGTCCGGGGTGATCGACACCTGGGTAGAGGCGATATCCATGTTGATGTAGCCGCGGTCCAGGTAGTAGGAACGCAGGCGCTCCAGGTCACCGGAGAGTTTTTCGCGGGCATACTTGTCGTCGTTCTTGAAGAACGACAGCCAGTTGGTGGTCTTCAGCTCGAACAGCTGCGACAGCTCTTCATCGTCGAACACGGTGTTGCCAACGATGTTGATGTGCTGGATGGCGGCGACGGTGCCTTCGTTGATCTTGATTTTCAGCGCGACGCGGTTGCGCGGCTGCGGCACCACTTCGGCGTCGACCTCGGCCGAGTAGCGGCCCTGGGCGACATATTGGCGCTGCAGTTCGTTACGCACACCTTCGAGGGTGGCACGCTGGAAGATCTCGCCTTCCGCCAGGCCCGACTGTTTCAGGCCCTTCATCAGGTCTTCGGTGCTGATCGCCTTGTTGCCTTCGATCTCGATGCTCGACACCGACGGGCGCTCGACCACGTTGATGATCAGGACATTGCCATCGCGGTTCAGCTGAATGTCCTGGAAGAAGCCAGTCTTGAACAGCGAACGGGTCGACTCCACCAGGCGCCGGTCATCGGCCTGGTCGCCCACGTTCAGGGGCAAGGCGCCGAATACGCTGCCAGCGGATACCCGCTGCAGGCCGTTGACACGAATATCGGAGATGGTGAAGGACTCGGCGTGAACTTCAGCGATCATCAGTGCGGAGAGGACCGCAGTTAGCAGCAGACGTTTCATGAAGTCCTTTTATTCCAACTGGCAATAAACAACCTGCCGCGAAAGGGCGGCAGGTTCGCAATGCGAAGCTTTTATAGTCGACCCAGATCGTTGATCAGGGCGAGCAACATCACCCCTACGACCAAACTGATACCGATCTGGACCCCCCAACCTTGTACTCGATCGGACAGCGGACGACCGCGCGCCCACTCGACCAGGTAAAACAGCAAATGCCCCCCATCCAGTACCGGAATGGGCAGCAGGTTAAGAACCCCCAGGCTTATGCTCAGGTAGGCGAGGAAATTCAGGAAATCCCCGACGCCGGACTGGGCTGAAGCGCCCGCCACTTTAGCAATGGTTATCGGTCCGCTCAAGTTTTTTACCGAGAGCTCACCGAACAGCATTTTCTTCAGTGATTCGAGGGTCAGGACGCTCATGTTCCAGGTCCGCGAGATGCCCTCGCCCACCGCGTCCAGCGGCCCGTAGCTCACCTCGCGCAGCATGCTGGCAGGCCATTCGGCGCCTTTGACACCGGCGCCCAGGTAACCACCGGCGGCCTTGCCTTCACCCTTGCGGGCCAGGGTTACCGGCACATCCAGCGCAGCGCCATCGCGCTCGACACGGACCACCACATTGGCCTCGGGGCGCGCGCGCACGCTGTCGACCACTTGCTGCCAGTCGCTCAATGCAACGCCATCAAGGGCCAGCAGCTTGTCCCCGGTCTTCAGGCCGGCGGCAGCAGCCGGGCCCTTGGGGTCGATCTCGGCCAGCACAGGCTGCACCGCGGGGCGCCAAGGGCGCAGCCCGAGGGACTGAATCGGGTCAGGCTCATCAGCGCCTTTAAGCCAGCTATCAAGCTTCACCTGCAACTGACGTTCGGCGCTGGCGCCTTCATCGCGCACGCCAACTTGCAAGGTTCCGCTTTCGCCAAGGCGGCGAACCAGCTGCAAATTGACCGCCGACCAGCCATTGGTCGGCTTGCCATCGATGGAGACAATTTCCTGCCCCGGCACCAGCCCAGCCAACGCCGCCAGGCTGCCGGACTCTACCGCACCGATTACCGGGCGGATCTGCTGGGTGCCAAGCATCGCCAGCACCCAGAAAAACACGATGGCCAGGAGGAAGTTGGCAATCGGCCCCGCTGCAACGATGGCAATACGTTGGCGAACCGACTTGCGGTTGAACGATTGGTCGACCAGTGCCGGGGGCACATCGCCCTCGCGCTCGTCGAGCATCTTGACGTAACCGCCCAGGGGGATCGCCGCCACCACGAACTCGGTGCCATGGCGGTCATGCCAGCGCAACAGACCAGGCCCGAAGCCTACGGAAAAGCGCAGCACCTTCACACCGCAACGCCGGGCAACCCAGAAGTGGCCGAATTCGTGGAAAGTGACCAGTACACCCAGGGCCACCAGGGTGCCGATAATCATGTACAACGCAGTCATGTCTTTCTCCGAATGACGTTCAGCGGAACGACTTTTCGTACAAACCCTGGGCCGGTCGCAATCAACGGCCGTGGCGCCTCAACCACTCACGAGACAGCTCGCGGGCGCGCTGGTCGGCAGCGAATACTGCATCCAGCGACGTCACTGGAACCACAGGCTCCTGGTCGAGCACCTGTTCGATCATACCCGCGATCTCCGGGAAGCGGATACGCCGCTCGAGAAATGCCTCGACCGCGATCTCGTTGGCCGCATTGAGCACCGCAGGGGCACTATTACCAGCCTCGGCAGCCTGCCGCGCCAAACGCAGGCAAGGAAAGCGCAGTTCGTCGGGGGCCTGGAAATCCAGACGGGCAATGGCGAACAGATCCAGCGGTGCAACCCCGGAATCGATCCGCTCGGGCCAGGCCAGGGCGTTGGCAATGGGCGTGCGCATATCCGGGTTGCCCAATTGGGCCAATACCGAACCATCGACGTAATCCACCAGCGAGTGGATCACGCTCTGCGGGTGCACCACCACCTCAACCTTGGCCGGCGCCGCATCGAACAGCCAGCAGGCTTCGATCAGCTCCAGCCCCTTGTTCATCATGCTCGCCGAGTCCACCGAAATCTTGCGCCCCATGGACCAGTTAGGGTGGGCGCAGGCCTGTTCCGGCGTGACATCGGCCAGCGCCGCTTGCGGTGTTTCGCGGAACGGACCACCCGATGCGGTCAGCAAGATCCGACGTACGCCAACCTGGCTCAGGCCGCGCTCGTAATCGCCCGGCAGGCACTGGAAGATCGCATTGTGCTCGCTGTCGATCGGCAGCAGCACGGCGCCGCTACGACGCACGGCATCCATGAACAGTGCGCCGGACATCACCAGCGCTTCCTTGTTGGCCAGCAGCACCTTCTTGCCTGCCTCGACAGCAGCCAACGTCGGGCGCAGGCCGGCAGCGCCGACGATAGCCGCCATCACCGCATCTACTTCAGGGGCACAGGCGACTTCGCAGAGGCCAGCCTCCCCTTCCAGCACTTCGGTGGCGCAACCCGCAGCCGCAAGGCCAGCACGCAAGCGTGCGGCCGCTTCGCCATTCGGCACCACGGCAAAGGCCGGACGATGCTGTACGCACAAGCCCAGCAGCTCGTCGATGCGCGAATAACCACTCAACGCGAACACCTGATAGCGCTCGGGGTGACGGGCGATCACATCCAGGGTACTGAGGCCAATCGAGCCGGTGGCGCCCAGCACGGTAATGCGCTGTATGGCAGTCACATCACACCCCATTCGGCAGCCCACAACAGCACCGCAAAGATCGGGATGGCCGCTGTCAGGCTGTCGATGCGATCAAGCACACCACCATGGCCAGGCAACAGGTTGCTGCTGTCCTTGATACCGGAACGGCGCTTGAACATGCTTTCGGTCAGGTCACCGATCACCGACGACATGACCACCAGCGCGGCGCCCACAAGGCCCAGCAGGATCTGGCCGATACCCCAGTCGCGGCTGATGCCGACCCCCAGGGTAATCAGCAGGCTGACAGCCAGGCCGCCATAAACGCCTTCCCAGCTCTTGCCCGGGCTGACCTGCGGCGCAAGCTTGCGCTTGCCAAAGGCACGACCGGAGAAATAAGCGCCGATATCGGCAGCCCACACCAGCACCATGACCGAGAGAATCAGCCAGTTGCCCAGCGGCCAGTGCTTGAGCAGCACCAACCCCTGCCAGGCCGGCAGCAGTATCAGCAGGCCGATCAGCAGGCGGCAGGCGGCGCTGGCCCACAATTCACTGCTGCGCGGATAGGTCAGCACCAGCCAGGTGGCCAGCGCCCACCAGATCACCGAAGCACCCAGCACCCAGGGCGCAAGGTCAGGCATCAGGTAGAGCAGCATCAGCGCCCCGGCGACCACGGCGGCGTAGGCGATGCGCAGCGGCTGAGCCATAAGCCCGGCCAGACGCGCCCACTCCCAGGCACCCAGGGTGACCACGAAGCCGATGAAGAGGGCGAAGTCCCCGCCGTTGAGCAGGAAGAAACCACCCAGCGCGACCGGCAGCAGGATCAGCGCGGTAATGATGCGTTGTTTAAGCATTAAGCACGAGCTCCAGCCTCGACCTGCTCGCTGGTCTTACCGAAGCGGCGCTGGCGCGAAGCGAAATCGGCCAGGGCATTGCGCATGGCCTCGTGTTTGAAGTCCGGCCAGTACAGGTCGGAGAAGTACAGTTCGGCGTAGGCCAGCTGCCACAGCAGGAAGTTGCTGATACGGTGCTCGCCACCGGTGCGGATGCACAGGTCCGGCAACGGCTGCTCGCCGGTGGCCAGGCATGTCTGCAACAACCCCGGCGTGATGTCGTCCGGGCGCAGATGGCCGGCCTGAACTTCACGCGCCAGCCGTTGCGCGGCTTGGGCGATATCCCACTGCCCACCGTAGTTGGCGGCGATCTGCAGGATGAAGCGGTTGTTGCCGGCAGTCAGCGCCTCGGCCTCGCGCATGGCGGCCTGCAGCTCCGGGTGAAAACGCGAACGGTCACCAATGATACGCAGGCTGATGTTGTTCTCGTTGAGGCGCCTGGCCTCACGGCGCAGTGCCGAGAAGAACAACTCCATCAGCGCACCGACCTCTTCGGCCGGGCGCTGCCAGTTCTCGCTGGAGAAGGCGAACAGGGTCAGCACCTCGACCCCAGACTTGGCGCAGACTTCGATGACCGCACGCACCGCATCGACGCCGGCCTTGTGCCCGGCGACACCGGGCAACAGGCGCTTCTTTGCCCAGCGATTATTGCCATCCATGATGATCGCGACGTGACGCGGCACCGATGACGGTGCCGCCAGCTTGGTCTTTTCCATTAAAAAACCTCGGCCTTAAACGGCCAACAGGTCCTTTTCCTTGGCTTTGAACGCAGCGTCGATCTCGGCGACGAATTTGTCGGTCAGCTTCTGGATCTCGTCAGCGGCGCGACGCTCTTCGTCTTCGCTGATTTCCTTGTCCTTGGTCAGCTTCTTGAGGTCGGCCAGTGCGTCACGACGCACGTTGCGCACGGCAACCTTGGCGTCCTCGGCAACAGCGCTGGCCTGCTTGGTGTAACCCTTGCGGGTTTCTTCGGTCAGGGCAGGCATCGGCACACGAATGGTGGTACCGGCGCTGGACGGGTTCAGGCCCAGGTCGGACGTCAGGATGGCCTTTTCGATGGCAGCGCTGAGGTTCTTGTCGTGGGCGACGATCTTCAGGGTACGGGCATCTTCAACGGACACGGCAGCCACCTGGTTCAGCGGCATTTCGCTACCCCAGGCAGGAACTTTGACGCTGTCCAGGATGCTTGGGTGGGCGCGACCGGTACGGATGGACGCCAGGTTGCGACCCAGTGCCTCGATGGACTTGCCCATGCGGTCCTGGGCGTCTTTCTTGATGTCGTTGATCATTTTTGAACTTCCTCGATCAGAGTTCCTTCCGCGCCGCCATGCACGATGTTCAGCAGGGCGCCGGGCTTGTTCATGTTGAAGACGCGCAGCGGCATCTTGTGGTCGCGGCACAGACAGATTGCCGTCAGGTCCATCACGCCCAGCTTGCGATCCAGCACTTCATCGTAGGTCAGATGATCGAACTTCTCGGCATGCGGGTCTTTGAATGGATCTGCAGTGTATACACCATCGACCTTGGTTGCCTTCAATACCACGTCGGCATCGATTTCGATGGCACGCAGGCAAGCGGCAGAGTCGGTGGTGAAGAACGGGTTGCCGGTACCGGCAGCGAAGATTACGACTTCTTTGGCGTTCAGGTGGCGCATGGCTTTGCGGCGATCGTAATGATCGGTCACACCCACCATGGAAATGGCCGACATCACGATGGCAGTGATGTTCGCCCGCTCCAGCGCATCGCGCATGGCCAGGCCATTCATGACGGTTGCCAGCATGCCCATGTGGTCGCCGGTGACACGGTCCATGCCGGCTGCACTGAGCGCCGCACCACGGAACAGGTTGCCACCACCGATAACGAGACCTACCTGAACACCGATGCCGACCAATTGGCCGACTTCAAGTGCCATGCGATCCAGGACCTTGGGGTCGATCCCGAACTCTTCCGAGCCCATCAGGGCCTCGCCGCTAAGTTTGAGTAGAATGCGTTTATAGCGAGCCTGATAACCACTGCCCTGCTGAGCCATTGCGAATCTCTCCTGCGGCGTTTGTAAAATTCTGGCGGGCTGCTTCGAGCCTGCGTGTAACTCTAACGTGACGCAGCGACTGCGTCAGCGAACAACGGTTCGAAAACCGCTCCCGCTTTGACAAAGAGGCTGCGCGCGTGAGCGGGCAGCCTCTTTGGGGCGACAGACGAGTCTGTCTTACTGCTTGGCAGCTGCTACCTGAGCGGCTACTTCAGCAGCGAAGTCGTCGACCGGCTTCTCGATGCCTTCGCCTACCTTGAAGTAAGTGAAGGAAACGATTTCAGCACCGGCTTTCTTGGCCAGTTCGCCGACTTTGACTTCCGGGTTCATGACGAAGGCTTGCTCTTTCAGCGAGGCTTCGGCCTTGAACTTGGTGATACGGCCGTTGATCATGTTCTCAACGATGTTTTCCGGCTTGCCGGCGATCTTATCGGCGTTCAGCTGCAGGAAGACATTCTTCTCGCGCTCGATGGCCTCGGCGGAGATTTCCGAAGCATCCAGGAACTCTGGGTTCGAGGCTGCAACGTGCATGGCGATGTTCTTGGCCAGCTCGACGTCGCCGCCTTTCAGGACAACAACGGCACCGATCTTGTTGCCGTGCAGGTAAGCACCGACAACGTCACCCTCAACGCGCACCAGGCGGCGGATGTTGACGTTTTCGCCGCACTTGGCAACCAGGGCTTCACGAGCAGCTTCACGCGAGGCGATCAGCGGAGCTGCGTCAGTCAGCTTCTGGGCGAAGGCTTCTTCGATGCTTTCGGCAACGAAGTTCTTGAAGTCGTCTTGCAGGGCCAGGAAGTCGGTCTGCGAGTTCACTTCCAGCAGAACGGCGGATTTACCGTCGGTCTTGACTGCGATCGCGCCTTCAGCAGCGACGTTGCCAGCCTTTTTGGCGGCCTTGATGGCGCCCGAGGCACGCATGTCGTCAATGGCTTTTTCGATGTCGCCGCCGGCCTTTTCCAGGGCCTTCTTGCAATCCATCATGCCTTCGCCGGTACGCTCGCGCAGTTCTTTGACCAGCGCTGCAGTAATTGCTGCCATTTCAAAATCCTCTTGGAAAGTTTTTCAACCATTCCACCCGCTCGTCACGGGCGTTCAATTCTGCGAATCCGCTGTTGTTGTCTCAGCCAGCCCATGATGCGGGGGCATTGCTGACAGCAGGATTTCAAGGTGGCAAAAAGGGGGCAAAGCCCCCTTTTTGCGTGCCAAGTAGACGCTAGCGCCTATTACTCAGCAGCAGGTGCAGCCGCTTCTTCAGCGTAGACTTCGGTGCCGCCAGCAACGTTGTTGCGGCCGCGGATGATGGCGTCGGCCATCGAAGTCATGTACAGCTCGATGGCGCGGATGGCGTCGTCGTTGCCTGGGATGATGTAGTCAACACCTTCCGGGCTGCTGTTGGTATCGACAACGCCGATTACCGGGATGCCCAGCTTGTTGGCTTCGGTGATAGCAATGCGCTCGTGGTCAACGTCGATCACGAACAGGGCATCAGGCAGGCCGCCCATGTCCTTGATACCACCCAGGCTGCGGTCCAGCTTTTCCAGATCGCGCGAACGCATCAGGGCTTCTTTCTTGGTCAGCTTGGCAAAGGTGCCATCTTCGGCCTGGGTTTCCAGGTCGCGCAGACGCTTGATCGAAGCACGGATGGTTTTGTAGTTGGTCAGCATGCCGCCCAACCAGCGGTGATCAACGTATGGCGAACCGGCGCGAGCAGCTTGCTCGGCAACGATCTTGCCGGCGGAACGCTTGGTGCCGACGAACATGATCTTGTTCTTGCCCTGAGCCAGACGCTCTACGAAAGCCAGAGCTTCGTTGAACATTGGCAGGGTTTTTTCCAGGTTGATGATGTGGATCTTGTTGCGCGCGCCGAAAATGTACTTGCCCATTTTCGGGTTCCAGTAACGGGTCTGGTGGCCGAAGTGCACACCGGCCTTCAGCATATCGCGCATGTTGACTTGGGACATGATAGTTCCTTGATTAAGTCGGGTTGGGCCTCCACGTATCCCAATGACCAACCCGCAAATTCGAGAACTCGGGGCACCCAGGTCATCGTGTCGACACGTGTGTGGGTTTATGCTCACGGGGTCGTCCCCGAAAGCGGCGCATTTTATACCACAGACCGCGACCGAACGGAACCAGGATAATCGCTCGTCCGTCAGCGGTTTTTGCAGCACCCCGCCAAACAGGCCAGAATGCCCCCTATAGACAGCAGCATGGCCGCCTTTATCCCGACAGAATGCCGCCCTGCTCTGCTAGAATCCGGCCTTTCCCGTTTGTTCGCGCCGCCCGCGGCGCCGTAGAGAGCCTGTAATGACCGTTACCATCAAGACCGCAGAAGACATCGAGAAGATGCGCATCGCCGGCCGCCTGGCCGCCGAAGTGCTGGAAATGATCGAAGAGCACGTCAAGCCCGGTGTCACCACCGAAGCGCTCGACCGCCTGTGCCACGACTACATCGTCAACGTCCAGCAGGCGATCCCGGCACCGCTCAACTACAAAGGCTACCCGAAGTCGATCTGCACCTCGATCAACCATGTGGTCTGCCACGGCATCCCCAACGACAAGCCGCTCAAGGACGGTGACACGCTGAACATCGACGTCACCGTGATCAAGGACGGCTACCACGGCGACACCAGCCGCATGTTCCACGTCGGCACCGTGCCGGTATGGGCCGAGCGCCTGTCCAAGGTCACCCAGGAATGCATGTACAAGGCCATCGAACTGGTCAAGCCGGGCTGCCGCCTGGGCGACATCGGTGAAGTGATCCAGAAGCACGCCGAAAAGAACGGTTTCTCGGTGGTGCGCGAGTTCTGCGGCCATGGCATCGGCAAGGTGTTCCACGAAGAACCGCAGATCCTTCACTACGGCCGTGCCGGCACTGGCATGGAGCTCAAGGAAGGCATGACCTTCACCATCGAGCCGATGATCAACCAGGGCAAGGCCGATACCAAGGTGCTGGGCGACGGCTGGACGGCCATCACCAAGGATCGCAAGCTCTCGGCCCAGTGGGAGCACACCCTGGTGGTGACCGCGACCGGCTACGAGATCTTCACCCTGCGCAAGGACGACACCATCCCGCGCACCTCGGCCTGATTTGACGCCAAGGCTTCTACGACAGGAACGCGACGCATGCCCCAGGTGGATCCCGAGCTGTTCGACCGCGGCCAGTTCCAGGCGGAACTGGCCCTCAAGGCGAGCCCAATCGCCGCCTTCAAGAAAGCCATCCGCCAGGCCGGCGAGGTGCTCGACAAGCGTTTTCGCGAAGGCCGTGAGATCCGTCGGCTGATCGAGGACCGCGCCTGGCTCGTCGACAACATCCTGCAGCAGGCATGGAACCAGTTCGACTGGGGCGACACCAGCGGTATCGCCCTCGTCGCGTGCGGGGGTTACGGGCGCGGCGAATTGCACCCGCACTCGGACATCGACCTGCTGATCCTGCTCGGCGCCGCCGAGCACGAGCAGTACCGCGACGCCATCGAACGGTTCCTGACCCTGCTATGGGATATCGGCCTGGAAGTGGGCCAGAGCGTGCGCACCGTCGATGAATGTGCCGAGCAGGCGCGTGCCGACCTGACGGTCATCACCAACATGATGGAAAGCCGCACCATCGCCGGCCCCGAAGCCTTGCGCCAGCGCATGCTCGATGTCACCAGCACCGCGCACATGTGGCCGAGCCGGGAGTTTTTCCTGGCCAAGCGCGCCGAACTCAAGGCCCGCCATCACAAGTACAACGACACCGAATACAACCTCGAGCCCAATGTCAAAGGCTCGCCCGGCGGCCTGCGCGACATCCAGACGGTGCTGTGGGTGGCCCGGCGCCAATACGGCACCCTGAACCTGCACGCCCTGGCCGGCGAAGGTTTTCTGCTGGAGAGCGAAAACGAACTGCTGGCCTCCTCCCAGGACTTCCTGTGGAAAGTGCGCTACGCCCTGCACATGCTGGCGGGCCGCGCCGAGGACCGCCTGCTGTTCGACCACCAGCGCAGCATCGCCGCGCTGCTGGGCTACACCGATGAAAACCCCAAGCGCGCCATCGAACAGTTCATGCAGCAGTACTACCGGGTGGTGATGAGCATCAGCCAGCTGTGCGACCTGATCATCCAGCACTTCGAGGAAGTCATCCTCGCCGATGACGACAGCGGCACCACCCAGCCGCTGAATGCGCGCTTCCGCCTGCACGACGGCTATATCGAGGCGGTCAGCCCGAACGTGTTCAAGCGCACGCCGTTCGCCATGCTGGAAATCTTCGTGCTGATGGCCCAGCACCCCGAGATCAAGGGTGTGCGCGCCGACACCGTGCGCCTGCTGCGCGAGCATCGCCACCTGATCGACGACACCTTCCGCAACGACATCCGCAACACCAGCCTGTTCATCGAGCTGTTCAAATGCGAAATCGGCATCCACCGCAACCTGCGGCGGATGAACCGCTACGGCATCCTCGGCCGCTACCTGCCGGAATTCGGCCTGATCGTCGGGCAAATGCAGCATGACCTGTTCCACATCTATACGGTCGATGCGCATACCCTCAACCTCATCAAGCACCTGCGCAAGTTGCAGTACACGCCGGTGTCCGAGAAATTCCCGCTGGCCAGCAAGCTCATGGGCCGCCTGCCCAAGCCGGAGCTGATCTACCTGGCCGGCCTTTACCACGACATCGGCAAAGGCCGCCAGGGCGACCATTCCGAGCTGGGCGCCGTGGATGCGCAGAAGTTCTGCGAACGCCACCAGCTGCCGGCCTGGGACAGCCGCCTGATCGTCTGGCTGGTGCTGAACCACCTGGTGATGTCGACCACCGCCCAGCGCAAAGACTTGTCCGACCCGCAGGTGATCAACGATTTTGCCCTGCATGTTGGCGACGAAACGCGCCTGGACTACCTCTATGTGCTGACCGTGGCCGATATCAACGCCACCAACCCCAGCCTGTGGAATTCCTGGCGCGCCAGCCTGCTGCGCCAGCTGTACACCGAGACCAAGCGCGCCCTGCGCCGCGGCCTGGAAAACCCGCTCGATCGCGAAGAACAGATCCGCCAGACGCAAAGCTCGGCACTGGACATCCTCGTGCGCGAGGGCACCGACCCGGACGACGTCGAGCAACTGTGGTCCCAGCTGGGCGACGACTACTTCCTCAAGCACAACGCCGCCGATGTGGCCTGGCACACCGACGCCATCCTCCAGCAACCCGCTGACGGCGGGCCGCTGGTACTGATCAAGGAAACCACCCAGCGCGAGTTCGAAGGCGGCACGCAGATCTTCATCTACGCCCCCGACCAGCACGACTTCTTTGCCGTGACAGTGGCGGCCATGTCGCAGCTCAACCTGAACATCCATGACGCGCGGATCATCACCTCGAGCAGCCAGTTCACCCTCGACACCTACATCGTGCTCGACAACGACGGCGGCTCGATCGGCGACAACCCGCAGCGGGTCAAGCAGATCAGGGACGGCCTGACCGAAGCGCTGCGCAAACCCGAGGACTACCCAACGATCATCCAGCGTCGGGTGCCGCGCCAGCTCAAGCACTTCAACTTCCCGCCGCAGGTGACCATTCTCAACGATGCCCAGCGGCCGGTGACCATCCTCGAGATCACCGCACCCGACCGCCCCGGCCTGCTGGCACGCATCGGGCGAATCTTCCTGGAGTTCGACCTGTCGCTGCAAAATGCCAAGATCGCCACCCTCGGCGAACGCGTGGAAGACGTGTTCTTCATTACCGACGCCGATAACCAGCCGCTGTCCGACCCGCAACTGTGCAGCCGCCTGCAGGAAGCCATCGTGCAGCAGCTGCAGGCCGGCCAGGCCAGCGACACCAGCCCGAACCGCGTGACCTTTTAACGATTAGACGATTGACGAGACCTTGCGCCGATGAACCCTGCCCTGACCCAGCTTCAGCCCTACCCGTTCGAGAAACTCCGCGCCCTGCTGGGCAGCGTGAAGCCTGCAGCGGACAAACGCGCCATCGCCCTGTCGATTGGTG
Organism: Pseudomonas sp. NPDC012596; assembly: GCF_042902325.1. Classification (NCBI taxonomy): domain Bacteria; kingdom Pseudomonadati; phylum Pseudomonadota; class Gammaproteobacteria; order Pseudomonadales; family Pseudomonadaceae; genus Pseudomonas; species Pseudomonas sp. NPDC012596. The sequence continues at coordinate 1,202 of NZ_JBIBEB010000011.1, read as the reverse complement.
AGCCGAAGCATGAATCGCCTGCGTTCGTCGCCCAGGCCATGGCCGACAACCTCGACAAGCTGGCGGTCTACCCAAGCACCCTCGGCCTGCCAGCCCTGCGCCAGGCCATTGGCCAATGGTGCGAACGCCGTTTCGGCGTGCCGGCCGGCTGGCTGGATGCCGACCGCCACATTCTGCCGGTCAACGGTACCCGCGAGGCGCTGTTCGCCTTCACCCAGGCCGTGGTCAACCGCGACAATGATGGCCTGGTGGTCAGCCCCAACCCGTTCTACCAGATCTACGAGGGCGCAGCCCTGCTCGCCGGTGCCACCCCGCACTACCTGCCGTGCCTGGAAGCCAACGGGTTCAACCCGGACTTCGATGCCGTGCCTACGGAAGTCTGGAAGCGTTGCCAGATCCTGTTCCTGTGCTCGCCGGGCAACCCCACCGGTGCGTTGGTGCCAATGGACACCCTGAAGAAGCTGATTGCCCTGGCCGATGAGCACGACTTCGTGATCGCCGCCGACGAGTGCTACAGCGAACTGTACTTCGACGAAGACGCGCCGCCACCGGGCCTGCTCAGCGCCTGCGCCGAGCTGGGCCGCAACGACTTCAAGCGTTGCGTGGTGTTCCACAGCCTGTCCAAACGTTCCAACCTGCCGGGCCTGCGCTCGGGCTTCGTCGCCGGTGACGCCGCGATCATCAAGCCGTTCCTGCTGTACCGCACCTACCATGGCTGCGCCATGCCGGTGCAGACCCAGCTGGCCAGCATCGCCGCTTGGCAGGACGAGGCGCATGTGCGCGAGAACCGTGACCAGTACCGCGCCAAGTACGATGCCGTGCTGGATATCCTGCAGCCGGTGATGGATGTGCAGCGGCCGGATGGCAGCTTCTACCTTTGGGCCAAGGTGCCGGGCTGTGATGCCGCGTTCACCCGCGACCTGTTCGAAGCGCAGCATGTGACCGTGGTGCCGGGCTCGTACCTGTCCCGTGAAGTAGAGGGTGTCAACCCCGGTGCCGGCCGCGTGCGCATGGCGCTGGTTGCGCCGCTGGCCGAATGCATCGAGGCGGCCGAGCGGATTCGCGCCTTCCTGCAAAACCGCTGACGGAACTGGGGGCACTTTGTGCCCCATTCGCGGGTGTACGACCGGAGACATCGTTTACATAGTAAACCGGGGACATGGTTTACACATTTGAGGCTTGGACGCGGTTTTCGCCTCGTC